>JAGRIK010000003.1 GCA_020443325.1 Halioglobus sp.
CAATGCAGTTCGAACTGGCGGCGGAATACCTGCTGATGGCCGCGATGCTGGCCGAGATCAAGTCGCGCATGCTGCTGCCGCGCTCCAGCGAGGTCGAAGATGACGAGGAGGATCCGCGCGCACAACTGATTCGACGCCTGCAGGAGTACGAGCGCTTCAAGAAGGCGGCGGAAGATATCGAGGAAATGCCGCGCGTTGAGCGGGATACGTGGGTGGGCAGCGCCAATCCCCCGACATTGAATCGTGAGCGGCCTGAGCCATATGTCGAAATGCGGGAGTTGTTACTGGCGATGGGCGAGGTTATGCGCCGGGCGGATATGTTCGCCAGCCACCATATCGCGCGGGAAGCGCTGTCGACACGGGAGCGCATGAGCGAGGTGCTGGAACGGCTCGCCGGTCGGCAGTTTGTCCCTTTCGTATCGCTGTTCAATGCTTCTGAGGGGCGGCTGGGAGTTGTGGTGACTTTCCTGGCCATCATGGAACTTATCAAGGAATCACTCGTGGAAATCGTGCAGACCGAAAATTTTGGCCCGATCCACGTCAAGGCAAGGTCTGAGTAATATGTCGGAAATCGGTTTAGTGCAGATTATCGAGGGCGCGTTGCTGGCTGCGGACAAGCCCCTGACGGTGGCGCAGTTGGCGGAGTTGTTTGAGGAGCACGAGCGGCCCGACAATACCGCGATCCGCGAGGCGATCACAGAGGCTCAGGCACGCTGCGAGGATCGCGGCTTCGAACTGCAGGAAGTGGCCAGCGGTTTCCGCTACCAGGTGCGGCAGTCGCTCAGCCCCTGGGTGGGGCGCCTGTGGCATGAGCGCCCGCAGAAATACTCGCGCGCGCTGCTGGAGACCCTGGCACTGGTCGCCTATCGCCAGCCCATCACGCGTGGGGAGATCGAGGAGATTCGCGGCGTCGCGGTCAGCTCCAATATCATCAAAACGCTGCACGAGCGCGAGTGGATCCGTGTGGTGGGGCACCGGGATGTACCGGGTCGCCCTGCCATGTATGCCACGACTCGCCAGTTCCTTGACTATTTCAGCCTGAAGACCCTCGATCAATTGCCCGCCCTGGCGGAGATTCGCGACCTGGAAACACTCAACGCGGAACTGGGATTCAGCGATCCGTTGCCGGATATGGGGCAAGCGCAAGAGTCGGGTACGGGGCAAGCGCAAGAGCCTGATTCGGAGCAAGAGCAACAGTCGGGTTCGATACCGGAACAGGTTTCTGGGCAGGCGACGGAACAAGTGTTGGATGAGACTTCGGCGTCGGAGCAGGGCGAGTTCAGTGCGGGCCTGACGGTGGTCGGTGGTACCGCGCATCTGTCGTCGGAGTCCGAGGATGCCGATGAGCCCGTCACTCTGGCCGAGGCTGTGGATGACCTCGAAGCGAGGGTGTCGCGATCAGAGGCTGCCGATTTCGCTGGGGAAGAGGCTGATTCCGATGAGGAAGCCGATTCCGACCTGGATGATTACACCGACAGTACACCGTCCAAACCCGAATCGCAGATCTGACCCGACATGGCCAAGAAGTCCCACAGGGACGCACCCCGTCTGCAGGAAAAACAGCCCGCAACTCCTGACAAGCCCCGCGCTGCAAAGCCTGGTGCGGTAGATACCGCTGCCGGAGAAAAACTGCAGAAAGTACTGGCGCGTACCGGGCTGGGTTCGCGCCGTGAAATGGAGCGCTGGATCGAGGCCGGCAGGGTGGCGGTGAATGGCAAAATTGCCCAGCTCGGTGATCGCGTTGAGTCGCGCGACCAGTTGTCCGTCGATGGCCGCCAACTGGATACGCCGCCGGCCCTGGAAGCGCGTTGCATTCTCTACCATAAACCGCCCGGAGAAGTCTGCTCGCGCAGTGATCCCGAGGGGCGTCGCACGGTATTTGGGCGTCTGCCCAACCTCAAGACGGGGCGCTGGATTTCGATAGGCCGCCTGGATTTCAACACCTCTGGCCTGCTGCTGTTTACCACAGATGGCGAGTTGGCCAATGGGCTGATGCACCCCTCATCCAATATCGAGCGCGAGTACATGGTGCGGGTGATGGGTGATGTGCAGGACGAAATGCTGCAGCGTATGCTGGAGGGTGTGATGCTGGAAGATGGCGTGGCGCGCTTCACCGATATTCAGCAGATCGGCAAGGGCGGCATCAACCGCTGGTATTGCGTGGTGCTGATGGAAGGGCGCAATCGCGAGGTGCGACGGTTGTGGGAATCCCAGGGGCTGACGGTATCGCGCCTCAAACGCGTACGCTACGGTGATGTCTTCATTCCCTCCAAGGTCAAGCAGGGCCAGTGGGTGGAGTTGGAGCGCACGGATGTTAAATCCCTGTACCGCATTGCAAACCTGGCGCCGAAAGAACAGGCGCGTACCACCGAGAAGGAGCGCGAGGTGATGGAGCGCCAGTATGGCAAGCGGCATGCGCGCGGCGCAGCGGGCCGTGGCGCGGCGAAAAAAACCCGCCGGTGAACAGCGTAACCAACTTATAAGACACGCAAACCGAGACTGTTTCATGGCGACATATGTGCTGGTACACGGCGGCGGTCACGGCGGCTGGTGCTATCAACCCGTGGCAAAAATACTGCGCGCGAAGGGTCACGAGGTGTATGCGCCCTCACTCACCGGGCTGGCCGATCGGGAACACCTGCTCAGCGCGGCTATCAATCTCGATACACATATCACCGATATCGTAAAACTGCTGCAGTATGAGGATTTACGCGATGTGATTCTGGTCGGCCACAGCTACGGTGGTATGGTGATCACCGGAGTCGCGGATCGTGCGACCGACCGTATCGCAAATCTCGTGTATCTCGATGCGGCCTTCCCGAGTAACGGACAGTCGCTGGTTGACCATGCCGGTGAGGTTATCCTGGCGGCGCGGGAAAAAGCGCGGGTGGTCGATGGCGTGGAACTGGTGTTGTATCCCGGTGAAGACCCGATGGAGTTCTACGGCGTGACCGACCCGGCGCAAATTGCCTGGATGAAACCCAAGTTGACGCCGCACCCGTGGGCCTGCTTTGAGCAAAAACTGGTGTTGGGCAACGAAGAGGCGATGCGCCAGCTGCCGATCTCGTTTATTTTCAGCGGTGTGCAGATCGAGAACCTGACCGACGAAATTCGCAGCCAGATCCGCGAGCTGACCCAGGGGCGTTTCTGGGAAATCGATACCGGCCACGACCTGATGATCTCCGAGCCACAGCAGACCGCCGAGGCGTTGCTGGGCGTGATAAGTCAGTAACGCTCATACGTACGAGACGTTAGGTGAGCGGGTGTGGCACCGGCTAATCCGCTGGCGAGAATACGGGCTGCACGGCGAGCCGGTTCACTATCCCGGCCATGGCTTCGACGTTGGGCGGGGCATCGTGTATCAGCCACCAGGAGAGCGTCTCAACCAGTGCAGTGACGGAGAAGCGCACGGCCAGATCCACCGGTAGCCATGCATCCGAGTCGATTTGTTGCTCCGCAACCTGCAGCGCCAGCCGCAGGTATTCCTCTTTCAACGTGGCGGCCGCGCCACCGGTGAGCAGTGCTCGCCACAGTTTCCGGTGTTTCCACACGTACGCACACAGGGCCTGCGTTGAGGCGGTGGTGTCCGCTGTATGGAAAATCGGCAGGGTCATGGTCAACAGGTTCTGGATCTCCTGTGCCGCCAGGTCGTGCAGCAGTGCCTCCTTGTCCGGGTACCGTCGGAAGAATGTGGCGTAGCCTACTTTGGCACGGCCAGTGATCTCCTTCACGGTGATCTGCTCGAAGGCTTTCTCCTCCAGTAGCAACAGTAATGCATCGAGCAGCGCGGCATGTGTCCGGGCTATTCTTTTACCGCTTTCGCGTCTGGAGGGCGGTGAGAGTTGCATATCAAAATGATTCATATTGGATCAGTGTAGTGTGAGTGGTATTTCTAGTATAGGAAAAAAACCGATAAAACACCTATAGAAATAATTTTTCGATAGACATTGCATGAAGGTGAAAATACAAATATGATTCACTGTGTATCATTTATTGAATGTGATCTCGTTGATTCCAACGCAATGTGCTGTGGAACCTGCGGCTGCGACAAGCGCGTGGACACGTGAGGAAAGGGCGGGGATTGCACCAGTCGAATCGGAGGATTCTTATGGCTCAGCTTGTGGTAACCGATAGAAGCGGCGAACAGACGGAGATCGCCATACGTCCAGGCACCTCGCTGATGCAGGCGATCACCGAAGCGGGCGTTGCCGATCTGCTCGCGCTGTGCGGCGGCGTCTGCTCCTGCGCCACCTGCCACGTCTACATCCAGGACGACGCGATCACGCAATTGCCCCCGATGGAGCAGGATGAGGATGATCTGCTCGCGTTCTCGGCGTACCGGCAAGCCAACTCACGCCTGTCCTGCCAGATTCGACTGGGCGACGAATTTCACGGACTGCGGGCGACGATAGCGCCTGAAGACGCTTAACTGCCGAAGGTTGAACCCACTACAGGAATGACTGCTATGACTACTCAAGCGACCAATGAACGTGACTATTTTACCGACCCCTCCGTACTGCTGGATCCCTACGGCTATTTTGAGGAAATGCGTCCGCGCGGCCCCGTCTGCCAGTTAGAAACCCATGACTGCCTGTTGATCACTGGATTCGATGAGTGTGTCGAGGTGCTGCGTAACCCCGCCGATTTTTCCTCGCTCAACTCCCTGGCCAGTTCGGCGTTCCCGCTGCCGTTCAAGCCTGAGGGCAGCGATATTTCCGCGCAGATCGAAGCACACCGGGATAAGTACGTCGGCGGTGACCTGGTGGTCACTTTCGACGACGCGCACCATACCAATGTGCGTGCGCTGATGAGCCGCATGTTTACACCGTCACGCCTGAAATCGAACGAGGCCTTTATGCGTGATTACGCGGCAGAACTGGTGCGTGCCGCTGTCGCCGAGGGCGGCTGCGAACTGGTGAACCAGATCGCGACGCCCTATGTCACGATGGTGGTGGCCGACCTGTTGGGTGTGCCTGCCGAGGATCGAAAAAAATTCGAGGAAAAAATCGCCGCGGGCCAAACCGTGGGCAGCATCGAGAATCCTGACGCCCCGACCGACATGTCCGCACTGGAGTTTATGGGAGCATATTTCTACGGTTATCTCGAGGAGCGTATGGCCAGTCCCGGGACTGACCTCTTGTCCGAACTGGCGACGTTGCCGTACCCGGATGGCACCAAACCGGACATCCTCGAACTGGTTGGCTTAGCTGTTTTTATGTTCGCCGCAGGGCAGGATACCAGCGCAAAATTGCTGGGCAATTCCATGCGCTACATCGTGGATGTCCCCGGTCTGCAGCAGCAACTGCGTGACGATCGCACGCTGATCCCGTGGTTCCTGGAGGAAATCCTGCGGCTGGAGGGCTCTTCCAAGGCCACACATCGGATCGCGCGCCGCGACACCAAAATCGGCGATCGACCGGTGCCCGCCGGTACCCAGGTGATTGTCGCGTTGGCCGCGGCGAATCGCGACCCACGCCGCTGGGGTGAGGACGCCAATGAGTTCAAGCTCAAACGCCCCGGCATCAAACAGCACATCGCATTTGGCAGGGGTTCCCACACCTGCGCCGGCGCGCCTCTCGCACGGGCGGAAGTGACGGCGATACTGAACCAGTTCTTCGACCAGACTTCGGCTATCCGGATATCGGAAGAGAAGCACGGCAAACCGGGCGCGCGTCACTACCAGTTCGAGCCATCGTTCATTATCCGCGGACTGGAACACCTGTATCTCGAATTGCAGTCTTGAGTGAAAGGGTTCCCTTACAATAATGGATTTAAAAATCTGGATTCCCTGGGTACATGCAAATGACGACTGAATACAAAA
>JAGRIK010000317.1 GCA_020443325.1 Halioglobus sp.
CCGGGAGTTCACCAACCCAGCCGGGGACCTACGCTATTACTATCAGCGTCACCGGTAAAAAAGGCGCAACAGCAAGTGCCACGTATTCCCTGGAGGTGAGTGCTGAAAGCGGCATCAAGATCATCAGTACCGCACTACCTGCTGCCGTTGATGGCCTGGATTATATAGCCCTGGTCGAGGCCAGCGGCGGCGTACTTCCCTACACCTGGGCAATTGCCGACGACGGCGGCACCGGGCTTACAATCGATGACGAAGGTTTTCTGACCGGCGTAGCGCCGGCGGCTGGCAGCTACGGCATTACCCTGCTTGTTACCGACGCATCCAGCAAAACCGCGCAGCAGTCGTTTATTTTCTCAGTGACGGGCGGCGATACTCCCCAGCCCCTGTCTATTGCCACGACTTCCCTGCCGGCAGCCGCTGAAGGAGAGCCATACACCGCGATCCTCCAGGCTACCGGTGGCCAGGGCGACTATATGTGGACCCTGATCGACGATGGGGGAACCGGCCTGGACCTGCGAGACGACGGCATCCTGAGCGGAACAGGGCCAGCGGAAGGTGATTATGCCGTTACGGTATCTGTTACAGATAACACGCGAACCGTAACAAGTGCACTGAGTCTGGCTGTAAATCCTGATCCGTCACCGCTTACCATAACCACTACATCGCTGCCCGGCGCGACCGAGGACGTGCGCTACGCAGCGGTGCTGGAAGCTACCGGCGGCACCGAAAACTATACTTGGCGCCTGGTAAGTGGCGGAGCATCCGGCCTGACGCTTACCCCAGCCGGAGTACTCAGTGGTACGCCGACCGCGCCGGGTACGTTTGGGATAACTTTCGAGGTGAATGACGGCGAGAACATTGTGGAGGGTTCCGCGACGGTAACGGTAAGCGCTGCTGCCGCTGCCCCGACTTTGACTATCACTACACAGACTCTACCAGCCCCCACCGGAGCCAACTACGCCGCTGTTCTCGCTGCCACAGGAGGGGTTCAACCGTACGTCTGGAGCATGGTTAACGATGACGGAAGCGGCTTGACCTTGAGTACCAGCGGAGCCCTTACAGGCGTAACCCCTCCTTCAGGTATATATACGTTATTGGTTTCAGTAACAGACAACGGCGGCCAGATCGCCCAGAAAACACTGAGTTTGACCGTCCCCTGAGGCGCCGCACTGGCAGTAGAACCCATTGCTACAAGGGTTCTAACCCCAGTGCGAGCAGGAGAGCAACAGGCATCAAGACAGGGCCGGGGAGTTTTAACTCCCCGGCCTTTTTTTATCGGCAATAAAAATCGGGGACCTCCGTGAAAGCCAGAATAACTTCCTTGCGGGCCCGAATCAGGCCAACAGTCGTCGCCGTATTCCTGCTGGCCACCCTGCTGACCGCAGCACTGGCCATCGGACTGCAATTCTACTTTGCCAGGGCAATGGCCTTTGAGAGTTCGACGGAGCTGTACCGGGCGGCATCCTCCGAAATTGCAGCGGAAGTCGCCAACCTGGTCAAGATCAATAACAATGTCATCGAATTGCTGGCCGCAAACCCACTGCTGGGTGAGCCGACCCATCGGGATGCACAACTGCAGATTCTTGTCAGCGCACTGGAACAAAACCCCATCTACTACGGTATTTACCTCGGCCACGGCGATGGCAGTTTTTTCGAGGTCATAAACCTGGATAACAGCAATTTTGCAAGACAGGCGCTGGGAGCCATGCCCGCCGATCGCTGGGTAATCGTGACGGTACGGACCGTCGCTGGCGAGCGCACCAGGGCATTTGAGTATCTGGATGAGACCCTGCAATCCCGAACTATGCGCACAGAGCGGACCCAGTTTGAGGCGACCGCCAGGCCCTGGTACACCGAAGCCATGAACGCGGATAGTGTGGCCGCTACCAAGCCCTACCTGTTTGCGCAACTTGGAGTACCCGGGCTCACCTTGTCAAAACGCATAACCCCTACCGATACCGTGGTCGGTATAGATATGACTCTCACATCTATTTCACATCTGCTGCAATCCTCTACAGTCTCACAGCAAAGTGAGATTTATCTTTTTGACGCTGAGGGTAAAGTTATAGCCTCCAGCCTGCCGTCGGGCCCGCTTACTGCAGATGACTTACTGAAAAGCGCCATACCTGACCAGTTCATGCTTACCCTGGCCGCTGACA
>JAGRIK010000318.1 GCA_020443325.1 Halioglobus sp.
ACCCCATGGGTCTAATCTTCCATTAACTGTCTATGGAATGCAGGTCGACCACGCCGGATATACTTGGTGTTCTAGTCCGTCCGGAATCTTTAGATTGGACAGTAAGGGAAGTGTCGCCGGACAGTACAACATTTCAGACGGCTTACAGGGAAGCGACTTCAACTCCGGCTCAGCCTATACCGATAGAAATGACACTATGTATTTTGGCGGCAGCAATGGATATACGCGTTTTGATCCTCGGAAAATAGGTTCAGACAAACCCGCTTCAAGCGTTTTATTAACCAGTATAAAGTTTCCGCATGGCAATGTATCCACAGTCTCGGCGGGTATTGATATTGCTACTCTTGAACTCGACTACTCCGATAACTATGTAACTTTTCAGTTCGCCGTAATGGATTTCCTAAACCCCGAAAGAAACCAGTACCGATACATGCTCGAAGGATTCGACGAGGACTGGATCGATAACGGGACGCGAAACACGGCCACTTACACCAATCTGCCGGCGGGGGATTATGTGCTGCGGGTACAAGGAGCCAACTCCGCTGGCATCTGGAATCGGGAAGGGCTGTCCCTGGATGTGCACGTCTCCCCTCCTCCCTGGCTCAGCTGGTGGGCCTATTGCCTGTATGCAATCACCCTGGTGATTGGCTTCTGGCTCATGAAGCGGGCATACGACAGCTATAGTATTGAGCGCCGGGCTACGGAGCGTGCTGCCCAAATGAATCTCGACGCCGAACGGGCGGAGGATGAGTTACAGGAGCAATTGGAGATTCAGGACCAACTGGTGAAATCGGTGTACCGCCACAACGTCACCACCCTGGATCTGATTGCCGATTTCATCTCGCCGCAAAGAGGTGGCGTTACAGAGGGAGCTGCCGGCAACGAGGCATGGAAAAACGTCAACCGGGTCAAGGCGCTTATGGCACTGGAGGAGTGCGTCTATCACCATGGCGATCATCTTCTGGCCGATCTCAACAAGTATGCCGACATCGTTATCCCACGCCTGCTCAGCGGCTCGGACCAGGAACCGGAAACGATCACCACCATCAACGAGATTAGCTCGCAGCCACTTCCCCTCCCGCAGGCCTCACTTCTGTCGGTGGCACTTTATGAGTTGCTGGAAAACGCTATCCAGCATGCCTTCCCGCTGGGTCGCGCCAGCAATTACCTGCAGATAGCATTGACTGAAGAGAGCGCTAAACCGGCCCAGGCAACCCGGTATCGGTTGACAGTGGAAGACGACGGCATAGGTCTGCCGGCTGACTTCGATCCGCTCTCCTCCTCCAGCCCTGGTTTGGCAATCGTCAGGCTGATGGCGGAGCAGTTGGGCGGCACGCTCAGCTTTGAAGCGCGCGGCGGCACCCGGGTTACCCTGTCGTTTCCGGCAGCAGACCCTGGCCACAGCCATCCCTGAAGCGGCCGGCCTATGGAGTATACCGGCCGTGGAATGTTACATTGATGCCCTGACATTCCAGCAACAATGCCGTGAGCCGCAGAACAGAAGCCGTGTTGAATACAAAACGAGAGAAATGGTTGCACGCTTTTGGGAGTCCCTGCCATCTCGTGATGGGCGACCGGTCCACCAAGGGCGAGGAACTGGAGCAACTCGCCCAGGCGGAACTCTCGCGCCTGGAAGCCAAGTTCGGCTCGCACTACCCCGAGAGTGTCGTCAGCGCCATCAACCTGGCGGCGGGCACCGGCGCCTACACCGAACTGGACGCGGAAGGGCGCAGCCTGTTCGGTTACGTCTCGGCCCTGTGGGAGCAAAGCAATCGCCTGTTCGACCCCTCCACCCGCGTACTGCGCGAGTGTTACAACGCCGCCGGCCAGCTGCGGGCCACGGAGAAGCAACTGCAGGGCATGCTCAAACTGGTCGGTTGGTCCGCGCTGGAGATTGGCGAGCGAGGGGTGCGCCTGCCCACCCGCGGCATGGTTATCAATCTCGATAACTGTGTACGGCCCTACGCCGTTGACTCGGTACTGAAGTTGTTGCGACGCGAAGGCGTGGAGCACGCACTCATAGAAATGGATCGCGAAGCGGCCAGTATCGGCAAGCAGCCGGACGGCGC
>JAGRIK010000004.1 GCA_020443325.1 Halioglobus sp.
CTGGCGCGGTTTGTCCTGCCGAAATGCTTGTGCGAGTTGATCGGAAGACCAGGCCTTCACTTCATTGACCAGTTGTTCTCTGCTGTCGAAGTGGTAGTACACAGTGGTCCGATTAATGCCCATCGCCCTGGCCAGGGCGGCAATCGAAACGGACTCAATTCCTTTCTCGGCGATCAGGCTGGCCGTAGTCTTGATCATGGCCTGATGCGTTTCATAAAAACAGTTATTGCGACGTTGGGTTGTCCTGGCAGGTGCTGACATAGAAAAACCTTCTCGGAGACCTTCTGCTTGTGTGGGTTCAGGGTAGGTGCTGCTCACTTTTCGTACACTACGGATAGCTCTGTACGGAAAGTACACAATGATGTCAGGATTGCGCCAAAAATACGACACATATGTTGAAATTACAGCATCAGTGTTGTAATTTTTGTCAGGGCTGCGCCGACAATGCGCTAGACAGACTACTGGGGGATATCTTCAGATGACGACAACAGTGCAGGCCTTTGCGCCCGTCTCCAAAGAGGATCTGGCCTTTATCGGCACCGATCCGATTCCAACAGAACCCTACTACCGGAGCGACTACTTCGAGCTTGAGCGGGAAGCTATTTTCAAGCGAAGCTGGATTCAGATGGGTCATATCTGTGAAATTCCGGAGCCTGGCAGTTTTATCGTCCGCGCCTTCGAAGCTGGGAATGCCTCATTATTGATTACCCGTGACCGGGATGGCGAAGTGCGGGCATTTCATAATGCCTGTCCCCACCGGGGGACTCAACTGGTTCAGGTCGACGGCGGTAAGCGCTCCCGTTTCACCTGCCCCTACCATGGCTGGACCTTTTCCAACCAGGGTAAGTTGCTGGCTGCTCCCGAAGCCGACAAATTTTATATCAATCCCTCGGACTGCACTTTGCCAGCTGTTTCGGTAGGGGTCTGCGCGGGTTTTATTTTTATCAATCTGGACAAGTCGCCCCGACAAAGCCTGCAGGAATATCTTGGTCCTTTGGTCGCGGAGTTGGAAAAATTGCCTCACGCCAGGGCCACTACCTATTCTGAATACACTTATGAAGTAGATGCGAACTGGAAGCTGACCTACGATAATTTCCAGGAGAACTACCACCTCCGTTTTCTCCATCCCCGTTCCGGTGAGGCGGCTGGTGGGCCACAGAACCCTTACGGTTATCCAACCCGCTATGGCTTCCACGACCCGCATCGCAGCCAAACCATCTGGTCCAACCCGGATGCCAAACCACTGCCCTTCCAGGCTTTTGCCTTTGGTAAAGGCGCCCGTCATGCGATGGAGGCCGGCTACAAGCTTGAGGACAAGGAGTACTTCGGTATCTTCCCTAACCTGTTTATTCTGGGCGCAGCGATGACACCGTTCTCCCAATGTATTATGCCGATTGCTGCCAATAAAACCCGCAGCATTATTCGGCTGTACTGGATCGGCGAGGACGACAGCGCCTCCAAACGTTTTGCCCGCGAGTATGCCATGGCCACTGCGCTGGACATCCATTGCGAGGATCGGGCAGTGATCGAAGCCGGTCATCGAGGGTTGGCCAGTGGCGCGCTGTCACATCTGCATTTCCAATCCCAGGAGGTGCTGTGCCGCCATTTATACAATCAGGTCGACAAACGGGTTCAGGCCTATAAGGCGGAACTGGAAAATCGAGGTGCTTCGGAATGAGCCTTGAAAACATGCGCCTGCCGACAGGTTTCGACGCATTGGAACCTTTTGTCGACCGCTGGGCCATCAAAGGTGCCAATAATCGCTTGCAGCAGCGACTCAATAGTCAAGAGAGTGAGCGGGCGAGCTTTTTTAACATCGGCAAGGATTTGGTTCCTCCAGCACTTGAGCTGCTGGACCAAAAACCGCTCCACGAACTTGATGAGAAAGAACAGCGACTGATGGATCTGGTGCTCAGTCTGGCACATATATCACTGGCGGTGGAAATCCAGCGTGATCACGAGCCCGCCCATGCTGAGTCCGCTCGCCATATCACCATCAACCGCGCCACCTCTGACAAGGACACTAACTTATGCAATTGACAGGTAAACGAATTTTTGTCACCGGTTGCGCCAGTGGCATTGGTGCAGGCACCGTGCGGGCCTTTGTTCGCGAAGGCGCACTTGTCAGCGCAATCGATATCAATGATATCACTGGTGAACAAGTCGTCAGCGATGCCAATGCGCAGGGCACAGGACAGGCAACCTACTATCACTGCGATATCACTCAGCGCGACCAGGTCTTTGAGGTGTTTCAACGCGCAGAAGAAACCATGGGTGGGCTCGATGTGCTGGCCAACGTCGCGGGTGTCGAAAGCGCCAAGCCTGCTGCAGAAGTCGATGCAGAAGATATACAAGCCATCTTCAGTATTAATATCAATGGCACAATCTATACCAACCAGGCCGCGTGTCAGTTAATGCAGCGCCAGAAACAGGGCGCTATTATCAATTTTTCCTCTGATGCCGCTCTGTCAGGAATGCCGAACAGTGCCGTCTACGCGGCCTCGAAAGGTGCAGTGCTGTCCTGGACCAAAACCATAGCCTATGAATGGGGTGTTAAATACAATATTCGCTGCAATTCCGTTTGTCCCGCCATCAAAACGCCCATGTATGACGCGTGGCTGGCAGGCCTTTCGGAAGCGGAACGCAATGCACACCTGCAATCAGAAAAGCTGCGTGTACCCATTGGCGGATCAATGGGCGATGTAGACAAAGATATGGCACCGGTTATGGTATTTCTCGCCTCAGATGGCTCCGGTTTTATAGACGGCCAAATTTTTTGCGTGAACGGCGGTAGAAACATGGTGCGTGGCTAACGATACGTATGTCGAACACGCGGGTGACAATATTCCCCAAAACGGAAATATCATGATTACTACCTCGGAAATCGTCACCGCCGCCGAAGTTCAAACAGGACTTGAGGCCAATCTGGAGCCCGCTGTTACTGAAGCACTTGGCGTCCTGGTTGATACGCTGAACAACGAGGCGCCACTCAATGAGCGTGGACGTGCCAGTGTCAGGAGTGGTCTTATAACGACGCTGTCCAACCGCCTGCGGGTGGAAGACTATCTGCGCCAACACCCACAATTGCTGGAGCGGCCAATCGACAGACCGATGTTTGTCTTTGGTCTGCCGCGTACCGGCACCACGCTGGTGATCAACCTGCTGAACGCGGATCCTGCCCGGCGCTGCTTTTTACGCTGGGAGGCCTTGAATTCAGTGCCGCCGCCCAGGGCGGACGAATTGAGTACCGACCCGCGCTGCCTGGAATCACAGCGCATGACTGAGTTGGCACTGCAGTATGCGCCACATATCGCGGCGATGCATTATGAGGACGCCGATAGCCCGACCGAATGCCAGTTTTCCATGTCGCAATCGTTTTGCGCCCAGTACTACGACTCAATCGCAGAAATACCGGGTTATCGCCAGTGGTTGCTGAATACCAGCTATCTGCCAGCATTCGAATACCAGAAACGCCTGCTGCAACTATTGCAGTCTGAAGCGCCCGGTCGCTGGACGCTTAAGAACCCATGGCATCCGCTATTCCTGCAGGACCTGTCTACGGTCTATCCCGATGCACAACTGGTCATGACGCACCGCGACCCAGTGGATGTAGTCGGTTCCGCGTGTAGCCTGGTGAAACACGTTCGCGAAATGATGAGCGATAATGTCGATCTGAATTATGTCGGCAGCAGCCTGATTGAAACCTTTGAGGTCATGGTGGCGCGGACCATTTCCTACAAGGAAAAACACGGCGCGGATTCCATCTATGATTTACACTACAACGATTTGATGCGCGACCCTGTGAGCGTGATCAAATCGATTTATAACCACTTTGATGAGGAGTTCACCCCAGTAGCCGAAGCGTCTATGAAAGCCTATCTGGAGAATAACCCCAAAGGGAAATTCGGCAAGCACGAATACAATATTACAGACTATGGCCTAACCGAAGGCGAGGTTCGCGAACGCTTCAGCGATTACTGCGATCGCTTCAATATACCCTGTAGAAAATGACACGGTAGATACAAACTATGGATCTGGGTCTGCGTGGCACAATTGCAATCGTTACTGGGGCCACATCTAATATAGGTCGGTCTGTCGCGCTGGAACTCGCCTCCGAGGGCGTCAATTTGGTTGCCGTCGGCCGCGACACCGAAGCGGGGGCAAGATTGGTGACGCAAGCGTTTGAGCGCGGTGCAAGCCACGCAGTTTTCGTCGCTGCTGACCTGTGTATGCCTGACGCCGCGCAACAGGTTCTGTCAGCGGCCAACCAATTTGGGGTCTGTACACTGCTGGTGAATTGCGTAGGTGGAAATGCCGAGCAGAGCTTTTTTGCTGATTCGAACCCTGACAAATGGCAGGCCGATATTGACCTGAACTTCACTACAGTGTTGCGTATGACGCATGCCGTGCTACCGCAGATGATAGAGGCAAGGGCAGGTAGCATTGTCAACATAGGTTCGACCGCCGGACTCGTGGGAGATTATATGCTGCCGGTGTATTCCGCGATGAAGGGTGCCGTCCACAGCTTTACCCGGGTTCTGGCAAAGGAAGTCGGCCAGCATGGAATTCGCGTGAATGCTGTCGCGCCCTATGCAACATTTGCCACGTCGCCAGAAGCATTCAGCAAAGGTAGTCGCTTTCACCCTGATAATGCTTTTTTCAGTCAGCATGCGGAAAAACTCAGCGATTACGATAAATCCATGCGCCAACGCCAGACCCTTGTCGGCAAGCCGTTCGCGACTCCTGATGAAATGTCTGGCCTTGTTGCCTATCTGGCCTCCAGTCGCGCCAGCTTTGTCACTGGCCAGGTGTGGTCTGTAGATGGCGGTTCGCTACTGTGACACGGTGCAACATAACCAACACGGAAACTGTCCATGGTCCAATATAGTATTGCGCAATTCACTGCACTTAACGCGAGCCCTGTCGATTACATCCACGCAGTAGCCGGGGCAGGGAGTGACCGTGTTTCCCTGCTGGTGAATTCCCCCGGCCGGAGTGCTTCCGTTCCCATAGTCAGCGATACCAACCTTGCAGAGGTGCTGCAGGCTCTTGAGGAAACCGGTCTTGGAACGGGCAATGTCGAATGTTTTATGCTGACACCTGATACAGACGTCGCGGCCTATGAACCAGCCCTTGTGCGCGGCGCCAGGCTTGGCGCTCTGGGGGCGACCGTGCTGATTTACGACACCGATGAAGCGCGTGCAAGGAAAAATCTCACAACGTTTTTCAGCCTGGCTACCCAGCATGGCCTGCGCGTGAGCCTGGAGTTTCTGGCAATGACACCCAGGTGGAACAATCTTATCGACGCCGCCGCATTGATAAGAAGTTGCGATCTGGCCGGGCTTGGTTTGGGCGTAGATATATTGCACTTGATCCGTTCAGGCGGCGCGCCCGAAGACATGGCACATATTCCAGCGGAACTCATTCACTACGTGCAAGTGTGTGACAGCACGGATTTGCGCAGCGGCATCGACTACGCGGAAGAAGCTGCGGCGAACCGTTTAATGCCAGGGGAAGGCCTGTTCCCCATCACTGATTTTTTACAGTCTCTTCCAGCGGAAACCCTTATTGAAATTGAGGTGCCACAAACGCCACCGAAACCGGCTGCAGTGCACATAGCCGACTGCTTGCAGGCGATGCGACAGGCAGTTGCCAATGCGCAATTGTTCTGGGCCTGATCGCAAACCAATAGCAGGCGGCGCTTTACGCCACATCTCTGGAATCTTATCCATGCCAGCGGTCTCTCCGTGGCCGTTTGCGAAGCCGCCTATTTTTCGGACAGGGCGCTATCCTGCGTTTGTGCTCTTTGGGTTATGCCGCTGTCGCCACTTGAGCGGCGAATAACCGGTCCATTTTGTAAATGCACGGGTGAATGTGGCGGGTTCGGTATAGCCGAGCCGGTAACCCACCTCGGACACGGTGAGGCTCGGGTTGCGCAGATAGTTCCTGGCCCGCTCCGCCTGCACGCCGGCGAGCAATGCAGCATACGATGTGCCCTCGCTGCCGAGTTGCCGGGTCAGGCTGCGCTCGGACATAGCCAGCTGGCGCGCGACTTCACCGCGTTTTAGCGGCGGGGTATATGCCCACAGCCACCGTGTTACGCGTTCGGTGAGGCTGATTTCTTCAGCCAGCATCAGCGACAGTTTTTCTGCGATGGAAACATACGAGCGATAGACAAGCGGGTTGGCACGCGGCAGCGGTGTATTGTCAAAACCGCCCGAGAACGCGAGGCAGGTCTCCGCAGAGGAGAAGGTAACCTCGCACGGTAAGCTCTCCTGCACCAGGTGCCAGTCGTCCGGTTGCGGGAACGGGAAGGTGATATAGCTCGGAACCGCTTCCACACTGGCAATATCCTGGATGTTGCGCAGGGAGGTTATCAGGTCCAGGGTGAGGCAATACTCTACCAGCGCGTCAATATCCGCCTCCGAGGCATCGCGTATCTGTGGCCGCTGCATCGTGAAAATGAATAGCGAGAGGTCGGACTGCTGTTTTACGACCATTCGCGAGTGGCCCCATGTCAGTTGGGGAAAGTTGAGGCAGACTTGCAGTGCCGCCACCGCTGTTGCCGCGTGTCGCATGGCCATGCCCAGTACGCCCAGGTTTTCGATGCCGATCTTGTGCCTGTACGCAAAAAAAGCCCTCACCGCGGAGCGTCCGGTGCCCAGGCGGCGTACCAGCGCCATGCAGATGGTGAGTTCCTGTTGCAGGGATATGGGGAAGTCGGGCTCCGCCAGCGCTCTGGCGGGGAGCCCCGCGTCGGTAAACAGTTCCAGGGCATCCTTGTCACTGACATTATGGAAGAGCAGCTGGCCCAGTAAACCGGTTACTGTGCGTCGGGATGAGGCCAGGTTACCGCTGGCGATGACTGTAGCTTTATTATCCATAAATTGTCAGAAAGTACATTTGTGGCCCAAATTATCAAAAATAGGGCTCACTCGGCAATGTTTTATCGCCGGGCATGATTTTAGGATACGGTGATTGATATCCCACCCGAGAATGAGGTCTGCCCATGAGCAATGCCACTACTCTTCCAGGCACGTCGAATGCCGCGTGTGAACACGTCGATGTACTGATCGTGGGCGCCGGAATCTCCGGCGTCGGCGCTGCCCATCACCTCGGTGAAAAGTGCCCGGGCAAACGCTATGTCATCCTCGAGACCAAGGAGTCCTTCGGTGGCACCTGGCATCAGCATACCTATCCGGGCATTCGGTCAGACAGTGACTTGTACACGTTTGGCTACGGCTTCAAGCCCTGGAAGGGAAAGCCGATCGCGTCCGCGGGTGCCATTCTGGAGTATATGGGCGAGGCCATTGAAGATGATCATATCGACCAGCACATACGCTACCAGCACGAGGTGTTGAAAGCGTCCTGGTCCGGGGAGGAGCAGCTGTGGTTCATCGAGGCGCGTAGAAAGGATACGGGAGAGACGGTGCAGTTCAGCTGTAACTTCCTGTGGATGTGCCAGGGCTACTACCGGCATGCCGAGGGTTACACCCCGGAGTGGGAGGGGATGAGTGACTTCAAGGGTCCGATCGTGCATCCGCAGACCTGGCCGGAAGATCTGGATTACAAGGGCAAGCGCGTGGTGGTGATCGGCTCTGGCGCTACAGCGGCAACCCTCATTCCCAATATGGCCAATGACTGCTCGCATATCACCATGCTGCAACGTTCACCCACCTACTTCTGGACGGGTGAAAACCGCAATGAACTCGCTGATCAACTGCGCGAACTCGAAGTCCCCGAGGAATGGGTGCACGATATTGTGCGTCGCAGTATTCTCAAGCTCGCAAAGGATGTGCAGTACTTCTCCATGTCGAATCCGGAGCTGATCAAGGAAGAGCTCTTCAAAGTGATACGGGAATACCTCGGTGAAGACTTTGATATGAGCCACTTCACGCCCAGCTACAGGCCCTGGCAACAGCGCCTGGCCTATGTGCCGGATGGCGACCTGTTCGAGGGTATCAAGTCCGGCAAGGTATCGGTGGTCACTGACCATATCGACCGCTTCACCAAAGACGGCATTCTCACCAAATCCGGCGAACTGCTGGAGGCGGACATCATCATCACCGCCACAGGCTTTAACCTGAGCATCATGGGGGATATCGCGTTCGATGTGGATGGAGAGCCGGTCGACTTCGCCAAGACCTTCACTTATCGGGGTATCATGAACTCCGGTATTCCCAATATGTCCTTTATGTTCGGTTACCTGCGTACCAGCTGGACCATGCGCGTGGACCTGGTGTGCGACTTTATCTGCAGGTTGCTGAATAAAATGGACAGTGAAAGACTCAGTGTCTGCACCCCAACGTTGCGCGAGCAGGACAAGGACATGGAGGTGCGCCCGTGGATAGAGGATGATGAGTTCAACGCCGGCTACCTGAAACGCAGTATGCACTTGTTACCGCGGCAGGGCGGCAACGAGCCCTGGCAGTTCTGCCGGGACTACTATGTCGAGAAAGATATACTGCCAGCCATTGATCTCAGTGAGGATGCGCTGGTTTACTCTGCGACGAAGCGGTCTGTCGCTGCAGCCGGTTAGGTCTGCAACTGCCAGCCAGGGATTCAGCAGCTATCGAGCGATAGTAATACCGAATATCAGGGAAAACATGTATGTCACGATTCACGGGAAAGACCGCCATCATCAGCGGTGGTGCTGAAGGTATCGGTTTCAGCATTGCGCAGGCGGTGGGCAAGCAGGGCATGAATGTTGTCATCGGCGATATCGACACCGATCAACTCGAACAGGCCAGGGCGAAACTCGAAGCGCAGGGCATTGCGGTGCTGGCGGTGCCGATGGATGTGACCAGACAGGATCAATGGCAAGCGGTGGCCGAGCAGGCAAAAACCCGTTTCGGCAACGTCCACATGCTGGTAAACAATGCGGGAGTTACCGGCACGCCGTGTGCCATCGAACAGATGGATGAAAAAGACTGGCGCTGGGTATTGGATGTCAACCTGATGGGGGTTATCTACGGCACGGCGGCCATTGTTCCGCTAATCAAAGAGCACGGTGAAGGCGGGTGGCTGATCAATGTAGCCTCTATGGCAGGTATGGTGGGCGTTGCCTACGGCGGACCTTACACGGCGACCAAGGTCGCTGTCGTGGGGATGTCGGAGAGTTGGCACGCCGAGTTCAAGCCGCACAACATTCAGGTGTCCGTGCTGTGCCCCGGATTCGTAAAAACGCGCATTAACCAGTCGCAGCGCAACAAGCACGCCGAGTACCGAAAAGAAGAATCGGCTGAAGGCGAGAGTGATGGCAATGTGTCCGCTTTGGCAGATCACCTGCAATCGGTAATTGATGCAGGGCTGGCGCCGGAGATTGTGGGCGAGCGTATGGTTGAGGCAATCGGTGCTGGCGAACTGTATATTTTCACGCACCCGAATTATCGCAAAGTGACCCAGGCGCGTTATAAAGCGATAGACGAGGCCTTTGAGCGCTCGGCCGCAAGCCCATTGTTGCAGCACATGCTGAACGAGGAGATCGCCAGCTTCAGCTAATCGAAAAACACTGTATAACGTAATGGAGAGATGAGTATGGCAAAGGCAAAAGAGTTTGGCGTTGTGGTTTACGGCGCGACCGGATACACCGGCCGCCTGGTCTGCGAATACCTGAACAATCAATACGGCGTCAATGGTGATGTCGTGTGGGCGATGGCGGGCCGCAGCCAGGAAAAACTGGCGGCGGTGCGCGATGAACTGGGTATACCATCCGATGTGCCTTTTGTTGTCTCCGACGCCAGCGATTACAGCAGCATTGTCTCGATGGTTGAGCGCGCGAACGTTGTGTTGACGACGGTTGGCCCCTACCAGCTTTACGGCAGTGATGTGGTAAAGGCCTGCGCTGAGGCCGGCACCGACTATGTCGATCTCTGCGGCGAGCCAACGTGGATGCATGAAATGATCGCTGCCCACCAGGATGCGGCCAAAGCGAGCGGCGCGCGCATCGTATTTTCCTGCGGATTTGATTCTATTCCATTTGATCTGGGCGTGTACTTCCTGCAGCAAACAGCTAAAGAAAAACTGGGTGGGCCTGTATCGCGTATCAAGGGCCGTGTGCGCGCGATGCAAGGCACTTTCTCCGGCGGCACCCTGGCCAGCTTCAAGGCGACGATGGCCGCGGCCGCAAAACAACCGGACCTGATATCCGTATTGATGAATCCTTTTGCGTTGACCGAAGGTTCTGATGGTCCAGAGCAGCCCTCTGGTATGGCACCTATTTTCGAGGAAGACCTGAACAGCTGGTCGGCCCCCTTTGTGATGGCAACCATCAACACCAAGAACATTCATCGCTCGAACTACTTGTTGGCGCATGAGTACGGCAGGGATTTTGTCTATGATGAAATGATGCTGACCGGCCCCGGCGATCAGGGAGAGGCCATAGCCAAGGCGGTTGCCGAAGATAAATCAATGGCCAATGACCCGCGCAAGCCGGGAGAGGGGCCCAGTAAGGAAGAACGTGAGACGGGCCATTACGATGTGTTGTTTGTCGGCGCGAACACGGCGGGCGACCGGGTGATGGTAAGCGTGAAAGGCGATAAGGATCCGGGCTACGGATCAACCTGTAAGATGATCGCCGAGAGCGCTGTGTGTCTGCTGAAAAACCCCGAAGCTGCAAGTGGCGGTATCTGGACGCCGGCTGCCGCGATGGGTTCACTGCTGGTCGATCGCCTGCAGGCGAACGCTGGTTTGACGTTTGCGGTGGAGTGACCCGAGTAGTTTTTGCGGTGTGGAATTGATTCCGGGTTATAAATTGTTCAGCGGCGATTTACGCTTAACAATGCTTCGAGACGGCGGCAAATTGAATGGTCTATGGATAGGTTCACGGCGGGTCCCAACCCTATGGGGTTCAATTTTCTGCCGACCCCGAAGCCTATATAGGTGTCATCTTTTTTAGAAGGGGGCTTTACCTTCGCTCAGGTGGCTTTTTTCAGGTTTCCTCAAGAAGCGTGAATTGAGGGGTGCGACCCTGTTTTCCTTTTGGGGGATCACCGTGCAGGACTTATAGACGTAATTCTGTTTGTAGGCATCTTCCGAAATTTCTTCAGCTATACCGGGTGTGCGCCCGGGTTGAGCCTGCGGAGACTCAACTGAGCCCCGCTCCTCTTCTTTTTGTATGCTGCCAATAATGGCCTGATGATGACTAATCACTTTTAACCTTCCCGTCAGAAACGCGACTGCGCCTTTAATCTACGACACCAGTATGTACATGGCGCAAGGAAGATTGCCACTGTGTACAGTGATCGACCTCGCAGTTTCCGAAAAACTTCAGTTCCGGTCGGGTTTATGCAGCATCGTCAACAAAGTGTGCGCTGGCGCTCATGATCAGCTCGCCCCGGTGATTTCTCGCCTCGAGGTCGATCGTGGTGTCGGCTGAGGCCCCATGTTCTTTGTCGGCGCTATGATCCTTTATCAATAGCTGCAATTCTTCATCGACAAATGCGGGTGCGATGGCCCTGAACTCAAATGTCTGCAGCGTACTCTCGGGTCGCTGGGCCTGTGCCAGATTCATCAGAAGCGTCGCTGTCAGTGGTCCCTGTACTACGAGTGCGGGGTAACGGTACCGGGGGTAGGAAGCCTCCTTTGGCGGGATGGCCGTCCTTGCCAAGGCCCTCGTGCGGGACTGCGGGCTGTGCCAGGCACCAGTGAATGCCCAGCGGCAGCTGCGAACCCTGATCGCCAGCCAGTGGGGCATAGCCGCACAGCGTTGCCCTGAGGCGCTTCACGAGTTCCGGGGTGATATTGTCACTGCCGCGGTCCTGTTTGCCTATCCAGTTGCTGAGATGGTCAATATCAATCTGCTCTGGCATCGCGGCGCTCTGGCTGTCTATGGGCTAAAAAGATTTTGGTAAGCCCAGGTCGTGGGTCGCGACATGGGAGAGGATCAGGTTGGTCGAAATCGGCGCCACCTGGTACAAACGTGTTTCACGGAATTTGCGTTCGATATTGTACTCCGTTGCAAACCCGTACCCGCCGAACGTCTGGATGCAGGTGTCGCCCGCTTGCCATGAAGCTTCAGAAGCCAGTAGTTTTGCCATGTTCGCATCCGAGCCGCAGGGTTCCCCGCGCTCGAACTTGCCTGCTGCACGCTTTACGATCGCGTCTGCGGCTTCTGTCTGGATATGCGCTCGCGCGATCGGAAACTGTACCCCCTGGTTCAGGCCGATGGGCCTGCCAAACACTTCCCGTTCGCTGGCATACAGGCTCGCGTGTTCAATGAAAAAACGGGCATCGCCAATACACTCCGCAGCAATCAGGATGCGTTCGGCGTTCATGCCATCCATTATGTAGGAGAAGCCACGACCTTCTTCGCCAATCAGGTTTGCCGCTGGCACCCTGAGCTCGTCGAAAAACAATTCGGTGCTGGCATGATTCATCATGGTCTTGATGGGCCTGATCGTTAAGCCATTGCCGAGCGCGGTGCGCATATCGACCAGCAACACCGACATGCCCTCAGTTGGCCTGGCAACGTCCTCGCGTTCGGCAGTGCGCACCAGCAGGATCATCAGGTCCGAGTGCTCGGTGCGCGAGATAAAGACTTTCTGGCCACTGACGATGTAGTCGCCATCGGGGCCGTCGCGTCGAGCGCGCGTTTTTATGCGTGTGGTGTCTGTGCCGCTGCCGGGCTCAGTGACACCGAACGCCTGCAGGCGCAGTTCGCCGCGGGCAATCGCCGGCAGGTATTGCAGCTTTTGTTGCTCACTGCCATGTCGCAGCAACGTGCCCATCGTGTACATCTGCGCATGGCACGCGCCGGCATTACAGCCGCTGCGTTGAATCTCCTCCAACACCGCACAGGCAACGGACAGCGGCAAACCCGCGCCACCGTATTCCTCGGGAATGAGAATAGAGAGATAGCCGGATTCAGTCAGGGCGCGCACAAAATCGGTAGGGTAGTCACCTTCTTTCTCCAGCCCCTGCCAGTACTCTCCCGGAAACTGTGCGCACAGTTTGGTGACTGCGTCGCGGATATCCTGATATTGCTCGGGTGTCGCCATCTCTTGCTCTCAGTAGTCTATTGTGGGCATCCGGAAGGCTATTACCGTGGTGCAATCGTGCCTTCGGCGCTATGATGCTACGCGATAATATGCGCTGTTGATAGGCAGTGTCCCACCGCGCCCACACTGAGTGAGAGGTATCACATGACCGAACTGGTGACTGTACAGATCAAGGATTACATTGCCGATGTCCGTTTGAACCGCCCTGAAAAAATGAACGCATTGAGCGTGCCGATGTTTGAGGCTATCACGCGTGTTGGCAAGGAACTGGCTGAAAACAAGGCGATACGCGCTATTGTCCTGTCGGGTGAGGGGCGCGGGTTTTGTGCGGGATTGGATCTGGCGAATATGACTGATCCCGATTTCAGTGCTGATCCCTTCGGTGCGGGTCGCGGGGGTTTTTACCCCAACTTCTATCAGCTGCCCGGTTACGTGTGGAAAAAAATGCCCGTCCCTGTGATATGCGCGCTGCACGGCGTGGCTTACGGCGGCGGATTCCAGATCGCGATGGGTGCGGATATCCGCATCGCCCATCCGGATGCCAGGCTCTCGGTGATGGAAATCAAGTGGGGGTTGATCCCCGATATGTCCACCTCGCAAACGCTGCGTGACCTGGTGCGTGTGGATGTCGCCAAGGAACTGACTTTTACCGGGCGCGTGGTTGCGGCCGATGAAGCCCTGCAACTGGGCCTGGTGACCTACATTAATGAAAATCCCCGTGAGGCCGCGCTGGAAATGGCTGCGGCGATTGCAAAACGCAATCCCAATGCGATCACCTACGGCAAGTATTTGTTTGATTCCACATGGCACGGTGACGAGTACGCCGGCCTGAAAGCGGAGGAATGCCTGCAGGCGAGGGTGCTCAAAACGCCGAACCAGATCGAGGCCGTCATGTCAGAGATGGAAGGGCGCGCCGCCAACTATGAACAGCGCGATGTGACAACGTTTGATGACATCGTACTGGATTGAGCACAGGGCAGTCATACACACCAATAACAGGAAAAACCAATGGATTTCGAGATACCCACAGATATCGCCGCATTCCTCGAAGAGGTAGACCAGTTTATCGAGGACAAGATCAAGCCGCTGGAGCAGATGGATGACAATATCCGTTTTTTCGACCATCGCCGTGAGGACGCCCGCACCGACTGGGAGCGACAGGGCCTGCCCAACGAGGAGTGGGA
>JAGRIK010000319.1 GCA_020443325.1 Halioglobus sp.
CGAATCACGTGGAGCGACTGAAACGCCTACTGGGGTGCGAGCCCGTGGGCCACGACCAAACCCCCGGCAGCCCTACGAAAAATTCATCTCGTTGCAATCCAAGGCGAAAACAAGCCGAGATGTCAGGTGAAGCTTTTCCAAAACGCTGTTAGTCGATGAAGGTAAAGCGGGGCAGCGTGACCCCGTCGCGCTCTACCGTCTCCAGAAACATCGCCAGCGGCCGGACCCACAACCCGCCGTCCCCGTACAGCGGGGTGTATACGACCATCTGTTCGCGCGTTTCCGAATGCGTGGCAACACCGTGCACGGTGTATTCCCCGCCCTTGAAATGCCGATAGCGCCCGGGTTTTAGCGTCACCGTCAGACCGGGGAAAAGATCAGCACAGGAATATTACGCACGCCTTCGGTGCGAGCGCGATACTCTTTGTAGTCGGGGTACATCGCTTCCAGCCTGGGCCACAACAGGGTCTCCTCCTCCGCATTGGCCTCGCGCATAC
This sequence comes from Halioglobus sp., assembly GCA_020443325.1. Taxonomy (GTDB): domain Bacteria; phylum Pseudomonadota; class Gammaproteobacteria; order Pseudomonadales; family Halieaceae; genus Marimicrobium. Next base: position 498 of record JAGRIK010000319.1, read on the forward strand.
GGTAGGTTTTTTTCTCATTGCCGATCTGGATATCCGAGGTTTCGGCGGCCACCACGTTGTAGTACCAGATAGGGAGTTTGGACATGCCGCCCTTGGACGCCGTCATCACTACATCGTCGCCGTGCTTCAGGAATAACAATGGCACCTTGCGCACGAGGCCGGATTTGCGCCCGACCGTGGTCAGAATGGCAACCGGCCCGCCCAAAAACGTGTTCCACAGGCGACCGCCGCTCAACTCATACACGGTGGTTTGCCAACGCCCAACTTTGCTGATGATCCAGCTGCCAAATTTTTCCTGTTTCTGTGTATAGGGTTGGATGTCATCTGTCATGGTTGCAGCCCCTGAAATCGAATGAAAATGAAACTGGTGTCGCGGGAGGTATATACCAGATACTCGCCCGCATGGCACGCATCGAAATGATCGGGTATTTCGTGGTTTAGCCCGGCATACGCTCCTCGGGCCATGGAATTGCTCATCCGGGCCATTGCGATATCTTCTTTGCACACCTCTTAGTCATGTATATCATAAGCGGCCCGCAAGCATTTGAAATCCGCGCTGAAAACTAGAAATCTGGAAAAGAAATGAAAAAAGCCCTGGTTGTACTGCTCTCACTGCCGCTAATTCTGGTTCTGCTCACTGTCATCGCAGTCGGCATTGTCATTCAGCAAGGCATCGCCTCCAAATCAGACATCGAATTCCTGATTGACCTAGGCAGGCGCGACGGGCTGCCCGCGGTGATCTCAACAATAAAGACCGAGCTGTACGGCGTTGACGACTCGGCAGTCTCCGACCCCTCCTATGGCCGCGAGTTGGTCGAGGGCCGCGGGCATGCGCCCTGGGTGATGCGCGGCAACCTGGACGGCAGGCCTCGCGTCCTGGAGTTCGCGCTTGCACCCGGTATCTGGGCGGCCTATGACGTGCAGCAGCAATCGCTCTATCAGGTCTGGCAGGGCGATATATTGTTCGAAGGCTCGGTCTACAACTACAAGCACGGCCCGCAGCCCGTCAGCCAGGGCGCATGGTATGTGCGCGACACCGAGGGTGCCCAGTGGTTTCTCGAGGTGGATGGGGAGGAATTGCCGGCCAGCGTGGAGTATCTGGGGTATGAATACGGGGCCGGGCGAGAGAGCGCGGCGATGCGCTTTGCGCTTACGGCAGGCAACTACCGGGTAGAGATGACGGAGCGGCCTGAGCTGGAGCAAACGGCGTCCACACGCAGCCTGGTGCGACACTTCGACCGCACCGAAGAAGCACCGGCGGCCGACGACAACCGCGCGCAGCTGTTCGGTGAACTCTCCACAGAAATGCTGCCACTGCTGGAAGACACCGCGGTGATCAAACCCGGTTTTCGCACCGGCAGTGGCGAGCGTTATCTCGCGGAGGGAGCCGTGTCCATCCCGCTTACGCTAGCGACGCCAATTCCCGACAAAACCACCGGCGCCGCTGGCGTTGTCACCGAAGGAGAGAATGAGCACGCCGAGGGTGAGTCGGTGATCGCCAATAGCGACTGCCTGGGTTGCCACGCGCCGAACCACAAAATCGCAGGGCCGGCCTGGGCGCAAATCGCCGGAAAATTCCGTGGCAAGACACAGCCCGAGGTCGTGGCAGCCCTCACCAAGAGTGTGATAGACGGCAGTGTGGGCACCTGGGGCCCAGTACCCATGCCCTCCCATCCGCAGCTTTCCATTGAGCAGGCCACTGCCGCAGTCACCTACATCCTGAATGTCGACGAACAGGAAGCGAATCTCAATGTCCCGAAGGACAGTGACGGCCAGCCGTATACCGCCACCCGGGGCTACGATGTGCTGCCGCGGCTCAAGTCGCTGCACCCCTCGTTTGAGCTGGAGAATCTCGCCCCACCCGGCTTCGAACCCAAGGTCGGTGGCCTCGCATTTCGAGATGACGGCAAGCTGCTGGTAGCCAGTTGGGACAGCGATGGCGCGGTATTCCTGCTCGACCTCAAGGCACCGCCCGAAAAGCGGGTCAAGCGCATCGCCGAAGGGCTGCAGGAGCCACTGGGCCTGAGCGTGGTAGACAACCGGATCTATGTATTGCAGAAACAGGAACTGACCGAACTGGTCGACACGGATGGCGATGAGATCATCGACGAGTACCGCGCTGTGAGCTATGACTGGCCCAGTGGCAGCAACTTCCACTCCTTTGCGTTCGGCCTGCTGCCAAGGGATGACGATTTCTATTTCCTGTTGTCCATTTGTGTACTGCCCGGCGGCGCCAGCTGTCCGGAGCAACTGCCGACACAGGGCAAACTGCTGCGCGCCGATCGCGAGGGCAACGTCGACGTCTATGCCTCCGGCTTTCGCACCCCCAACGGCATCGCCGCCGGGCCGGACGGAAGTATCTATGTCAACGACAACGAGGGCGACTGGTTGCCCTCGAGCAAACTGATCCGCATCAGGGAGGATGGCTTCTACGGCTCGCGTGCGGTGCCCGGTGAGGGCGTGATGACACGCGAGGAAGAGCCGCCAGTCGTGTGGCTGCCACAGGACGAGGTGGGCAACTCCCCCACACAGCCGCTTGTGCTGACCGAGGGACCGTACGCGGGGCAAATGATTCACGGCGACATCTACAACGGCGGCATCAAGCGAGTGTTCCTGGACGAGGTGGACGGACAACAGCAGGGGGCGGCGTTTCATTTCAGTGCCGGCTTTCAGGGCGGGATAAACCGCCTGGAGCGCGGCCCGGATGGCGCTATCTACCTGGGTGAAGTCGGCAACCCCCCCAACTGGGGAGAGTACGGCAAGTCGTGGTACGGGCTGGAGCGTATGAACTGGCTAGGCAACAACGCTTTCGAGATGCTCAGCGTAAAGGCGCAGAGCGACGGGTTTATTATTGAACTGACGCAACCACTGGCTGAGGGACTGGAGCTGTCTGCCGCCGATGTCATCGCAAAACAATGGTTCTACTACCCCAACGAACAATACGGTGGCCCCAAGTACGACGAAACCACACTCACCGTGTCACAACTCGAGGTCGCACCGGATCGCCGCAGTATTCACCTCAAAATCCCCGGCCTGAAAGCGGGGTATGTGGTGTACCTGCGCCTTGCAGACCGCCTCCAATCCGAGAGCGGCAAAAGCCTGTGGACGGCCGAGGCCTGGTACACGCTTAACAGGATTCCAGACGGGGCAGCGGCCGCGCCGCCAGTCGCAACGCCAGCAGCCACACCCGATGATGGCTGGCGCGACCTGTTTGACGGCGCAACGCTGACGGGCTGGCGCAATGTCGGTGGCGACGAGAATGACGTGCAGAAATGGACGGTGCAGGACGGCACCCTGGCCCTGGTACAGGACGGCGTCTTCCCGGCGTGGAAGATGATCAAAAGCGCCGTCTTTGGTGGCGCCAGCGGTGACCTGATCTACTACCGCGAGAAGTTCCGCGACTTTGAACTCAGCCTGCAGTGGAAGATTTCCCCCGGCGGCAACAGCGGTATTTTCTATTTTATCCAGGATGAGACCGAGAGCAGTTCCTGGCGCACCGGGCTTGAGATGCAGGTGCTCGATAATGACGTCCACAAGGATGGGAAAATCCACACCCACCGCTCCGGGGATCTCTACGACCTGATCGCGGCCGAACCGGAAACCGTGCGCCCGCCCGGCGAGTGGAATGACGTACTGATCCGCGTCAAGGACAATCACATCGAGCACTGGCTGAACGGCGTAAAAGTCGTCAGCATCGAGCGCGGCACGGCGGAGTGGGATGCGCTGGTCGCGGGCAGCAAGTTCTCCGATATGCCCGGCTACGGGAAAGCTGAAGCGGGCTATATTGCACTGCAGGATCACGGCGACCCGGTCTGGTATCGCAATATTCGCGTGCGCGATTTGTGATCACCCCCGTTGCAGGACCGTGGCGCACTACCTACCGGGGACAACGCCTGTCAACTCCGCGTATTGCGATAAGTCGAGAAAAAAGGCGCGTTCGGCAGAGATTGTCGGGGAAATGCGACCCACATCACACACAATCGCCTGCTACTATGCCTCCCTGAGGCCCTATACTATACTGCGAAATAGATACGCACCCGGAGACTGTGCACGTGGAGACAACGCAGGCTATCCGCTTTTGTGGAATAAGGGCGCGCAAGAAACGTAAGAGTTCAATCGTTGGGCTGGGGCAGAATGAATGGCAATGCGCAAAAGGCATGCAACAGGCTATACCCTGATTGAGCTGTTAGCGGTGCTCGCTATTGCCAGTACGTTATTGATTGTCGCCATCCCCATGTTCCGCACACAGGTACAAAACAGTCGTATGTCGGCCGCTGCAACTGACCTGCTGGGCACATTCATGTCCGCCAAAGCACAGGCCATCGGTCGCAATTACCCGGTGAAAGTCTGCATCAGTAACAATGCGCCGGACTCCGATGACATCGACTGCGTTACCAATGGCCAGTGGGAAGACGGCTGGCTTACCTTTGTCGACTTGGACGCCGATGGCACGCTGGACGATGGCGAGGAAGTAATACAGATTCACCCGCCACTGGCGGAGAACATCACCGCACGCAGCTCCCGGACTGGCGCTGGCACTCTGGAGAATAGTGTTACCTACCAGCCCAATGGCCTGACCGACCTGACCGCGACGCGCGAGATTTTCATTTGCAACTCGGCGAGGTACGGTGTCACTGCACGAGTACTCATCGTATCCATTCTCGGTAAAGCGAGCATATTGCGGGATGAGGATGTAGAGGAAGACGGATGTCTGAGCGATTAGCGCATGCTCGGTCGATACCGGGCACCAACAGGCGAAGGGTTCGCGGCTTTACACTGCTGGAAGTGATGATATCGCTGGTCGTGCTGGCGATCGGCGTGATGGGTATCATTGGGCTGCAGACATCCACCTACAAGCAATTGCAGACCTCCCAGAATTTCTCCAAGGCCACCATGCTCGCAGGAGATATGGCGGACCGTATGCTCGCCAACCAGGGGGAGGTAGCGGCAACTGCCTACATACATGACGACGCCCCCGACGAGGTACCCAGCCCCGATTGCGGCATTGAGGCCTGTAACCCGGCCCAACTGGCGGCCTACGACATCTGGCACTGGCAGACAGAAGTGCTCGGTAAAGATCCCGATGATGACACAAGAAAAGTACCCGGCTCGCTGCCCGAAGCCAGCGGGGAGGTTTACCTCGAAGGCGGTGAGTACATCATCATGGTACGCTGGAACGATAGCCTGGATAGCGAGACGGGTGAAGCGTGCGACGCCCTCGACCCGGCCGATGTACAGGACCCCGACGACGACCTGGATTGCTACGCCTATGCACTCAACCTGGGGTGCCTGGACGCACTCGGTGCACCCTGCCCATGACCGCCACTGACCGTAAAATGAACGCCCCCACCGCCAGCAGCCAACGCGGGCTGACGATGATGGAACTGCTGGTCACGGTGGTGATACTCAGCCTGTTAATGGCAGGCCTGTCACAACTGGTGGTCACCAACTCGCAGAACGCGAACGCCACCGGTGCGCTGGCAAGAATCGCAGACACCGGGCGCGCCGCCATCCAGCTGCTCTCTGCCGATATTCGCCGGGCGGGATACCTGGGTGGCAATATCAGTCTATTGAGTTCGACCAATATGATCAGCGGCACCCAGGCTACCCCCACCTATGCCATTAACTGCGTCGCGGACACCACCGACTGGGCGCTGATGCTGAATCAACCTATTGTTGGTATTAACGCGCCCGATGATGCCAGCGAAATCGCTTACGACTGCATAGCGGATGCGGACGGGGACGGGGTCAAATGGCTGCAAGGCGATGCCCTTACCGTGCGCTATACACCCACCCCCGACATCGACGTTGGGGATATGCTCGCCACCAGGCCCTATCTGCGCGTAACCATGACCGATGGCAAGCTGTTTCTCGGCAGTGAAGTCAACAATTCCGAGAATGAAATAAACGACAGATCCGCACGCGATTACAACCTCGCCGCGCACACCTACTTTGTCGCCTCCACCGACCGCACCTGCGGGGGTATTGAGATCCCCGCCCTGTTTCGAAAAACCATCAACGACAGTGGTCTGCCTGAATCCCAGGAGCTGCTGGCAGGGGTAGAGAATCTGCAGTTCCGTTACCTGGTGGACAATCGCTATTACGATGCCGATGACGTGCCGCTGCTGGCGACCGGCGAGTGGCCGCGTGTCGATGCAGTGGAAATCACCGTGCTGGTCAGGGCTGAGTGCCCGGAAACCGGGTTCGACATCAATCGAACCTTTACGCTCGCAGATGTCGAATATACACCAGGGGACGTGGAGTTCAGGCGCCAGGTCTTCACCACAACCACGCAACTGAGAAACTGAACGATATGCGTATTATTCTGGATCAGTCAGGCAGGCCGGGGGCCGCCGAAAGGGGTGCCGCCCTGATCGTCAGCCTGATCCTGTTGCTGATTATGACGATAATCGGTATTTCAGCGATGAACAGTGCGCGTCTGGAGGTCAGCATGGCCGGCATGATGCAACGGGAAGAAGTCGCGTTGCGCGGTGCTGAGCGAGCACTCAACGCTGCGGAAAGGTACACTGAAGATACCGTCGGCGCGTTTGATGACCTGGTCGACGGCCACTATTTGGCGGAGGACGAGGACAAGCCCGTGGTGTCAGAAACCGATTGGTCGGAAATCGTCAGTCTGGATTCGGAGGACGTGAGTGAACTGGGCGAGAACGATGCGTTTGTGGTGGAGTACGAGGGCCTCGTGACACTGCCCGGCAGTGCCCTGAATGACGGCGGTGACGCCCCGATACCCGGCGACAAGGTCAATGTTTATCGCATCACCACCCGCAGCGAAACCGACGGAAAAGCGGTGCGTATTATTGAATCGATCTACACGAAGATGTACAACCCAATGGCACCCTAGGCGGTGCCAGGAGAACGTAGCGATGACTTTCTCAAAAACAGCAACACTCGGATGCCTGGCCGCGCTGGCCATGTCAGTCTCCCTGCAGGGTTGGAGCGCGCCACGGTTTTATCAACCGAATGAACAGCCGCTGGGGTCTATAGCGCCCATTGTATTATCCAACCCGGATTTACGCGGCAATACCACCAAAGGCTACAGGCCATGGTTTGAAAACGGCAGCTGGCAGGGAGACCTCGTCGAGTACACCGTCACCTCTAACGGCGCATTGAGCACCAGTGTCAATTTTAGCCAGCCCATCCCCACCAACAACGGGTCCAACTGGTCTGCGCTGATCCAGTTCGCAGCCAAAGTCACTGATAACAGCAATTACTGGGATAGCGGGCGCAAAATCATCACCTACAATGCCGGTGGGCAAAAGCCGTTTCGCTTCACCAACGATGGCATCGGCGCCGCCAACAAGGCGCTGCTCGACCCCACTGCACAGGATGGCGCCTCCAAGATTCTGAATTTTGTGCGCGGCGATCGCAGCAATGAGTACCCCAATGGCGTGCACTTTCGCAAACGCACATCCATTCTCGGTGACATTATACATTCCAGGCCTGTCTACGTCGGTGCGCCCAACGACACCAGGACAGAGAATAACTATGCCGAATGGGCCGCGGGAAAAATTGATCGCGAACCCCGTGTCTACGTGGGTGCCAATGACGGCATGCTGCACGTATTCGACGCCGAAACTGGCAATGAGGTATACGCCTACGTGCCGTCGATGCTGATCGGCAAGCTGGGCACACTCACAGCGCGTCCCTACAAGCACAGGAGCTTTGTCGACGGTGAAATGACTGTGCGCGATGCCTACTTTGATGGCGCCTGGCACACCGTGCTGGCCGGCTCCCTGGGAAATGGGGGGAAAGGCTTTTTCATCCTCGATATCACTAACCCGGATCTGGCCAGCGAAACGGCAAATACCGGCAGCAACAGGAAAGTGCTGTTTGAGTTTAACGCCAGCGCAGACACCGATCTGGGGGACTCCTTCAGTCGTCCGATCATCGCCAAACTGAATGACGGCGACTGGTATGTTGTCGTCGGCAATGGCTATAACAGTGCGAACGGCGTGGCCAAACTGTACCTCGTCAATCTCGATACCGGCACACTCACCAAAATCTCTACCGCCTCCGGGACCGCAGATAACCCCAATGGCCTGTCCTCCCCCAGCCTGCTGGATACCGACCGCAACGGTACCGCCGATTACGCCTATGCCGGGGATATCGACGGCAACCTGTGGAAATTTGACCTGTCGAACTCCAGCCCCGGTGAATGGCAGGAAGCGTATGGCCGCCCCCTGCATCCATCCGCCGGCAACCAGGCGATAGTGCAGGCACCACAAATTACACGCCACCCGCAAAACGGCTATATGCTGTATTTTGCCACCGGCCGCCTGATCACCAACTCCGACATCAAGGACGAATCCGTGCAGTCCCTGTATGGCATATGGGACTCGGGTAGCACGCCGCCCGATGCGGCCAGCCAGTCCCTGCTGAGACAAATCTGGGACGGCCCCAAGACCTACAACTACACAAACAGCGGTAACAACGCAGCCACCCAGACCATCGCAATTTACAATGAGGATGCCGGCGATCCCGACTGGGCAACCCAGCATGGCTGGAAAGTCGATTTCCCGGAGGGCTACCGCGTGCTGCAACCCGTGCAGGTGCGGGCGCGCCGGGTGAAGGCCACCGTTTTCAAACCCAGCAGCACTGGGCAGGGTGAAAACTGGCTGATCGAGGCACTGCTGACCGATGGGGGCCCCAACCCGCCAGCCGCGCCAATCTACGACCTCAACGTTGACCGGGAATTGAATGTCGCCGACCTGTACGACAACGATCCCGCAGCCGAGAGTGAGGAGTGGCATGTTCCGATGATCTGGCGACAGGCCAACGGCATTATGTCGCAGGTCACCATTGCGTATCTCTCCAGCGATTTCGACACGATGTTCATCAATTACCTGCAACCGCCGATTACGCCGGATGTACCCTGCACGGGCCCGGGATTCTGCGAGAACGGCTTCCTTGGTGGGCATATCGATGTGCACACCTACCGTGGCGATGTTGCGCTTGACGGCCAGAACACGGCGTACACCGATGCGTTCGATTCCCGCAGGAGACAGGTGTTCGTCGATTTCTTCAATCTCTACTGGCGCGTCAACGTTCCCAACACCACGACGATTGACCCTTCAAAGAGCGTGTTGAACCAGGTGGAGATCGATTCCAACGGCAGCGGCGCCCCCAGCAATCCCGCAACAGGCAGTGGTATCGCTGGGAATGAAGAGTTTATCGTGCTGCTCGCCAATGCGGACCTGAGTCCGGGCAGCACATTGCGCATCGGCAACAGGACGTGGAACGTGGTTGAGTACCAGCTGCAGATTCACAACGCCCTGAAGAACTGGGACCCCTCGGAGGCCGGTACGAATCCCAAGGATAAAAATGGCCAATCGCTGGTGTTCAAATGGAGCGACATCAAAACAAGCGGCGGCACCATCAGCCACAACTTCGATGACCGCGCCATTCTCGATGGGGGCATACACCCCACCCAGCCGGAGTGTGTCGGCGGCACGGCCAATAATCGGCCCACCACGACCCGCTGGCGCAACGGTGCCCTTACTACCCAACTGGTGAAGAAAAGCTACTTCACCGATAACCCGGTCAAGCCCGCCATTGCGATGGTGAATGTCCAGCTACCCGACGATCTTCCGCCCTATGTGACCATAAAGGACGGCACACGGGTGTACACCTCCATTGACTACGACGATAACCAGTATGAAACCGTCGGCGGTCTGGTGGCCAAAAACAACGACGAGCATATCTGGGAATCGACCCTGTTCTGGCATTTCGGCGACCTCGCCAACCTCGCCGGGTTGGGGAGGCCGTGTTATGGAGCTCCGGGCTGGAAAGCCGCCGTCGCCTTCGAGCTGAGCAATGACCCCATTTCCGCAACGCTCGCCAAGCTGGGCTACGACCTCAATTCAGATACTCTCGCAGCAGCCGTGAAAGCGCTTAGTCTTGCCGGTTGTGAAAACACGGGCTCCGCCTGTAATGGCGAGTGGACACTGCTCAAGTCCATACTCGACATCAGCGCAGACTACACCCGCAAACGGATTGATTCTGCCCTTGGCCTTCCCGCGCTTCCCATCGATCAGCCACCGGTCATTATGCCGGGCGGCGGCACCGGCGCCGGACTGACGGGTGATGGTGGCGATGGTGCCATCACCGAGGGCACCGGGTACGAACCCGGTCGCATGAGCTGGACCGATGTTGTCAAATAACAGGGGCAGCGCAAGCAGGCGCATGCCAGTGCCGAAGGCCGGCAGCAGGGGCTTCTCCCTGATCGAGGTCATGATCGTGCTGGTCATTATCGGCGTGCTGCTGTTGGTCGCCGTGCCGGGCTACCAGGACAGCATGAGGAAGTCCCGCCGCGCCGATGGTATGCGGGATTTAATGGAACTGGTATCACGGCAGGAGCGTTTTTACGCACAGAATAGTCGGTACACCGATGACATCAACACCGCAGGCGGCCTCAACTTCCGGCCCGACGATGAATCTGACGACCCGACTATCAGCTCTGAAGGGCACTACACGCTAAGCGTACAGGAATGCGTGGGGTTCGACCCGGGTGACTTCAGCAGCTGCTATCAACTCAGGGCCGTGCCCAATGGCGAGCAGCAAAAAGATCCCTGCGGAACACTGACGGTAAACAGCAAAGGGCAGCGCGACCATACCGGCTCGCCTGATAACGACGAGTTGAGCTGCTGGTAGCGCCTCCGGCCCTAGCGATACTCACCAGCTATACCTATTTAGGGCGTATACCAGATCGGCGACGTCCAGGCCCGTTCCTGCACGGTGGCGGGAACATCCTCCAGCAGCGGCAGGTTGTTTTTCACCGCGTCGTAAGTGCTCCACCGGGGGGTGGGAATCTCCAGAACCCTGGCGTAATAGACAGCGGGAAGCTGGGGATCAAAATCGTAATCGATCCAGCTGCCCATTAACTCTGCACTGCCGATGGTATTGGTATAGCTGGCATCGCTGAGATCAACGGTATTCCCCACCGGGGGCAGAATCCCGTAGATATCTGGCTCGCGCTTGTCAGACCAGGCGACATCCACAATTTTTTCCTGCGGGTTGCTGGCAACATCGATCCAACTCTTGATGATCTGTATGCGATCGAGATTGGCCCCGTCCGGATCTTTCAGCGCATGGACCGTAAAACTCGGCGGGGTTCTTAACCCCGAAAGCTCTCCGCCCATGGGCACACCCTCTTCATAGCCCTGCCTGACCAGCGCCTGTGCATCTTCCGCCACAAGGCCCACGCCACCAAAAAACCTCGGTTTTATCCTTGTACCCGACGTGGCGAAGGTCTCTCGCTGGCGCAGGGCGTCCCAGATATCGCCGCGGGTGTTTTTGTTGGCCCACACACCGGTCAGGGCCCCGGGATTGGAGTCCTTCGCCATCACCCAGCCCGCAATATCCTTGTTGCGCCGGCGCTCCACCGTGTCGTCCGCTGCGCCGTGACTGCCGATATAGTTGTCTTCCGCCACATCTGCAGGTGTACCGTTGTGGCTGTCGCTGCCACCCACGAACCCCAGTTTGAATGGGTTTTGACCGAGCAGGCGGTCGTAGTTCACGCCTTCGACGAGGGCAGCCCGGACGAAATCGCCCTTGCGGAAGGTGCGATCACTGTAATCCTGGATACTGTCGGCATTCTCAAAATCGGCAAATTCATCCGCAGGCCAGAATTTGCGGTGCACCTCCGAATTACCCTTGATCTGCATGATTTCGACGACGCGCTCAAAATGGCTGCGGCGCTCGGCATACACCGCGCTGATGGGGTTGCCGCTGTTATCGACGAGCTCGAACATCAGGCCCTTGCTGGCGTTGGAGTTGTGGGGAATAGCGGTGAGCCTGCGGCCGGCGGCCTCCTGTTCCTCCATCCAGTCCCACAACTTTTCCTCGTCACTGCTATCGATAGCGCTGAACGGTAATTCAGGGAGATCCAGGTCGCGAAACAGTACGTTGCGATGCATATTCCCGCCGCCGGGAGCAGCACTCCACTCGAAGCCAGCCAGGGTAGAAAACACACCCGGCTCGTAGTTGTCGATCGCCGCCTGAATGGCCAACTGCCAGGCACTCATCGAGGTCTCCTGCCCGGCGTAGAACGGGGGATGCCCCCCCTCCCCTGATCGCGCCGGCCCCACCACATACTTGAGGAACCACGCCTCCTGCTTCTCTATTCCCTGCAGGCTGCGCAACGCCTTTAGCTGCGGGTGGTTGTAGCCCTTTGCACCCTTGACCTGCGCGGAATACATCTCGCCAATATACTCCGCGTGGTCGGTCACCGCGGCAAAATCCAGCGGCCTGGCAATGCTGTGCCTGCGGCCATTGACGATCATCGATTCTCCCCTGGCGAATCGGTAGGCCGAATCCGGTGTCAGGCGGGTCCCGGCGATATAGGCATCGAGCGAATATGAGGTGTGCACATGAATCTCGCCAAAATACGCCGCCTTGAGCGGTGCATCCGGTATCGCGTCCTCAATATCTGCGAGTGTTACTGGTTGCGCACTGGTTGTTACAACAGCGTCCGCTTCAACTCCCTGTGCCTCGGTGGCCTCAACGGCCACTGTGCCCCGCTGCCCTGAATCGCAGGCGACCAGTACAACGCTGGCCACAGCAACACTGCACAGGGCTCTCATGTCGATCCGGCACCGGGTGTATCGATTCCGACTACGCATGGGCTCCATTTCCTCCTGGGGTTCGTGATAAAAAACTGAAGCGGCTATTCTGACACGAACGCCGCACCGGTGCCCGGCCAGGCCTCGACAGCAGGGCCTCGCGGGTGGTTGCCCGGCCCAATCATTAGTCGGATTTAAGCATTCAGCCCTATCATATTGAATTTGCTCGCCTTTATAAAATTTGTACTTTCATCCTCCGCACTTCTTGTGTAAAGTTACCCCCAGAATAACTAATCGTTCATCCTATTGGGTCTTTCTCATGCGATTACTATCCGCGCTGTTCCTCGGCCTGCTGGCAAGCTCTCAGGTCTTCGCCGATGATGCGGCCCTGATTCTCGAACTGGCTCCCGACATCAACCCTTCTGCCGTATCGGAAGCCGTCTCCGCGATGAAATGCGCGCAGAAAAACGGCGTTGGCGAGGATGCCAGCCGCCTGGCGATTATCGATTACACCATTCCCTCCCGCAATCAGCGCCTGTGGGTGCTGGATTTGAAAAAACGCAAATTGTTGTTTGAAGAGCATGTCGCGCATGGACAGGGGTCGGGTGAGGATATCCCCAAGTGGTTTTCCAACCGCAATGGCAGCCACCAGACCAGCCTGGGGTTGTTCCTGACCGATGAAACCTATGAGGGCGGCAATGGTTATTCACTGCGACTCCAGGGCTTGAGCCGGGGCTTCAACGAATCCGCGATGGATCGCCTGATCGTCATGCACGGTGCGCCGTATGTCAATCCGGCCGCCGCCGCAAAGATGGGGCGTCTGGGCCGCTCCTGGGGATGTCCGGCGGTGCGTACCGAGGTTGCCCAGCCGATGATCGACACCCTGAAGCTCGGCCAGTTCATCTACGCATACGGGCCCGGCACTGCCACGCTTTCCACGTGCAAAACCGAGAACCTGTCCTTAGCCAGCATTGCAAGTGGACACAAGGCGAACAAGGGCTGAAGCGAATCACCCCCCGGGCCCACCCGGCAGTGCCAGCTCTTTACCCAGGGTGTGTTCCGCGCAGCAGCCCGGACTCCTGTATAGCGCCAGAAACCGCATGAAACGATCGCAATTCATCACCGCACTCCTCGTCCTCGGTATCAGCGGTACGCTGTTAACCGGCTGCCAGTCCTCAGACGGTACATTCACCGTAGCGGTGATCCCTGACACACAGAACATGCTGGATTTCACCCACCAGGAACAGGCGGGGTTCGCGATGGACGCGGCCGAACTGTTCACCGCACAAATGCAGTACATTGCGGACAACACACAGAACAACGGCGGTGACATTGCGTTCGTCGCCTCGGTAGGGGATGTCTGGCAGCACCAGACACTGGTGATGGACACGGATCACATCGAGCGCGGGTTTAACACGGTAGCGAACCCGCTGTTTGCCGGCGAAATACTCGTGACGGAGCAGACCACGACCGTTGAGATGCCAAAGGCGCTGGAAGGCTACAAGCGCATCGCGGATACAGGCGTGCCGTTTGGGGTCGCACCCGGCAACCATGACTACGACGCGATGTGGAGCGACAGCGCCTTCCCCCCTGACTTCACTCGCATTACAGAGTTACTCTCTCCCGAAGGAACACTGACGCGTTACGACCCCGAGATACTGGGGATGCTGCACATCGGTGGTCTATCGAATTTTACGACGGTGTTTGGCGCGCACACCGCGTTTTTCAAAGACAAGGACTGGTATGTGTCCAGTTTCAACAACGGTGCGAACAGCGCCCAGGTTTTTGATGCGGGCGGCTACACCTTCCTGAATATCGCACTTGAAATGCAGCCCTCCGACGAGGTCCTGGCCTGGGCACAATCCGTCCTCGATGACCACGCGGGCCTGCCCACCATCATCACCACACACGACTACCTGGATCCACGCGGCCAGCGCGCCGCCAATCCGATCGTGGACCTGAAGCGGGTTGATCCACTCGCCCACAACAGCGCCGAGGAACTGTGGACTGATTTCATTCGTCCCAACGACCAGGTATTCATGGTGCTCTGCGGTCACCATCACGGGCAGGCCATGCGCATCGACGACAACGCGGCGGGCCACAAGGTGTACCAGGTGCTTGCGGACTATCAGGACAGGGGCCAGGCGGGCATTGACGCGGGACAGGCTCCCACCAAAGACGGCCGCACCTATGGTATCGGCGATGGCTGGTTTCGCCTGATGGAGTTTGACACAGTAGCCACAGTGCCGACTGTCAACGTCAGGACGTACTCATCGCATTACAACGTATTCTCCACGGAACTGGCAGAGTATGCCACGTGGTACAAAGCCGGTGAGCAACCCAACATGACTGACCAGCAGTTTTTCGAGGCCGATGCCTACACCGTTGAGTTGAGCGACTTTCGATCTCGCTTTGGGGAGCCGCGGCTGGCCCCCGACATCGCCGCCTGGCTGGACAGGGCTATTGCCTATTTTCAATTCGAACAGGATCAAGCAGACTAGTGCTAACAAGGCCGCGTCTCGGCTCCAGGCCACATTACATAACAAATAACCGGTACAACACACCATGAAAGAGACTTTGCAAAGGATCCTGGACGGTACAACGCAGGATGAACTGTTCGATTGCATCCATTTGCTCGCCATCAGCGTTGCCCAGCACCGCCGCAAGAACGGCTTTGTGACACTCGGCGACGCGGCGAAAACGCTTTACCCCGGCGCGGACGGTGGCGACCAGGACGAGGTACTCGAACAGGGTGGGAAGGTGGTTGAAGATGCGCTGGAAATGGTCAGGGTGCTCGCTGCCGAACGCCGGGCGCAACCGGCAACAGAACCTGAAGCCATCCAGCCTGCGGAGAAAAGACGGCAGCTTCGTATTCACGTCAACGCTGCCATCAAAGTGGTGTGGCCGGGAGAAGTAGAGCCCGTTGCAGCCCGACTGGAAAACATTTCATGGGGCGGGGCTGCAATCCGCGTGGACCAGCTGAAATTAGACGATGGCGATACCCTGCAAATCATGGTCCCCATCAGGCAGGGCACCGCGATCTCTATTGAGGCAAAAGTACTCAGGACATGGCCTCTCCCGGACGGCAAGGGCCACGGCATCGCAACGCGCTTTTCCAGCCTCAGCACACGTGATGAAATGGAACTCGAAAAACTGCTCAAGCTGCTGGCGGAATCCTCGGACGGGGAAGGCCAGCGCAACCACGCACGCTTGACACAACGGCTGGACATCGAGTTCGACGGCCTGCAGGAGCTGCAGGCCACACTGGATGACATCTCGGCCGGAGGCATGGGCATCACTGTCCCCACTCCGTTGCAAATCGGGCAGTCGTTACAGACAGTGATCAGCGCGCTGGACGGCACCAGCAGCCTGACGCTGCGGGCGCGTGTCGTACGCCAGGACCCGATAAAACTGGGAAGAACGGAAGTGTATCGTGCGGGCCTGAAATTTGAGCATCATCCCGACGACATACAGGAGCGCATCGAAGAGCTGCTGCGCAAGATGGCAACCGCCAGGAGTGCCAATTTCGGTTAGGGATGCCGGGTGCGCGACCCGCCCACGCTACTTGATCGGCGAATTCAGGATGAACTGTTCAAGTTCCTTGTCGACGCCAAACACATGCCGGGTCAGCCACTCGTTAAGGAAGGTGGCGATAATCTCGCCAAACTGCTCGTCAAACTCCTCGCCGGACTGAAGCAGCTTGGCAATTTCGTTGCGAAAGCGCTGATGCGACTGCATATGCTCGATCCGGCCGGGAAAATCCAGCACAGTCATGTACTTTTCTTCGAGTGCAAAATGATAGGCGGTATAGTCTTCCAGTCGACGCAGCACCTGCCAGTCTGCGTCTGGCTGCCTGACGAGGTCGAGGATTTCGAACAGCACCTGGTGCTGTGCATCCTGCCAAAGAATGTCGCTGGTCTTGCCCATAGCTTAAGCGTGGACGCAAAAGGCTGATCGCGCCACTCATGCAACACATTTTTTTTCTTTGGCCGCTGCTGCACAATACCCGCTTTCCATAATGTGGATCATGGTCAACACCGACGCGGCTGCATTGCTCCCGATCAGTTCAAATATTCAGGTCGCCTCGTGACACACCCTGCGTGGGAGCGTCCCGCAACACGGATACGGCGAAATTGCATCACCAGGTCACCGCAGCGATATTGCCTTCGATCGCATCCAGGAAACCGGCCATATCAAGTATGGTTTCCGCTGCAGGATCAGTTGTTTTCCCCTTTAGGTCACCCGTAATCTTGCCCTGCGCCACTGTCTCGATCAGCGCTTCCTTCAACGCGCCTGAATAGCCGACCAGCGCATCGTTCGTCTCGCGCAGCGCCAGCGTTTCCAGCGCATTAGCCAGCGCGTAAATCAGCGCCGAGGAATTGAAGATAGCCTCCTTGCCCCCGCTTTCCAGGTACTTCAGGTAGAGATCATGCGCCGTGCCATGCGGCGCCTCATACAGCATCGTGCCGTCCTTACTCTCAATAATGGAACTGGCGGTCGCCAGGCTGCCACCCAGCGCCGCCGAGATATCGGAGAATATATCGCCGTCCAGGTTCTGCGCTGGGTACAGCGCGTTTCGGGGCGGGTCGGTGATCATTTTCTTCAGCTGGCTGGAGGGCCGCATGATCATGAACGAGGGCGGGCGCGTTCCCGACTTTGCCAGCGTATGCCGCACATTGGTGATGGCGGTGCTGAATACCTCATCGTACTCCATGTACTCGCGCTTGAGACCAAAATACACCTCCTTGTCCTTTTTGGACGCGTCACGAAATACCTGGCTGACCCAGTCGGTGATGGCCTGGTTGTCGTTCGACATCAGCAGGATGGGATCATTCTTGCTGACCTCGCGGGCGTATTTC
Organism: Halioglobus sp.; assembly: GCA_020443325.1. Lineage (GTDB taxonomy): Bacteria > Pseudomonadota > Gammaproteobacteria > Pseudomonadales > Halieaceae > Marimicrobium. The sequence goes on from JAGRIK010000319.1 coordinate 17,938, forward strand.
TCCTCGCCATCGAGGACCACTTTGAGAATGCCGTCCTCCTCTGCGGGCATATTGAAGCTCCCGTACTGGTCACCTCCCCCGGCGCTCATGCGGGACAGCGAGACATGGTGTTTGCGACTGGGGATACCATAGATCTTCAGCTGGCCCACCAGTTTGAACAATTTTCGCCCCGTGGTGTTGTCCGGCACACCCCACAGTGCACGCTCAGGCGGGTTGGACACAATGCGGGCCGCCTGCGCATCGATCAACTCATAGTGGTATTTCAGGCCGGCCTGTTGTATCCGCTCCTTATAGCCCTGTTCATACACCTCCTCGATAGCGGCACGCATCACCCCGTCATAGCCCGGAATCACGGTATCCTTCAGGCCGAGGTAAGCATCCCTCCTTTCATCAATAGCCCGCTGGAAAAATTCGTGTGCCCACGCCTTCACCTCCTCAATGCTATTGGTAGCAAGCAACCAGGGGTCCCCCTTGTTAAGGAGGCGGCGGTGCAACTCCACCGGATCACCGCTGCTGCCAACAAACATGAGCTTGATTACGCCGGTGACCTTGGACAGCTCACTGTGGCTGTGCTTGATACCACCGCCCTCCATCGTCATGACTTCGATGTCGCGACCGATCCACTCAGGCTGGATCACCTCCAGGTTGCGAAACTCGATGTCCTCGCGCGTAATATTGCCGCCGATGCCCTTGCGGATTGAGCCGTTGGGCGACTTGGTGGCCAGCTTGTCCAGTTCCGCCTCCTTCAGGTGCGGGTGCTTGGTAAGCAGTTCATCCAGTTGCTGGCGATTCACCGTCATGCCGGCATTTTTTATCCCCACACCGTATTTTTTCAACGCCGCTATCGCATCGAGGACAACCTGCCCATTAGTGACAAGGCGGTTCTCGGCAGAGAGATCGATTTCCACCAGATTGATATCCAGCCGCTTGCGGACAAATTGTTCGAGAATCCGCTCAAAAGCGACCTGCGCCATTTCGTCGCCGTGCAAAATTACCAGTGGTTCAGTCACCGGGATCTTAGTACTCATTGGGTCTCCTGTGCTCCATGTCGCTACCAGCGGCCCCATCATAGTGCATTCGTGCCCGCTATAACGGCCCCGTAGGGGTATATCGCTAAAACCACCGCAAATATTGTGCCGTCAACGTCGCCGCCAGTGCAGATGCAGTTTATTGATCCAGATCGTGGAAATTCGGTACGGGAACCTGATAATCGAGCCGACCATAACAATTACTTCCATACTGGGAATGCACTATGGCATTGAACAAAATATTTGTCATTATCGACCCCACCACCGATCTGCAGGCCGCGTTTGAACGCGGACTTGATTCGGCTCGCGACACCGGCGCCACGTTGCATCTGTACGCCTGCACCGATGAGGCATCCGGATACTCCAGTCGCGAGGAAGCCGTCACTAAAATGCAGCCCATTCTGGATAAACTCGCCGCGCGCGCGAGGAAGGACGGATGTCAGGCCGACACAGAGTTGGAGTGGGCCACTGACTGGGCAAAACAGGCGGTTTCCGCTGCTGCACGCTGCAGTGCATCCATGATTTTCAAGAATTCAGTTGACCACAACCCTGTGCAGCGCGAATTGCGCCCCACCTCTGACTGGACACTGCTGCGAATGGCCCCGTGCCCGGTACTGATGGTTAAAAATTACCGTGACTGGACGCACCGACGGATACTGGCCGCGATCAATCCCGCCACCACTGAACCGACGCACATTAAACTGAACCACCAGATTACCAGCCTCGCCCGTCAACTCGCGAACACCTATGGATCCGATGCACATTTCGTTACCGCGTTCCAGGATCTCAACCACGCGCCGGATGCCGGCCAGATCGCAAAGGACAGCGGCGTCGCGCCCGAACATGTCCACCTGAGGAAGGGCAAGGCGGCCGATGTGATTCGCGATGTAGCCGCTGAACTACAGGTGGACCTCATCATCGCCGGCACGGTTGCTCGCGACGGCATTAAAGGCCGCGTGGTCGGCAATACCTGCGAACGCCTGCTGGACCAGACCCATTCAGACCTGCTGGTACTGAACTGACGCAGCCGACAGGGGTTATGGCGTGTTGAGCACCGCATCGTGATCAGCGAGTTTCGACCCCAGTAAAATAAACATCTCGTCATCACTGGAGACACCCGGCCCTATCGGGCAGGCATCGCACCAACCGTCGCCGGCACCGGGCGCAGAATCGCAGCTGGTGTTGTCGCTGGCACCGTTACAACTCGCACCCACCCGACCTGCAACACACGCAACGGGTTTACAGCCAAATGCGTTTGTGGGCCTGCGCGACGCACGCGTGACGATCTCTATATTCGGTGAGCCGTCGCTGTTGACACCGTTGTTCCAGGTCGCGCAGTACTCAAGCGTGCGCTCGGCCGGGTCGCTGCTGTTAAATACCAGCGCGGGGTCGAAGGTCTTATACAGGGGCTCATCGTAGGTGAATGTTTCATAGATCTCCTCGCCGCCCTTTATCGATATAAAGAAGCGCTCACCGCGTTTGTGGGTGTGCGAACTGAGTGCCAGCAGGCCATCGCCCTGGTCGAACACGTAATCCCTGCAGATGGTCTTTTTCTCAAACGGACGCGTACCCTGGGCGGCAAAGATATAGCGGGTGTCATTGATGCGCTGGGCCTGGAAGCGACGGTCACTGGCAAAGTGAAGATTGCGCCACACGTGGTGGATACCATCTTTGGTCGTCAGGTTGAAGGCGTGTGAGTTCCAGTAAAAAATACCGTGGCTGGGGAAGGTCTCGTAGAACCCCTCCTTCTCTATCCCGGTGGCCAGTCCCAGAATATTTCCGCCGTTGCCCTGGGCCGGGGGTCCGTAACCACGACAGGCGACGCTGTCCTCAATCGCCGAGCGACATTTGCCCTCTGCGCCGCATGAGTTGAGGTCAGTGGGTTCGCAGGACTGGCCCTCCATAGTACCGCCACCACAAGTCCACTGGCCGAAATCGGGGTGATGGATCTTATCGATACCGTGCGGGGACTTGTAGATCAGGTTGTGGTGGGTGAATGCATCCGAACGCACTTCCCCGCCACTGACATAAAAGAAGTCGCCTGTTTCATCCTGGTACTCCGGCGGAATAACCCCGCGAAAATCCTCATACACCGCAAAGCAGAGCTCGCGCTCCTCCTCTGCAGGCACCGGGTGAGGGGGCATCGCAAACTGAATACCCTTGTCACGCGCAGGCGGTGGTAGCGGCGTGGTGTTTACCGCCTCGGGTTCGGGTAAACAGACGCCCAACAACCGCTCCAGTTCATCCTCGCCACGACCCAAAGTGTCACCGACCGAGCCTTCCTCCGGCGCTCCGGCTTCGATCCACAGTCGGATGGCTTCGAGCTGACCGGGTGTAATCCCTTCGCCTGCGGCGGGCATCGGGCTGCCATCGACCGCGTAACTGCCTGGAAACGTTTTCGCAGAGAGCTTGTGGTAAAGGTAGCTGGACGCGGGTTTGCGCGGATCAACCCTGTCCAGCGACGAGCCCTGGGAGCGAGCCGTAACCAGGTTGTGAAATGCATTGAGGGGCGTCAGGTCGAGGTCACCTGCCTTAGCCGCGCCGTGACACAGGGAATTGGCACAACCCGCCTGCTCGAAGACCACAGCCTGGATAGCCTCAAAAGTGCTATCGAACGTGGGGCACAGGGCCAACTCCTCGTCGCTGGACACAAACGCATCCAACGAATGCACAGTCCAGCTGTTGTCGCCGTGATTGTGCAAGTGCACTGCGATGGAATCACCGCGAGCGACGGCAAAGGGCAATACCAGCTTCTCCTTGTACAGTGCCCTGGCGCTGGGAATATCGACAGTCGTTTCCCACAATTTGGCACCGCCGACGGTGATTGCGAGATGGGCTTGTGCCGGGGCGTTGAAGTTCAGTTCGCTGTGACTCAGGACAAGTTCCAGTTCCGTACCCACCTGCAGATCGAGCAGCGATTGCTGCGTGAGCGACAGGTAATTGCAGAATTCGGTGCGGATTTCCAGCGCATCCTCTTCCACCAACCAGCCAGTATCACGGGGACAGTTGACGTCCTCGGGGCGATGCTCCAGGAAGGTGTCACGATTTTTTGACTGGACGTCCCAGGCCTTTGCTTCCACCAGGCCGATGCGAAGAATCTCCGTCACAGGGAAGTAGAGCTGCCCCGTGGCCCAGGCGATCAATTTTGCGCGCTCGCTGTTGGTGAGTGCCTGCGCACCTTCCGGGGGCATTGTCTGTGACTCGAGGACAAAATGAATAGCCGATTTAAACGAGTTGGCGCGCGCCAGACCCTCGAGTGAAAAGGGTGCCAGTGGATTTTCGCCGCTGTTATGACATCCCAGGCACTTTGCCTGCATGATGGGCTCGATATCCTGCTCGAACGACATCATTACTCCACTACCGGAAGTCTCGCTCTGTGACGTGATTTGATCGGCGCTCACAGGCGGACTGGAGGAGCCTCCACCCCCGCCGCAGGCGGCGACCGACAGCATGGCGAAGAGCAGCGATACAGGTAGAAACAGACTGGTATTCACGTTCATGGTTCTCCTGCACATTTGGCATTATTGTTGTGTGCCGGGTCGCAGCGCATTCCGCATCGAAGCAAAAACACCACTGACCAATGGTGCCAGTGTATGTTGCCCACAGGCACTGTCAAGTTGACCAGCATAACCTTACAATTGAAAGCCAACGCATCGACAGGAGATCACCATGACAAGCACCGCGACCAAGCTGGAATACCTCGCAGGGGATACCCTGTGCAAAGGCGAGTATTACACCCCTGATAATGCAGACGGCCTGCGACCCGTCGTACTGGTCTGCCACGCCTGGGACGGGCTGAACGATGAAGTGCGCGACAAGGCGATGAAGCTGGCCGAAGCGGGTTACATCGCCTTCGCAATTGATGTGCACGGTGACGGCAAGGTTATCACCGATTTCGCGGAACTCATGCCCACTCTCACACCCTACCTGGAGGACCGCGCACTGCTTCTCGCGCGTATGCGCGGTGCGCTTGACGCCGCGAGGACCATACCCGGCGCAGATGTCTCGCGCATCGGCGCGATGGGCTACTGCTTTGGTGGCATGGCGGTGCTTGACCTGGCCAGGGCCGGCGAGAGCATCAAGGGCGTTGTATCGTTCCACGGTTCGCTCGACGGCAACGCCCTCGACGGCCCCAAAACCCTCGCGACAAAAATCCTGGTACTTCACGGCGACGATGACCCGCTGGTACCGCCCGAGACTGTGGCTGCTTTCAAAGCGGAAATGAATGCTAAACAGGTGGACTGGCAACTGCACGCCTACAGCCAGACGGTGCATGCGTTTACCCGGCCAGCCGCCAACGACCCGGCATTTGGCGCCGTCTACAACGCTGCGGCTGACCGCCGCTCGTGGCAGTCCATGTTGAACTTCTTTGAAGAGGTACTTTGAAGCGAGAATGTGCCGGGAATCGACCCGGCACCGACCCGCGCTAGGGCGCCGTCGATGTTGCACCACTGATCGCGATCGGAACACCGAACGAGGGCTGCAGGAGTCGGGCGGGCAGGACTAACTGCTGTAACTCCAGGGCGCTGGTCTTGTCGAAGGATGGCAGTATCCTGCTCTGCTCCACGCTGCCGAATTCACCCAACAGATCATCGTGGTGAATAATCACCACCTCCCCTGCCTGCACCGCAACCACGGTTTCATCAATGTATTCAGAGACGTAGTCCGAATCGAGACTGATGAACCCGCCCGTGCCGAGAAACACAACATCGGCCTCGACACCCTCCAGGGCACCAGGCACAAACCCCGCACTACCCACCACCAGCATCGAGCCCTCAGGGTGGCTGATGTGTATCGTGTAACTCCCTCCCTCCTTCCAGGAGGTATAGGGCGCCGGCAACTCGAAGGGTGCCGCAACCTCGCCCTCGATAGCCGAATTGCTTGCCAGCGGCGCATGCCTGGACTCGTAGAAGGTGATGTCAAACAATCCGTAGGAGTAGGTTTTCCCCGGCTCGATCTCCACAATGCGGGATTCGTCGAACGCTGAGCTGCGCGCAATATTGGCCGTGGAGCGAGAGCCCAGCACATCCCCGCCGGCGAGCCGTGCGAAGTCGGCGGTATCCATGGCGTGATCATAATGCGAATGCACCGTCATGATAGCCGCCAGGCGATCGATCCCATGCGCCTGTATGGCCTCCGCAACCGCGCTGGTATCCGTGACAATGGGCCGCCTGAACAGCAAATCCGACAGTGACGGGCGAGACACAAAACCGTCCGTCATAACCTGTGTCTCACCATCGTCGATAAGCAGCGTGGCCACACCTAACCATGTCACGGTCAGCGCTGAGTCCTCAGGCGCGGGTTCTGCATAGGGGATACCCACCTCGCTCATCTCCGGCCTCGTCAGTACCCACAGTGCGGCAAGGCAACAAATCGCCACCAGGAATTGCACAGTCCGTTTGAAAACGCTTTTTGCTGTCATAGGTATTCGCGGTCTGTTACGGGCTTGCGTTGAGAATAGCAGCTCGCGGCTTGTGGAAAAACCTTCAGGTGGCATCTGGGCTTGTTTTCGCCTTGATTAGCAAACGGATGAATTATTTCGTAGCCTGTCGGGGGGCTGTCGTGGGCGACGGGCTCGCACCCCAGTAGGCGTTTCAGTCGCTCCACGTGATTCGCTTTGTGAAACGCCTACTGGGGTACGAGCCCTGCATCCCAATGCTACGGCACGAGAAGCGATGGACGTTAGATTCTGAGAAGCATGAATGGAACGTCTTTTTCTGATCTAGTCGAATCGTATGCACTGAGGTTGCGGATAGAAATGTGTTTCTCACCAAGCGAATTACGTGGAGCGACTGAGAAACACATTTCTATCCGCAACCGCCCTACAAAGCCACTTCCCCGAAAGCGGAAATACCCCGGTTTCCATCCCGGTTAGTTTTCCCCCCGGTCTGGCGCTCGTTATAGACATTTTCAACACGCTGTTAGTGGGCAAAGGGTGAAATTACGCTATGCGGTACATTTGCAATATTTGGTTCACGCAGCCAGACTGCGGAAATACTGTATGCCACTGTATAGTCAGGTACCGTCGTAACTGTGCTATCAACCAGAACTCCAGCGCTCCGCGAGGAATCAAATGACAACAAAACTGAAAGCCGTGCTATTCGACTTTGGCGGTGTATTCACCGATTCGCCCTTCCACGCATTTAGCAGCTACGCCGCGAAAATTGGCGCCTCCGATGAGCAGGTTACCGACATTGTATTCGGCGGCTACGGCGTTGACAGCGATCATCCCTGGCACCAGGTGGAGCGAGGGGAAATATCGCTGGAGAACGCGCGCGAAGACATACTGGCACTGGGGAAGGCGCAGGGCCTGAACGTTGATATCTGGGAAGTGTTCATGGCCATGGCGGAGAACGGCGGCGGCCTGCGCAACGATCTCGTTGAGTATGTGCGCAAGATACGAACAGCGGGGCTGGGCACCGGCATTATCACCAACAACGTGGTCGAATTCAGGGATCACTGGCGCAGTATGCTGCCGGTGGAGGAACTGTTTGATTTTGTTGTCGACAGCAGCGAGGTGGGCATGCGCAAGCCCAACCCGGCGATCTTCGAGAAGGCGCTGGAAATAGGCGGCCTGGCGCCCGAGGAAGTTGTCTTCCTTGACGACTTTGAAGGCAATGTGATCGCGGCCAGCGCCCTCAATATTCGATCGATCCTCGTCGGCAGCGATAGCGGGAAAACCATCGCCGACCTCGATGAAATACTGGGCCTGAACCGGGCCAACACGCTTTGACCCAATAAGGAGATCGCCCATGCGATGCCCCACTATAATAAACACACTGGCCAGGCAGTTTCACGCAGTGCTCCTGACCGCATGCGTATCCGCACTGTCTGCTACTGCATCTGCCCAGGCACCACCCAACCCCTACGAGGTGGAGCGCAGCTGGCCGCCCTACTATCTGGAACACCAGAAACTTTTCACCGACAAGGCCGGCACATATAAAGCCGGTAAGTACCCGGTCTGGACCATTCACGTACCCGACGGCTGGATCGGCAACAGCACTGTCATCGAGGGCGATGACGGGCTGATCGTGTACGACACCAGCGTCAGTGTTGAGGCCGGGGAATATATCGCAGAAGAGATCCGCAAGATTTCAGACAAGCCCATCGTGGCCATTTTCTACTCGCACCACCACACAGACCATTACAACGGCACCTCGGCGCTGGTAACGCCGGAGCAGGTGGCTGACGGCAGTGTGAAAATCTACGCCTGGGACAACTTTGAGGACGAAGTGGCCAACGAGTTTGGCGCCATCCTGCCGCGGCAGCTGATGGGCGTGTTCTACTACGGGCCCGACCTCTTGCCACCGGAAGATAAGGCTTATCACGGCTGCTGTTCGCCGCGGGTACTGGGCGGCAAGGCGGGGTATATCCCTCCCACCGACACCTTCAGTGAAGATACCGAGATGGTGATTGCCGGCGTGCGCATCAATGTGTTCTACACCGGCGGCGAGGCGATATCCGAATTCGGCCTGTATCTCCCGGATTTTGATATGGTGTTGATCGCCGATGAGTTCTTCTACGCACTGGCGAATGTTCACTCGATAAGGGGTTCCAAGCCGCGCCTGCCGGAGAACTACATGAACGCGCTCGATCGTGTGCGCGAGATCAAACCCGAGTGGCTACTGGGATCACACATCATGCCGATTGAGGGGCGCGATGATATCCAGCGCTATGTGACGACCAGCCGCGATGCCATTCAGTACCTGTGGGACCAGGGGATTCGCTATATCAACAAGGGTTATACGCCTGTCGAACTGCAACAACAGTTCAAGGAACTGCCTCCCTATCTTGATCTTGCGCCGTTCACCCGGCCCATGTACGGCAAGCCCTCCATCATCGCACCGGAAATCTACACCGGCTGGGTAAGCTGGTTTGGCGGTGACGCCACGGACCTCTCACCCACCGAACCGGTCACCAAAGCGCGCCGCTACGTGGACATGATGGGCGGGCGTGACAAGGTGCTGGCGGTTGCCAAACAGGCCTTCGATGATGGCGATGGACAGTTTGCCGCAGAGCTCACCCAGTTGCTGGTGCGTATCGATAACGACGACTGGGAGGCCCGGCACCTGAAGGCCGCAAGCCTGCGACTGGTGGGTTACCGCGAGATGAACACCATCGCGCGCGCCTGGTACCTGAATGGCGCCAACGAGCTGGATGGCAAGATCAACACCGCCGGCCTGATGCAGCTGGGAATGCAAACAGCGCAGCGCAACCAGACAGGCGCAGAGTTGCTGGAGAGCTGGCGCTACCAGGTGGATGCGGAAAAGGCGGCGGATACCGGTATCCGGCTGGGTGTTGAATTCACTGATTCCGGCGACAGCTATACCGTAGAGTTGCGCAACAGTATTCTGGAGATCAGTCCCGGGCCCGTAGCGCCCGACATTCCCGTGGTCAGCCTCAGCGTGCCACAGCTGCAGGAAATACTCGCCGGCAAACCCGCACCCGACGGTGCGGGAGACACGACGGTGCTGGCCAGCCTGCTCGGCTTTCTCGATCGGGAGAATGAAGGCTTTTCGATGCACCTGCGCTAACGTGCCAATCGACCACAGGACTTCCACGTGAAGCAGCATAAAACGTTCTGTCGAATCTGTGAGGCCCAGTGCGGCCTGATCGTTACAACCCGCGACGAGCAGGTCATCTCGATCGAACCCAACCGGCAGCACGTGGCCAGTTCTGGCTACGCCTGTATCAAAGGGCTCAAGATGGGCGATTTCATCCACAGCCCCGATCGACTGAAGACACCCCTGAAAAAAGTGAATGGGAGCTTCGAGCCGATCAGTTGGGAGCAGGCGCTACGGGAGATAGGGGACAAGCTGAAAGCCATTCACCAGCAGCACGGCGGCGAGGCCATAGCCGCCTATATGGGCAACCCGATCGGCTTCAGTCTCTGGCCCACCATGGCCATGACGTTCTTTCTCAAGGCATTCGGCGCAGACAAACTTTTTACGCCGGGAACACAGGATTGCGCCAATAAGTTCGCCGGTGGTGAGCGCTTGTTCGGCGGTGCCAATGAACAGGTTTTTCCCGACATCGATCACACCCAGTTGCTGATTGCCGTGGGCACCAATCCGGTGATCTCGAAAATGAGTTTCATCAGCGTCCCCCACCCGATGGATCGCATCTCGGCTATCGAAGAACGCGGCGGGAAAGTGTACTGGATCAACCCCAGGCGCACTGAGTCGGCCAAACGCGCGGGAGAACATATCGCGATTCGCCCGGACACCGATGTGTTCTTCATGCTGGGTTTCCTCAATGAGATTATTCGGCGCGATGCGGTGGACCACGACCGCGTCACCCGATATATGAATGGTTACGACTTGCTCGCACAGACCGCGGCTCCCTGGACGCTACAGCGGGTTGCGGCAGTGACATTGATACCCGCCGAGAAAATGTACCAGATGGTAACGGCCTACCTGGAAGCCGACGGCGCGGCAATATTCTCCTCAACCGGCGTTAACCAGGGTCGCTTCGGGCTGTTGGTTTACTGGTTGCAGGAGGCTATCAACGCGATTACCGGAAACCTCGACAAGCGCGGCGGTGTTCTCGCCGGCAAAGCGGTCTTTCCGCCCGGTCCTGCTCCCGGCCCCCAACAGACATCGCGCATCGGCAACACACCGTATGTGAACAGCACCATCCCGGCTGCGATCATGGCCGACGAAATACTGACACCGGGTCCCGGGCAGGTGCGCGCGATGTTCAATATGTCCGGGAATCCACTGCTGACCTGTCCCGGCAGCCATCGCCTCGCAGAAGCATTCGATCACCTCGAATTTTTTGTCTGCCTGGACATCGTGCGCAACGAAACGGCCGAATATGCCGACTATATACTTCCAACATTGCACAGCCTGGAGCGCGCTGACGTCCCGTTCTATTTCTTCACGATGATGGGATTGATGCCGGTCCGCAGCTTTTCCTATACCGATGCCGTGGTCGCTGCGGCGGGAGAATCGCGCGACGAGGGTTTGGTATTCCGCCAGTTGTGCCGCATCTCAGGCATGCCGCTGGCAGGCTCGAGATCGCTGCAGTGGCTATCAAACATGGCAGAGAAGCTGGCGCGCGTGCCGTACCTGGGCAAGCTGACCAGCCTCGACAGGCTATTCCTGGGCATGCTTATCCGCTCGGCCAAATTGGGTGGACTCAGGAAGATGCGGCGGTATCCCGACGGTCGCCTGCTGACACCGAATCAACCCGGTGACTACCTCGGGCAGCGCGTAAAAACACCGTCGGGGAAGGTCGAGTTAGCGCCCGCGGACCTGATCGAACGGGCAAAATCATTGGAGAACACTTACCGGGAAGAACTCGCCAAAAAGTCGGCCTTGAAACTCATACAAAAGCGCGAGCGCTTTACCCACAACTCCTGGGCACACAACGTGCAGGCTTTTGTAAAAGGAGAGCGCGCGAGTAACTATCTCTATATTCATCCAGCGGACGCCGTTGCACATGGCCTTACGGAAGGCGGTAGTGCAAGAGTCAGCGCGAACGGCAACCACATAGACATTCCAGTGAGGCTCGACGACGACATGATGCCGGGCACGGTCTCGGTACCGCACGGCTGGGGGCACCAGAGCGCAGCAGGCCTGTCGGTGGCCAGCAAGACTACGGGGGTCAACGTCAACATTATCCTGCCAGATGGACCTGACTCGATAGAACCGGCCTCGGGTATGGCGCACATGAACGGTGTCATTGTTGCCGTGACGGCGCTCGGCCCCGGGGCCTGAGTAGGGAGTGGCTGCCGCAATATAATCCGGACCAGCCCTACACCGCGTGCAGTTTCAGGACTTCGGCGGTTTCCGCCCTGACGCGCGCGGACAGCGCCGCATCGGTCTTCAGGTTATGACCATAGGAAGGAATCATCTCCTGGAGCTTCGGCACCCAGTGACCGACGAGTTGCTCGTGAAAACAGTTCTCCAGCATGTGCGTCATGATCCAGACTGCGGTTGACGCACCGGGCGATGCACCCAACAGAGCAACAATCGAAGAATCGGCCGAATGCACAATTTCAGTGCCGAATTCCAGTGTTCCCGTATGCGCTTTATCTTTGCGTATGATCTGCACGCGCTGCCCGGCGACCGCCAACTCCCAGTCTGCCCGATCCACCTGGGGATAAAACTCTCGCAGCGCGTCGAAGCGGTGGGACGAGCTTTGAAATACCTGCCCCACCAGGTACTCCTCAAGGGGAAAATTATCGCGCGCAACCGCGAGCAGCGGGAGGATATTGTCCGGGCGCACCGATTTCGGTAAATCCAGCAGCGAGCCGTGCTTGAGGAACCGCGTGGTGAATCCGGCGTAGGGGCCGAACAACAGCCAGCGCTTGCCGTCGATGATACGGGTATCGAGATGCGGCACCGACATCGGCGGAGAGCCCGTCGCGGCCATGCCGTAGACCTTGGCAGCGTGACGCTCCGCCACATCCGGATTGCCGCAACGCAGCCAAACGCCGCTCACGGGGAAGCCGCCATAGCCCTTTGCCTCGGGGATACCGGATTTCTGCAGCAACGGCAGCGTGCCGCCTCCCGCGCCCAGGAACACGTACTTGGCATGCACGCTGCGCTGTGCACCGGTGGCCTCGTCCCGGACATCCAGCCGCCAACCGCCTTCCGGCCGGCGCTGCAGGTCGACTATGCGCTGGGAAAAGCGCGCAACGAAATCGTCCTGCTTCTGCAGATAGCCCAGCAGCGCGGAAGTCAGTGCACCGTAATTGACATCGGCGCCGGTCACAATGTGGGTTGCCGCTACCGGTTGCGCGGGGTCGCGCCCCGCCATGAGCAGTGGTGCCCATTCCGCGATCTGCGCGTGATCCTCAGAGTATTCCATACCGCGATAACAATGGTGACCGCTCATCGCAGCATGACGCTTGCGCAGAAAATCCTGGCGCTCTGCCCCAATCACGAAGCTCATATGCGGCACGGGGTGAATAAACACCTCAGGCGACGCGATCGCGCCCTTGCGGACGAGGTAGGACCAGAATTGCCGGGACAGATCGAACTCGACATTGACCTCCAGCGCCCTTGCGATATCGACGTTGCCATCCGCACCCATCGGGGTGTAGTTCATCTCACAATTGGCGGCGTGGCCGGTACCGGCATTGTTCCAGGCCCCGGAACTTTCCTGCGCCTCCCCCGGCATACACTCGAGCATCTCCAGCTTGAGGTGGGGCTGTAACTCTTTCAGGAAAACTGCCAGGGTCGTGCTCATGATGCCCGCGCCGACCAGCGCGACATCAACTTCCTCTTCGGTTCTGGTACCGTTCATCCTTTTTCCCCTGACGCCTCGCCAAAATGTGCGGGCTTAAAAGGCACCGCTACATCGGGTGCCAAAACAATATAGACACGCCGCCAGGGCTGCTCGTCGATAAGCTTCCACGTATGACCGCCGCCGACAGTATCCTCGGCCAGCAGGATATCACCCGGCGCGAGCCGAAACTGCCGGCCCGATCGCATCTCAAACTCCAGTGTGCCGCTCAATGTGACAACCAACTGCCTCACGGGCGCTGTGTGCCACGCCAGCACACCCCCCGCAGCCGTTTCCTGGAAGGACGTGCTTGTGACCGACACTTTATCGCTGAGGAAGTCACCATCCGCTCCGGGCTCCAGATCGATAACGCCTTCTTCAAAATGGGAGTTCTGGTCGTCACCTGTCCACAGCCGCACACACCGGATCATCCTGTCGCCCTCTTCGTCTGGCTTGTCAGTTTATTCTTGCCGATAGTCCGGTTTTTGCCATCAGAATGCGTCGACCTCTTGTCCCCGATGCGAAATCTGGGTAACCCGCTATTACTGGTGCAAGACTATGCATTGAGTTCGCTCAGAATATCAACACTCAGCGGGGATAGTAATGGAAATAATTTCGGGATGGGCCATGAAGAGTCCCTCGTCCTCAAAAGGTATAAGTCAGCCGAACTGTGATGGTGCCATTGACAAGCGCTTAACCTGTGAGGAACGTGATAAAGCCGGCTCTTTGCTGACAACGCGGGCAGACTTTTGCGATAAACTGCACCCTTTCTCTCAAGCCTGCAAGAGTCCCATGTATAAATCAATCGAGTCGCTGCATCCGGGTAATTTTGCCTTTGTGATGGCCACCGGCATTATCAGTGTCGCGCTGGACGCCCAGGGGTTAAGCGGACTGTCACTTGTTTTTGGCGTGATCGCTGTCGCAGCCTGGGAGATTCTATTGCTGCTCTGCATCATCCGGGTTATCGGCTTCTACAACGCAGTCTTTATCGACCTGACCAGCCCCAGAATGGTCTTTTCCTATTTCACGCTGGTTGCCGCTACCAACATTGTCGGCATTTTACTGCACAACTATGGATTGCCCATGCTGGCAGTAATCTGTTGGTTTATCGCCTTTGCCTCCTGGTGCCTTTTGTTGTATCTGGCTTTCAGTGTGCTGACCTTTATGAGCCACGAAAACAACGTCAACATCATGCACGGCGGCTGGCTCATTACCATTGTCGGCACGCAGTCACTGGTTCTTCTGGGCATAATGATCGCCCCATCCTTTGGTCAGTATGCGCATTACATGATGGTGGAGGTGCATTTACTATGGGGGCTGGGCCTGGCCCTGTACGGAATTTTCGTCACCCTTTTCTGTTACCGGATATTTTTCCTGTCATTGAAGCCCCAGGATCTTTCACCGCTCTTGTGGGTTGTTATGGGGGCAGCAGCGATAAGTGCCAACGCGGGAACAAGCTTGCTGGAAAGCCAGGGGCAGCTGGCTTTCCTGGCAAACCAGAAACCCTTTATCGATGGCATTACGCTTATGATCTGGTCGTGGGCAACCTGGTTAATTCCGCTGCTGACCTTGTTTGGTATCTGGAAGCACCTTGTCAGTAAAGTCCCTTTCGCTTATGAGCCAACGGTTTGGAGCATGGTCTTTCCCCTGGGTATGTACACGGTTGCAAGTGAACGCATCGGGCATGTGGCAGAGTTTCCACCCATGATCTGGATATCCCAGGTCATGATACTGGTTGCACTGCTCGCGTGGGTGTTTTCATTGACAGGTTTACTGTCGCGTATAGGAAGAACACTGACAGCCCGGTAGCAAAGAGAATGATGGGGTAAGGAACTGAGTCGTCACGAAGGGTCCGCTCCCGGGGCGCATCGTTTCGACCTTAAGGCTGCACTGGCCTTGGGTATTTTGGCCGGAGCTACTGTAGAACCTGTGACCGGCGAAGGCATAGACATGGTGCTATATGCTGTAATTGTTCTCCTATGCAAGGCCGATCTAATGCCGGACCGCAGCGCGGTCCGGCAGTCCGTTAACCATCAGTTAATCCGCTTGGAGACTGAGGTAATCATTAGCGGCGCAGGGGTCTCGGTAATTGATCGGATTTCATTGCCGTTGTCGAGAATGACGATCCTTTCCTGAATCACTATGAAGGGGTTATTGGGGTCGGGCTGGAATGTGGTTATCCCGGTGCAATCGGGGCTAACCTCGTAGGTCCCCATCCCTGGTCGGTTCGGTGTGAACACAGAAAGCGAGCCCTTTATATTGTCTCGCTGTTCGAAGTTCCCAGCACCGTCATAGCTACGCCATACCACTCCTATCACCGTCTCGATGCCCGTGTTCGGTGGTGCTGCCGGCCGGGTGCCCTGCATCTGGGTTCCGTAGTCACCGCGAATAGTGGTGGCGTTGCAATCCTTGCCGGCTTTCCCCCTGTTGTCATGTTTGCCATTGTCGCTCATGGCTACGGAGGAGCTGAGTGCAGCTATCGCACAAGCCACCGCACATGACATGAGGCCGAGTTTTTTACCGCTGTTCAATTTAGTGTTCATAGGACTTCCTCTTCGGTTGGCGCGATCCCCTGCCATACGGGGCGAGGGTTGCGATAGTGGTGTATCTCCATTGTTTAGCGACCTGTACTCACACTCGATTGTCGAAACCGCCAGCGTGATAGCAGGTTGCAATGAGTACAGCAGGTTCTGTCCGTTCTTGTGTGAGGAACCCGTTATCTATTCGTTAGGTTTTCGTTATTTCAAAAAAATCAATTAGTTGCGCTGGTTTTGGGTGTCGCCCGAGAGTTTGTGTGCGCGGGCACCCGCTACTGCGCACGCCCATCCATGCCGGCCTACCCTACACACCCATAGCCAATTATTCTCTGGCACCATCTATACTTGATATACGCAGTTAGGCGAAGATAACTCGGTCTGATAGAAGACATTCTTGACAGGATCGTCATGGCGGGAAAAATTCAGTTTGGCGACTGGGTATGGGACCCCAACACCCTCGAGTTGCGCAACGGATCGCGCATCACGACGCTGGAACCACGCGTTGCCAAACTATTCGAATTCCTGATCGCGAACCCCGACGAAATACTGAGTCACGACCGTCTCGTCGAAGCCGTCTGGGACGGGCGCACAGTGTCTGACGAAGCGGTGCGCCGCGCTGTTTTCAGTCTCCGTCGGGCATTCGATGTTGGTGACACCGACAGCTATATTCGCACCATTCATAAAAAGGGCTACATCGCGAGCTTCCCGGAGCCGGTGGCGGCGGGAGATGAGGTAACGGCCAGCGGGACCATACCAACACCCCTGCCGGAATCAGCCGAGCCGGATGTTGCGCCGGCCCCTGCGATGCCGCCTGAGACGGCTCCGGCGGCGACGGCAGTTTTATCTCCATTGCCTAAACTGCTTAAAATTATTGGCGTGGTCGCACTGGTGGTTGCGGCCCTGACGCGTATTGACTGGTGGGAGCATGACGCTCCATTCGGAAAATCGTCAAATTCGGCGGATGTAGCCACGACGATTGCGGTACTACCGCTTGTCAATCTCAGTGAAGGCACGGATAACGAGTTTCTTTCCGATGGCTTGTCCGAAGAATTGCTGGGAACACTGGCGCGCAATCGTGGGCTGCGGGTCACGGCCCGCAGTTCTGCGTTTCAGTTCAAAGGGCAAAACCACGATATCCGTGACGTTGGTGAACGCCTGGGGGTGCGCTACGTGTTAGAAGGCACAGTGCGCAGCCTGGGGGAGCGGGTGCGGATTAACGTCCGACTGGTTGACGCCGAAAGCGGTACGCAGTTGTGGGCAGAGACATATGACCGAACCATGGTCAACTGGTTCGACCTGCAACAGGACGTCGCGGTGGAAGTGGCGCGCGCGCTGAATGTCATGCTGCAGCATGGCGAGGTGACCACACCGCCTCCGGGAGTGACCAACAATGTTGAAGCGCACCTGGAGGTTCTGCGCGCCCGCCAGCTTCTCGCCACGCACTCCGTGGCCGATGCAGAGCAGGCCATCGAGCATTTGCAGCGCGCTCTCACCCTGGATTCCAGGTATGCGGTAGCCTATGCCTGGCTTGCCGATGCCATTCTGATCAAGGCCGAGTCAACCACAGGTATCGAGGGGGCCCGATCGACTGTGGCCCCCCTGTTAGATAAAGCACTGGAACTGGATCCAGGGCTTGGCGAGGCCTACGCATTGCGTTCCATGCTGACCGACGATGCTGATATAGCGGAGGCAGATCTACGCCGTGGGCTGGAACTTAATCCCAGCTATGCTCGCGGTTACGAGTTGCTCACTCAATTGCAGATGGCATCGCCAAAATTTTCGGAAAGTATGCAGGGGGGAGATTCGAGGCAGCTGGAAATGGCGACGGAGTCGATAGATCGAGCCATCGCACTCGACCCACTCTCGCCGAATAATTTCCATACCAAGGCAGGGCTCATGATGAGGATGGGCTATTGGCCGGAGGCTGCTGAAGCGAATCGTCATGCACTTGAGCTGAACCCACAGTTTCGTGGTGCGCTGATGGCGTTGGGAACAATACTGGCGATAGAGGGCAATTTTGCCGAGGCCATCGACTACACGGAGCGGGCGGTGGCTCTCGACCCGCGGGCCGTCCTGCTGCGAAGCCAGTTGGTTTTGCTATACCTCACAGTGGGTGACTTCGATGGCGCGCGCCTGGTAATCACCCCGGTTGATATTCGACAGCCTGATACAGACAATGCGCCAACCGTCAGTCCCGCGTCCGCAGCCGGTGACAAGCTATTGCTACTCTGGTCCGCGGGTGATATCGAACACGCCGCTGACATGATCTACAGCGGGGTCGTCACACACTCTGTGGCTACACCACAGATACTGCTCACTCAGGCACTGGTGGACAAGAACTTTGCACGCGCGCTGGCGTTACTTTTGCCGACCCTCCCCTTCACAGAATCCCTGCCACCCCAAGCCAGCGGGTGGGGTTTGTACGCCTATGCGAATCTGGCGCAGTTACTCTTATTGAGTGGCGATGAAAGCGCGGCAGCCCGTCTCGAGATGCTGATTGAAGAGCGTATGAAAGTTCTCGAATCGCGTTTCCCTCGCTATGCCATCCTGAACGATCAGGTGCGGGCGGTCTTGCTGGCACGGGCCGGGCGCAACGAGGACGCGTGCGCCGCTCTTGAGCGCGCTTATACGCCCGCTCCCAGGCTTTACTGGAGGATGATCGAGAGTAACCCGGCCTTCGATGGCATGCGTTCTACACCCTGCTTCCAGACATTGGCAACACGCCTCAATGCGCATCTGGTCGCCGAACGTGTACGCGTCGATGAGATGCGACGAACCGGTCAGATTCCTGATCGGGTGAAAGGCAATACGAAAACCACGACTGGCGCGGCGTTGTAATCACGGGAGCGCAGGGGGGTGCATGTATCAGGAGCACATCAGGCCGCATCTACTCTCGCTTGCACTGTACACAGCTTTTGCATTGAATCCAGCTATAGGCTCGGCTGCCGATACTGCGCCTGGTGCAGGCACTGGCACACTCGAAGAGGTCATCGTCACCGCACGCCGGCGCGACGAGTCATTGATAGCCGTACCCATGTCGCTTACGCGACTTGACGGCGCCACCCTTGAAGCGCTGCAATACAGGGATATCGATGAATTTCTGAGTCTAAGTCCGGGCGTACTCGTTTACGGCGGTGGTGATCGCGTCAGTTCGCAGATTACCATTCGCGGTGTAGTCACTCCGGGAGACCTTGTTGAACCCGGCAACGCGGTGTATGTCGACGAGATCTACTCCTCGGGTATGCGCACCCTGTTGCCGGGTTTCTATGATATCGAGTCTGTCCAGGTGCTCAAGGGCCCCCAGGCCGGACTCTATGGGCGCAATACCACGGGCGGTGCTGTGCTTATTACTACCGGCCAGCCGACCGGGGAACTGGAGGCACGCCTCGATACCAGCTATGCGCAGTACGGCTCCAAGGTGGTCAATGGCACGGTCAATGTACCGGTTTCGGATACCTTACGAATGAGGTCGACACTCTGGTACAGCGATCGCGATGGCGGCTACTACAAGAGTCAGGTACTCGATAAGAACATCGACACCACACGTGAGCGCGGCGGGCGCCTCACCTTCGCCGTCCTGCCCAACGAGCGCATTGCAATTACAGTGACCGGTGAATACGACGAGATCAAGTCGGTCGGCTTTCGCTTTGCCGATGGTTTGGTGGAGGGTGGCCAACTCGGCCCGCCTCCGCTGCCGCCCGAGGCCCGCCGCAATGTGCTGCGCGATGACCTTGGTGGTCTTGAGCAGGAACTTGGTGGGGTCAATGGCAAGCTGGATCTCGACACCAACCTGGGCGCGTTCATTGCCGTGGCTGGCTGGCGTCAGGTTAAGGCACACGGACCGGGGGGAGACTGGGATGGGACGGCGTACGAGGCCTCGTATGCAGACTATCTGGTTAATCCCTCTAATCCGCTAGCGATCCCGTCACCGCAGGTATTGATTCTCAATGACCGCGACAGGAACCTGAATGCCGAGGTCCGTTTTATTACGCCCGAAAACAGCGGCCCGCTGCGCACACAGGTCGGTGTGAGCTACTTCGAGGAAACGACGCGATTATTCATGCAGATTGCACCGGCGCGTGACTTCGCGCAGATCCTGGCGGCCGAAAACAAGGATGGCGACGCCACGCGGCGGACCAATCAGGTCACCACATCCTGGGCCGGTTTCACGGAGTTGATCTGGACACCTGCGGAGAAAATCGAGGTCACGGCAGACCTCCGTTACACCCACGATCGAAAGAAGGTCGACTCAGAACTTACGGCAAGTGGCTATTATTCAAGCAGCGGTTCCGCCTCGGTGACGCACGATGAGAGTGACATTTTTGGAAATTGGTCGCCGGGGATCACCCTGGCATATATGCCTGACGAGACCCTGACGCTCTTTGGAAAATATGTGCGCGGCTTCCGCGCCGGCGGTTTCAACGCGCTGGTGTATAACCCTGAGCTGTTGCAATACGATTCCGAGGAAGCCCATAACTACGAGTTGGGACTCAAGACCCTGTTGTTCGACGGGAGACTGGAGATGGGGACCAGTGTGTTTTACCTGCGCATCAATGACTCCCTTGTTCCAGTCTCCGACCCCGGTGACTTCGTATCCCTCAACCCACTGCAAAACTTGGGGGTTGCTGAAACGACAGGGCTCGAGATCGACCTGGCAGCACGTATCACCGATGGACTTTCACTCAGCGCCTCAGGAGGCGCTTACCATTACGCCTTCTCGCACGACGGCCCGAACTTTTTCAAGACGCGCCCGTACGCGCCGGACTACACGGCGAGCCTTGTATCGAATTACCAACATCCCCTCACCAGTACACTTACCGGAATTGCCTCACTTGGCTTTCGGCATCGCCATGGCGGCAGAGTGCCGGTAGGGGATGACGTTCGGTTGGACTCATACAATCTGCTCGATACACAGCTCGGAATTCGCTACAAACAAATGGAACTCACCGGTTTTGTCCGTAATGCGCTCGATGACAACTTTGTTATCGATAACTGGTTTCCCCCTGAAGGCCAGTGGCGCTATCTTGGGGCGAATTTAGCCTCGTCACGTACCAGAATTCGCGATACTGGCAGGGTGTTTGGCATACGCTTTACCGTCATTCTTTAGTTCGGGGCGCATAAATGTGTCCTGAATCGCCCCAGTGATGAATCCCATGCGCTACCGCGAACGACTTGATACTTCCATCGTGGGTAACCCTGCACATCTATCTGATTGATTTTTCGTCAATAACAGAAACCTCACGAATACATAACAGTTCCCTCACACACAAGTTGAGTACTTCTGCTTTTATTCCTCAGACCGAAGGATGGAGTGCGTCACTCTGTTCGAAACTCGATGGAGAGAAAGCCATGAATATACCTGAAACAATCCCAGGGAAGTCGATCACGCCAGTGACCCGTCTGGCGTTTATGGCAGTTGCGACAGTTTTCTTTGCAGGAATAGCCGGATGCTCCGGCGGCGACAACGCCACAGCGACCTACACACCGGAGCAAAAGGCTCCCTTCCAGGAGCTGTATGATCAGGGAATTGACCGCTACTTGGGTAAATACACCCCCATGCTGGCCGAAACCGAAGGGGACGTAGTAACCCATACATTTGGCAAGGGCGATGGGCCACTTTGCCTCTTTGGCAAAGAATATCGTATGGCCACACGCGACATGGGTTCACGCGAGCTCATGATTGTATTGCGCGGCGGTGGTTCCTGCACTTCCCAATCCTGTTTCCTGGCTTTCCCGGCGGGGGAGGCGGGCATTCCAAAACTCGGTATTCTTGACCCGGAACGCAACGGCAATCCGGTAGCCGCATGGAATACAGCCTATCTCCCATACTGCGATGGCGGCCTCTTCGTAAGCGATGTAGATACCGATAGCGATGGAGACGGCCAGATCGATCGATTCCAACGGGGCTTGCATAACCTGTCCGCAGCGCTGGACGTGGTTGCGTCCACGTTTCCATCCCCTAGCCGCATTCTGCTCTCGGGAGTGAGTGCAGGTGGATTCGGTGCCTCGTTCGCACTGCCACTGGTGCGCAAACTATATCCGGATGTACCCATCGACCTGATCAACGATTCGGGTATTGGATTGTTCAATCCGGATGAGCCGCAGGCCGTGGCGGAAACTTTCAAGGAATGGAACGCCGCCGCGTTCTTCCCTGCCAGTTGCACCTCCTGCATCGGCCCGGCAGGCTACCTTACTGATTTCCACAAGTGGGAGCTCGGACAAGACGCTAATTTCAGACTGGGAATGCTCAGTTTCAATCACGATCAACGCATCTCCAAAGGCTATGGCGGCTACGACACCAATGAGGAGTTTGAACTCGCCCTGGAAGCCGTTCTATCTGACATCGAGACCGCGTACCCGGAACGCATGCATAGCTTCACCCCCGATGGTTTAGCGCACACTTTCCTACTCGATGGACTTGACATCAGGAACGCACTGGATGTGACTGCGGGTGGTGTGTCCGCCATGGACTGGATAACCGCTATGCTGAATGACTCTCCTGATTGGGTGTCGGTTGGTGACTAGCAGAAACGCGACTGCCAGGCCGCGAAACTCCTCAAATGGGTTTAACCTGGTGGTCCCGTTACACTGCCTTATCCAGGCAAGTGCTCGTCGCAGGCAGCATTGCGTTCTCTTTGCGCCGCTTGCAATGACTGCAGTAACTCTTGTAGGGTTCATGTCTTACTGACATCTATGGGGCACGAGCCTTGAAACGGGAATGCCTTCCACTACTGACACTGCTCGCGCTCTGTATGCTATTGGCAACGCCGGTCAGCCACGCGTTCCACCCCATTTCCACCAAACTGGATTTCATCACCACCTATCCCACTTATCCCAGGGTGAATTACGGCAGCGGTGCCCAGGCGCAGGCGGTGCGCCGTGGCGAGTACCTCGCGCAGCTCGGTGACTGCCTGGCCTGCCATACCACCACTGACGGCGGCCAGGCATTTGCCGGGGGCCTGCCGATTCCAACCCCGTTCGGCACGTTCTACACACCCAATATCACGCCCGACGCCGAGACTGGCCTCGGCAAGTGGAGCGAAGACGATTTTATCAACGTGATGAAAGAGGGCATCCGGCCGGACGGGTCAAACTCGTTTCCGGCATTCCCCTTTGTCTATTTCAATCGCGTGAAAGAATCGGACCTCAAGGATTTATGGGCCTACTTACAGGCGATTCCTGCCGTCAATCGTGAGAACAAGGGCAACACCCTGCCGTTTCCCGCCAATGTCCGGTTGGCGCAGTACGGCTGGAAGCTTCTATTCTTCTATCCCGATCGCGGCGACTTCGTGCCCGACACATCCAGGTCCGATGCCTGGAATCGCGGTGCGTACATCGTTGAGGGGCTCGGTCACTGCAGTATGTGCCACACGCCGATGAACCTGCTCGGTGCGGCAAAGAACAAGTACTACCTCACCGGCCAACTGATCGAGGGCTACTGGGCACCGGATATTACGAAGCGCGGGCTGGAGACGGCGAAGCGCTACCAGGTGGCGGATGTCTTTGCTGACGGCGAGTTGATCAACAAGGCGGGCGATGTCCGCGGCCCGATGGCGGACGTCAACCACAACAGCCTGCAGCACATGACCGACGCCGATGCGCTGGCTGTTGCCGAGTACCTGAAATCTGTTGAGAGCAAGCAACCGTATGACGCGGGCGATATCAAGGCGAGCCAGCCGCGGCTGAAACGCGGGGAACAGGTGTTCTGGAATGCCTGCAACGTCTGCCATGTCAACGGCGAGGCAGGCGCACCGCGCATCAAGGACAGCGCCAACTGGTGGCGACGACTACAGGCCAGGCCGGTATCGGCGCTCTATCGGCACGCCGTCCAGGGTTTCAACAATATGCCGGCTCGCGGTGCCTGCGTCACCTGCGACAACGAGGACGTGGAGGCGGCGGTGGACTACATCATCAGGAAAGCGCTGACGGCCTCGCAGTGGCGCATGTATACCGACAAGGTGAAAGTGCCGCGCACCGAGGCCACGAATACGGCAACCGGCAAGCAGGTCTACCGCGAGTCCTGTGCCACCTGCCACGACAAGGGTAAGCTCGGTGCGCCGGTGCTGGGCGACAAACAGCAGTGGGCAGTACTGCTGGACAAGAATTTCGATGTGCTGTTGCACAACACGCTACAGGGCATCAACGGCATGCCCGCCAAAGGTGGGTGTACCTCGTGCACCGGCGAGGACGTCATCTCAGCAGTGAAGTACATGGCCGAGCAGGCCGCGCCCGACAAGGATTATTCTCTATGGTAGGCCTGTTTCGCTTGTTGGTGGCGTGCGTGTTGCTCAGCCCTGTCCTGGTGGCTGCCCAGGTCAATATGCCGCGCGGGGTGACATCCGTCAGCCAGGATATTTACGGTCTGCATATGTATGTGATCTGGATCGTGGTCGGCATCATGGCGGTGGTCTACGGCGTGATCATTTACTCGCTGGTCAGGCACCGCAAATCCAGGGGCGCTGTCGCCGCCACTTTCTCCGAGAACAACCTGCTGGAAATTGTATGGACGGTGATACCCCTGATTATCATCACCGCAATCGCCATCCCGTCGATTCGGGTGTTGATCGAGATGGATGATTACGACGCTGCCGACCTGACAATCAAGATCACTGGCCACCAGTGGAAGTGGCAGTACGAGTACCTGGATCACGGCGTGGGTTTTTTCAGCCTGCTGACCACGCCGATGGCGGAAGTCGTCGGCGTTGAAGAAAAAGATCAATGGTATCTGCTGGAAGTGGACGAACCACTGGTGCTGCCAACCGATCGCAAGGTCCGCTTTGTCGTGACCTCCAACGATGTGATTCACTCCTGGTGGGTGCCCGAGCTCGGGATCAAGCGCGACGCCGTACCGGGCTACATGTACGAGGCGTGGGCGCGCATCCAGGAGCCGGGTATCTATCGCGGCCAGTGCGCCGAACTCTGTGGTGTCAACCACGGCTTCATGCCCATTGTCGTGAAAGCTGTCGCACCGGAGGATTTCGACAAGTGGATTGCAGCGCGCGCCAGCGCCGCGCCGCCGGTAACCTCGGACCACAACTGGACCCTGCCCGTGGCGATGGAGCGCGGTGCCGCGCTCTACGACCAGCACTGCGCCGCCTGCCACCGGGCTGATGGCAACGGCATGCCGCCCACGTTCCCGGCGCTGCGCGACAGCTCTATCGCCACCAGCACCGATGTCAACCGACACATAGACCTGGTCATGAACGGTGTGCCCAACACCGCAATGCAGGCCTACGCACCGCAGTTGGACGACGAGGAACTGGCCGCGATTATTACCTACGAGCGCAACGCCTGGGAGCACGACACCGGCGACCTGGTGCAACCTTCACAAATACAGGCGCGCAGACGATGAGCACGGTACAAGCAGTCTATTTGAGGAATGGGACCCATGGCTAACGGAGCGACCGCGGGTGCGGTCCAGCAGAATGTCCCGAGGCGCCTGATTGCGTTTATCGTGCGCTGGACCACAGCGACCAACCACAAGGATATCGGGACGCTTTACCTGTGCACCGCGCTGCTGAACCTGTTTGTCGGCGGCACCCTGGCGCTGTGCATACGCGCGGAACTGTTTGTTCCCGGGCTGCAGTTTGTCGAGCCCAATTTCTTTAACACCCTGACGACCATGCACGGCCTGATCATGCTGTTTGGCTTTATCATGCCGGTGGCTGTCGGGTTCGCCAACTGGTTGATACCGATGATGATAGGCGCGCCGGACATGGCCCTGCCGCGCCTGAACAATATGAGTTTCTGGTTGCTGCCCACCGCCACCGTTATGCTGGTCAGCACCCTGTTCATGGACGGCGGGGCACCCAACTTCGGCTGGACCATGTACGCCCCGCTGTCGACCACCTACGGCCCGCCCAGCACCGACTACATGATCTTCGCGGTGCACATGCTGGGTATCTCCTCGATCATGGGCTCGATCAACATCATCACCACCATTGCCACGATGCGTGCACCGGGCATGACCTGGATGAAGTTGCCCGTCTTCGTCTGGACCTGGCTGGTCACCGCCTTTTTGCTGATCGGGATCATGCCGGTACTCGCGGGCGCAGTGACCATGATGCTGTTCGACCGCAACTTCGGCACCGCCTTTTTCGATGCCGCCGGTGGCGGCGACCCGCTGCTGTTCCAGCATATATTCTGGTTTTTCGGGCACCCGGAAGTGTATGTGCTGGCGCTGCCCGCGTTCGGCATTATTTCCCAGGTTATCCCGACGTTCAGCCGCAAGCCGCTGTTCGGTTATCGCACCATGGTGATGGCCACCATACTGATCGGCTTTCTGTCGTACATCGTCTGGGCACACCATATGTTCACCAGCGGGATGCCCTACGGCGCACAGCTCTACTTTATGCTGGCCACGATGTTGATCGCCGTCCCCACGGGCATGAAGGTCTTCAACTGGATCACCACGATGTTTCGCGGCTCCATCAGCTTCGAGACACCGATGCTATTCGCCATTGCGTTCGTCTTCATGTTCACCTTTGCGGGATGCACGGGTGTGATGCTCGCGGTGGCACCGGCGGACTTCCAGTATCACGATTCCTACTTTGTCGTCGCGCATTTTCACTATGTGCTGGTCAACGGCCTGACGTTTGCATTTATCGCGGGCGCCTACTACTGGTACCCCAAGTTCTGGGGCCGCATGTACAACGAGCGATTGGGGAAGTGGCACTTCTGGTTGTCGACAATATCGGTCAACGTGTTGTTTTTCCCGCAGCATTTCCTGGGCCTGGCGGGCATGCCGCGGCGGATTCCCGACTACGCGCTGCAGTTTGTCGATTTCAATTTCATCTCGTCCATCGGCGCATTCGTATTCGGCTTCAGCCAGTTGATTTTCGTCTATAACATGATGGTGTCCCGCCACAAGGGGAAGCCTGCCAGCGACAGGGTCTGGGAGGGCGCAGAAGGGCTGGAGTGGACGCTCAGCTCGCCACCGCCACACCACAGTTTCCAGACACCGCCGAGGATCGATTAATCGATGGCAACGACGCCTGACAGGCCCGCCCGGCGACCGCTGCTGATCAAACTGGTGGCGGCTGCGCTGCTGATGTTCGGGTTTTCGTTCGCGCTGGTGCCGCTCTATGACCTGATGTGCGACGCGCTGGGCATCGGCAAGATTCGCGCCGCCGCACAGCCGGTGACAGCCACCACAATCGCCCCGCACACGCTGGCGATCGAGTTCGTCACCACCAATACCGAGCAGTTGGACTGGAGCTTCTACCCGCTGGTCAAATCGATGGAGGTCACGACCAGCGAGACTTACATGGTCAATTTCATCGCCAAAAATAACACCGCACACACCATGACGGTGCAGGCGATACCCAGTATTACGCCCGTCCAGGGAACCGAATACCTGATCAAGACACAATGCTTCTGTTTCGAACAACAAACGCTGGCGCCCGGCGAGTCCATCAAGATGCCTGTGGTGTTCATGATTGACTCAGCGCTGCCGGAGAAATATGCCACGCTTACCCTGTCCTATTCCCTGTTCGAACTGAAGCAGGAAACCGCCTCCACACAATCTCGTAACGGGGAAGTTCAGCGCAATAGAGGAGGCCGCACATGAGCGAGCCCACGCCAACTGACAAGTACTACATACCGGCAGCATCGCACTGGCCCATCCTCTGTTGCGTTGCGCTGTTTACTTTTTTTGCCGGCATCGGCCGGTGGCTGCACGAACTGCCCAGCGGGCCCTGGGTCTGGCTGTGCGGCGTGGCACTGCTCATTGTGGTGCTGTTCGGGTGGTTCGGGACTGTCATCAGCGAGAACCTGTCCGGCGTTTACAATGAACAGGTGGGGCGCTCGTTCCGCTCCGGGATGAAGCTGTTGATACTGTCGGAGGTCGTGTTCTTCGCCGGCTTTTTTGGCGGGTATTTCTTCATCCGGTTGTGGGGCATACCGATGCTGGGTGGCGAGGTCCACCCGATTACCAGCGTCCTGCTGTGGCCGGATTTCAGCGCCGAGTGGCCGCTGCTCACCAATCCGGACAACGGCAGGTTCCTGGGCGCGACCAATCTCGGCAGCCCGTGGGGTGTACCGCTGGCCAACACCCTGCTGCTGCTGACCAGTAGCTTTACCCTGACATTTGCCCATCGGGCGATGGCGCAGGGGCACAGCGCCACCCTCAAGATCGGGCTGTTTATTACGATACTGCTGGGTGCCGCTTTTCTCGGCCTGCAGGCGCACGAGTATATGGACGACTACGAGCGCAATAACCTGACCCTGAACGCCGGCATCTACGGCAGCGTGTTCTACCTGTTGACGGGGTTTCACGGTTTCCACGTGCTGGTGGGCGTCATCATGATCAGCACCATGCTGGGCCGTGCGCTCAAGGGCCACTTCAGCCGCCCGGGCGATCACTTCGCACTTGAGGGCGTGGCCTGGTACTGGCATTTCGTGGATGTTGTCTGGCTGCTGCTGTTCCTGTTTGTGTACTGGCTCTGACCTCGCCGTTGCCGGCGGCGAGCGCGCACCCCTTGTAACAACTATTTGGCAGTGCGCGCGACTGGTTTCTTTTTGCGCCGGCGCGGAGCCTTGCGGGCGTTTTTGGCCGGCGCCTTGCCGGAGCGTTTTGCCAGCCACTCAACCGATTCTGCCCACACCGCGTTCTGCGCCTTGCTGCCAATGATCACACCCATATGACCGCCAGGGGCAACGCGAAATTCCTTGTCCTTCGTGGCGACGATATCCACGATCTTCTCGGCGATTTCTGCCGGCACCAGGATATCGGTTTCCCCGGCGAAGGCGAGCAGGCTTGACTTGATCTTGTCCAGTTGTGCCACCTGGTCCCCAAGCTCCACCCTGCCCTTCGCCAACTGGTTATCGCCGACCACTTTCACCGTCATATCCTTAATCACGCCGCCGGGATAGAGCAGCATATTGTTCAAGTAGTCCGATGTCGTGGAGTAGGACTTCACGTAGTCGCGGTCTGACAGGCGGGTTACGAGATCCCAGTACGTGGTGACACTGCCCACCGGGTCTGTCAGCTTGAATACCAGGGTCGTCGCCCAGGGCGGCAACGCGAGCCGCGAGGGATCCAGGGTCTGCAACCGCAGGTTCGTGTAGTTGCTGACAAGCTGTGCGGCGCCATTCAGCCCATTGGCCGCACCTGCGACTCCCGCTATCACGCCGCGGCCACTCTCCAGATCGATCGGGCTGGCCACGGTAACGATGTTGCGAATGGACGGGTCCAGCGCCTGCCCCTGGTGCAACAGGCAGAACAGGCCACCCATGCACCAGCCCATCAGCGAGACATCCTTGCTGCCCGAATGTTCACGGACTTTTTCCAATGCGCTACCGAGCATGGTGCAGGCATAGTCTTGCAGGTTCAGGTGGGCGTGCTCTTTCTTCGGCTTGCCCCAGTCGACCAGGTAAATCCTGAAGCCGCTGGCCGCCATGAAGCGCACCAGGCTGCGCTGGGGCATCAGGTCAAAGGTCTCGGTAGACACACCCAACGGCGGCACCAGCACCAGGGGCACAGCGTGCTGCTTGCGCTGCACCGGCATGAAGCTGCCGTCCACAAGCTCGATCTCTTCCTCCTCGGGCAAACCGTAGTAGCGGACGGCCATCAGGTCGCCGTCATGCACCAGCTCAAACCAGGTGCGCCCGGACTGGATGAGGGTGTCGCGCTTGAACAGCCATTCGGCGCCGTTTGCGGCACTTTTGGCGAGCCGCCGGTTGAGTGCAAGGCCCTGCTCTATTGCCATTTTGGCCAGCGTATTCATGCGACATCCTCCGCGGACAGCAATTGCTCCAGGTCGACGAGCGCGCCACCAAGGTATACCGCCAGGCGTTGCAGGTGGGGCAGGGTATCGCGGGCGCCGGTGATCCCGATGTTCAGGGTACCGGCGTAACTCACGCAATCAATGCTCAGCGCGGAGAACTGCATCAACTGGCTGATGGGGTAGATTGCATTGAGCCTTGCACCGTCAAAATAGGACGGGGCATCGGCGCCGTGAGTATTGGAAATCTTCAGGTTGTAGGCCGGCGGCACGAAACGGCCAACCCCCGGCAACTGGCTGGCAATGAGCGGTGCCGCACGCAACAACACATAAGGAGTAATCGCTTCCTCGGGCAGTGAGTTGCGATCGTCCCGCACCGCCTGTATCGATGCCTTCACCGCCGCCAGCCTGGCCAACGGATCGCCGATATGGGTGCCCAGGTCGACGCGAATCCCGGCCACCGCATTGGTGGCACTGAGACTGCCCCGCTCCCGTAGTGACACCGGTAGCAAGCCCACCAGCGAGTCTTCCGGCAGCGCGTTGTACTCCTTGAAAAAGCGGCGCAGCGAGGTGCCGCAAAGATAGGTGAGTATTTCGTTTACGGTGGAGTCGGTGGCGGCGGCAACTCGCTCGATACGCGCCTCGTCAAACTGCTGGGTGGCAAACCGTCGCTGCTGGTTGATTGCCCGGTTGAGGGTAGAGCGGGGGACGCCGCGCGGCAGCAGGAAGCCACCCGACTTATCCGGTGACAACGCGCCGCGTAACAGGCCGGCTCCCGCCCGGCCCAGGGACGCCAGGGATGCCAGTGCCCCTGCGGTTTGCGAC
>JAGRIK010000320.1 GCA_020443325.1 Halioglobus sp.
AACAGGCCTTTCGCGTCGCCCAACTGAACCGACTGCGCCTCGTTGCGGATATCCGACACGGAAACGACTGCCCTGCCCTGTGCATACAATTGGCGAATGAAGCGCTGCGCGAGTGCACCCTGAGCATCGGGCAGATTGAGAAAACGCGAACGCTGCAACCCCTCGACAGCCGCTATCGTGCACTCCTGCAAGCCCATCGCCAGTGCGGCCAGGGCATCGCGCACCAACGGTGCTTTATCGAGAGTAATGCCGGTTGAGAAGTTGACGGGCAGACTGGCGTAGTTATGTCCCAGGCAATCAAACTCCCGGCGCAACAGGTACTCCAGCGGCACTCGGTCTGACGCCATCTCGCTCAGTACAATGGCGGTAGTTGTTCCGCTGCCGACGCGATGGATATTTGCCGCCCAGCTGGCCACAGCCTGCAGCTCTGACCGCTTGTCGTTGAACGAATGTACCAGGCGGTCCGCGCAGTCACTGGGCGGGCTAACGTCCCTGACATCGCTGCAGAGTGATTCGAGCGCTGCCCTCAGCAGCGGCGGGATCAGCTCAAACTCTACCAGGGCCACCCTGGCCTCCCTCAGACTGCCCTTCAGACCCGGCAGGTGCGCGAGACAGTCAACCTCTGTACAAAACCCGTCCCGTTGCAGCCGATCCTCGAACAGTTCCAGCCATTGCAAAAATGTGCAACAGTCACCCTCCAGCTGAAACAGCGCCTTGTTCCCGGCTGTTCTCCAGTCAACCTGCCACCGCACGAGGCTATCGCGGGCTGCCGCGGCAAGTTCCGCTGCGCCGGATGGTTTCAGGAGCTGAAACTCGGGAGAGTGGCTCTGTTGCTGGCTGATAACCTGGCGCCAGACCTCGACGGACTGGGCTGCAGTCAACGGTACGACTGGTGGCAGAAGACCGTTGCTGACGGCCAACTCCCATTGTTGCTGCAACCAGCTTTCCAATGGCAGCACAGGCGCCGGCTCCCATGTACCCTTCCCCGACGCGAGTTGCCGGGCATCCCATTCCGCCTTGATGCGCCTGGCCAAGCGGAAATTGGGTGTCAGGAGCGTGTAGCCTTGCTCGATCAGGGATTCGAGCGGAGTGATATCGTAAAGGCCGGGGGCCAAGCTTATTCTCCCGTATGTGGAATGATGGCGCGGCAGCGCCTACACAAAGTGTGGCGACTACTATAGAATCCTGCGCCCTGTTTCGCTCCGGCTCGACGCGCAAGACATGGCGGTCCCCCGGAAAAGAAAAATACTTTATCAGGTAGTGATGATGAGCAACACCAAAGTACACAATGTCAATGTGGCCTCCCAGGACATTTTGATTACGCCGGACCAGTTAAAATCTGCCCTGCCAATGTCGGAATCGGTCCACAACACGCTCGCCGGTAGCCGCCAGGTCATCGAGAACATTCTTGACGGGCGAGATTCACGGATTTTCGTCGTGGTTGGCCCCTGCTCCATCCACGACCCGGTTGCCGCAATCGATTATGCCCGACGCCTCAAGGCACTCGCCGATGAGCTGAGCGATACGCTGTACATCGTGATGCGAGTGTATTTTGAGAAGCCGCGCACGACAGTGGGCTGGAAGGGGCTGGTCAACGATCCCTACCTCGATGACTCCTTCAATATCGAGGAGGGCCTGCATATTGCCCGCAAGTTGTTGATGGATATTCTCGATCTGGGCCTGCCGACCTCCACGGAAGCGCTCGATCCTATTTCGCCCCAGTATCTACAGGATCTGGTGAGTTGGACCGCCATTGGAGCCCGTACGACCGAATCCCAGACGCACCGCGAGATGGCCAGCGGACTCTCCAGCGCAGTGGGGTTCAAGAACGGCACGGATGGCGGCCTGACGGTGGCGACGAATGCGCTCAACTCGGTGGCCAATCCCCACCGTTTCCTGGGGATCAATGGACAGGGCCAGGTGTCGGTGTTTACGACCAAGGGCAATCGTTACGGCCATATTGTGCTGCGTGGCGGGACAAGCGGGCCGAATTACGACTCCGTGCATATCAAGTTGTGCGAAGACGCGCTGGCCAAGGCCGGTGTAAACGGCAATATCATGGTGGATTGCAGCCATGCCAACTCCAACAAGCAACCCGAGTTGCAGCCGCTGGTGGTTGAAAATGTCGCAAACCAGATACTCGAGGGTAATACATCGATCATCGGGCTGATGATAGAAAGCAACCTGAAGGCCGGGAATCAGGCGATTCCCGCAAACCTGGAAGAGTTGGAGTACGGTGTCTCGGTTACCGACGGCTGCATCGACTGGGAGACCACCGAAACCTGCCTGCGCGCGATGCGTGAGCGGATAAAGGACACGCTGGCAAGTCGGCGTCGCTAACAGCTGGAGAACTGGCAGCCCGGCCCGTTTGGGGAGCCGGGAATATCAGTAATAGGCTTGGGACGTGTCGCTGTGATCGGTCGTATCGGAGACGCCTGTGAGCTGCGGAATCTGCTCCAGCAAGGTCTTTTCCACCCCGCCTTTCAGTGTCTGGTCCACCGCGCTGCAGCCCTGGCAGCCACCGCCAAATTGCAGGATTGCGACAAATTTTTCGGTGATTTCTACCAGGCTCACTTCCCCGCCGTGAGCGGCCAGTGCGGGGTTGACCTCGTTGTACAGGACGTAATTGACACGATCTTCAAGAGAGCTGTTATCGTCCACTCTCGGCAATTTTGCATTGGGCGCCTTGATGGTCAGCTGCCCTCCCATGCGATCCTTGGCGTAGTCAACCAGTGCATCCTCCAGGAATGGAAGGCTCTTCGCTTCATACCACACCTTAAACCTGGGCAGTTCTTCCTGCTGGTCCGCCTCCTGTACATCCCCCTCACGACAGTAGGCAATACAGGTTTCAGCACGAGGTGTTCCGGGCTGGTTAATAAAGACCCTGACTCCCAGGGCGCCTTCCTGCTTGGATAACAGTTCGGCCAGGTATTCCTGTGCCGATTCAGTAATTGTGACCATTGCGCGATCCATTCCGAGTAAAATACTCGGGTATTGTACCAAACTTGCCCGCCAAGTGTGAATGATGCCGGCAACCAATCTTCAATGCGCCGCACAATCTGTTAACATTGTCGGCCTTTTTTAGGGTGGGGAAGCAGCGCCCCACCACACCCCAAGGCACTTTTTAAGGCACTGAAATGGCAACGGTCAAGAACAACCCGGGACTTCTGGAGCAAGCCCTCAAACAGCGTATTCTCATCATCGACGGAGCCATGGGCACGATGATCCAGGCGGAGGGCCTCACGGAAGCGGACTTTCGCGGTGAGCGGTTTGCGGATCACGGGTCGGATCTCAAGGGCAATAATGAATTGCTGAGCCTCACCCGACCGGACGTTATCGAAAAAATACACCGCGCCTTTCTCGAGGCGGGTGCCGATATCATAGAAACCAATACCTTTGGCAGCTCTGCCGTTGCACAAGCGGACTACGACCTCAGCGAGCTTGCGGAGGAGCAGAATCTTGCGGCGGCAAAAATCGCCCGGCGGGTGGCCGACGAACAAACTGCCAGGACACCGGATAAACCAAGATTTGTAGCCGGTGTGCTTGGCCCCACTCCTAAAACGGCGTCCATTTCACCCGATGTCAACGATCCCGGTGCCCGCAGTATCAGCTTTGATACGCTGCGCGAGGATTACGCCCGAGCAACCCGCGCCCTCATCGCCGGTGGCGTCGACCTGATCATGATCGAAACCATTTTCGATACCCTCAATGCCAAGGCGGCAATCTTTGCGGTGAAAGAGGTATTCGAGGAGCTGGGGCAGGAACTGCCGATCATGATTTCGGTTACCTTCCCGGACATCAGCGGGCGCGTACTCTCCGGGCAGAACCCGGAAGCGTTCTGGAATGCAATCGCCCACGCCAAACCTCTCATTGTCGGCAGCAATTGCGGCCGCCCCTACCGCGACATTCGGCCCTTCGTAGAGGAACTGTCAAAGGCGAGCGATTGCTACTTCAGCGCCCATCTCAATGCCGGGTTGCCCAATGCGTTTGGCGAGTTTGACGAAACGCCGGAGATCATGGAGCAGGACTACCGCGAATTTTCCGGGCGCGGTTTTCTCAACCTGGCCGGGGGCTGTTGCGGCACCACGCCCGCCCATATCCGGGCGATTGCGCATGCCTGCGAGGGGGTACCCCCGCGACCGCTGCCGACACATGAGCCCGCCTGCCGGCTGAGCGGGCTGGAAGCCTTCAATATCACAGCTGACAGCCTGTTTGTTAACGTCGGAGAGCGCTGCAATGTCACCGGGTCCGCAAAGTTCAAACGGCTCATCATGGACGGCCGGTTTGACGAGGCGCTGGCCGTGGCCCGAACCCAGGTTGAGGATGGTGCACAGATCATCGATATCAACATGGACGAGGGGATGCTGGACTCCGAGGCGGCGATGGTAACCTTCCTTAACCTGATAGCCTCGGAACCGGATATCTGCCGGGTCCCCATCATGGTGGATTCGTCGAAGTGGAATGTGATAGAAGCCGGCCTGAAATGTATTCAGGGCAAGGCGATCGTGAACTCCATCAGCCTGAAAGCGGGAGAAGAAGAATTTCTCACGCAGGCTCGCCTCTGCCAGCGTTACGGTGCTGCAGTTGTCGTGATGGCTTTCGACGAGGAAGGTCAGGCCGATAACCTGCAACGCCGCAAGGACATCTGCAAACGCTGCTACGACCTGCTGGTGGGGGAACTGGACTTCAATCCTAATGATATTATTTTCGACCCCAATATTTTTGCGATAGCCACCGGTATAGAAGAACACAATAACTATGCTGTCGAGTTTATTGAGGCGACCCGCTACATCAAGGCGGAACTCCCCGGCGCACTGGTGTCCGGCGGCGTATCCAATGTCTCGTTTTCGTTCCGCGGCAACGATGCCGTGCGCGAGGCCATTCACTCTGTATTCCTGTACCACGCGATCCAGGCCGGTATGGACATGGGGATCGTCAATGCGGGACAGCTGGCGGTGTATGACGAGTTGCCCAAAGACCTGCGGGAGGTTGTCGAGGACGTCATCCTCAATCGTACCGCGGATGGTTCCGAGCGCTTGCTGGAACTGGCCGAGCGCTACAGGGATACGGGTGGAGCGGAAGCCCGGGTAGAGGACCTGAGCTGGCGTGAGCAGGCTGTGGAGCAACGCCTCGCCCACGCCCTGGTAAAAGGCATCAACACCTGGATTGTGGAGGATGCCGAGGAAGCCAGGCTGAAGTTTGATCGCCCGATCCAGGTCATTGAAGGGCCGCTAATGGATGGTATGAATATCGTCGGCGACCTGTTCGGCAGCGGCAAGATGTTTCTTCCACAGGTCGTAAAAAGTGCCCGGGTGATGAAGCAGGCAGTCGCCCACCTACAGCCCTACATCGAACTGGACAAGGTGGGTGGCAATTCCACCAATGGCAAAATACTGATGGCGACCGTCAAGGGCGACGTGCACGATATCGGCAAGAATATTGTCGGAATTGTTCTGCAGTGCAACAACTTCGAGGTTATCGACCTCGGGGTGATGGTGCACTGCGAGAAAATTCTCGAAGTCGCTCGAGCGGAAAACGTCGATGTTATCGGTCTCAGCGGCCTGATCACGCCCTCACTCGACGAGATGGCCCATGTCGCGGCTGAAATGCAGCGCCTTAATTTCAACATACCGTTGATGATCGGCGGTGCGACCACGTCCAAAGCGCACACTGCGGTAAAAATTGATCCGCAGTATGACGGCGATGTCGTCGTGTACGTCCCGGATGCCTCCCGCAGCGTTGCAGTGGCTACCCAGTTGGTGGGCCAGGGCAAGGAAAAGTTTGTTAATGATCTTCGCGAGGAGTATATCTCCGTGCGCGAGCGGGTAGCGAATCGAAAACCCCGCGAGAAGGAACTGGGCTACGCACAGGCGGTTGCCAATGCCCCGCAGTTTGACTGGAGCAGCTACCAGCCCCCCTGTCCCACGTTTATCGGTACTCGTGTATTTGAGGATTTTCCGCTGGAAGACCTGGTGGATACGATCGACTGGACGCCTTTCTTTATCACCTGGGAACTGTCTGGGAAGTTCCCCAAAATACTGGAGGACGAGGTGGTCGGCGCGCAGGCGCAGGAACTCTACCGCGATGCCCGCGCGATGTTAAAGCGCATCGTTGATGAGAAATTGCTGACAGCCAAGGCCGTCGTGGGTTTCTGGCCTGCAGCGCGAGTTGGGACAGACGATATCGCGGTATACGCCGATGAATCCCGCAGCAACCCCATTGCCACGCTGCATCACTTGCGTCAACAAACGGAAAAGGCACCCGGTATACACAATGCCAGCCTGGCCGATTTCGTCGCGCCAGTAGAGAGCGGCATCAAGGACTATATCGGCGGTTTTTGCGTGACGACCGGCCACGGCGTGGAGGAACTGGCAGAGCAGTACGCGGCACAGCATGATGATTACAACAGCATCCTGTTGAAATCCCTGGCTGACCGCCTGGCGGAGTCTTTCGCCGAACACCTGCACCGACTGGTGCGCAAGGAGCTATGGGGTTATGACCCGGCCGAATCGTTGAGCGCAGAGGAGCTGATTCGTGAGGCCTATCGCGGCATCCGCCCTGCCCCAGGCTACCCGGCCTGCCCGGATCATACTGAAAAGGCGACCCTCTTCAGGCTCCTGGATGCGAGCAATGCGACTGATGTCCACCTGACAGAAAGCTTTGCGATGACTCCGCCCTCCTCAGTGAGTGGCTTCTACTTCTCGCACCCGGAATCCCGCTACTTTGCAGTAGGTAAAGTTGGTCGCGACCAGATTGAAGACCTGGCGTCGCGTAAAAACGAGAATGTGGAAGCACTCGAGCGCTGGTTGCGCCCGAATTTGAGCTATTAGGCAGGGTATTCACAATGAAAGACGCAACGGACAAACCTTCTGGTTCTCAGGAGAAGTCTCGCAAACTGAATCCGCTACAGGTCATAGCGAGCGTGTTTGCCGCCGGCCTCGGCGTACAGAGCAGCAAGAACCGGGAGAGAGACTTCAAGCAGGGCCGTATCGGCGTATTCATCGCCGCGGGCGTTATTTTTACCCTGCTTTTTATCGCCTCTGTGGTGTTCGTCGTCCAGATGGTCGTTAAAACAGCCGGAGAATAGCAGTCCTGCTGTGGCACGCGGCCATCGTTATCAGGTGGGCATACCAGACAACCAGATGTACATGGTGGTAACCACGATAGCGATCACTAAAACTGCGGCAGTTGCATCGGCAGCGCCGTCAGCGGCACGCTCGTTGTTGGCTTGATCGGACATATTCTACTCCAGGTATGAGCTCGTCAGGGCGGCGCATTATAGCAACATTCCGCGCAATCAAAAGCGCTGGCAGAAACCTGTGAACAATTGCCGAAAAGTCACTATCAGGATCTAAGCTTATGAATATTATGACTATTTGTTCACACAGGTTTTCTGGTATGGTAGCGCCCTTTTATTCTCCAGACAGCTTTGGCGCAGCGCCACGGCAGGACAGGTAAATGTACGTCTACGACCAGTACGACCAGAAAATCGTTGATGAGCGTGTCGCACAGTTTCGCGACCAGACGGCGCGGTATCTTGCGGGGCAGATCGCTGACGCTGAGTTCCTGCCCCTGCGTTTGCAAAATGGCCTTTACGAGCAACGCCAGGCGCCAATGCTGCGTATCGCCGTTCCCTACGGACTCATGAACAGCCGGCAACTGCGCAAGCTGGCAGAGATCAGTCGCGTCTACGACAAGGGGTATGCGCATATCAGTACGCGGCAGAATGTGCAGCTTAACTGGCCTGTACTCGCCGAGGTTCCCGATATCCTGGCGGAGCTTGCCTCCGTGCAGATGCATGCCATCCAGACCAGCGGCAACTGTATCCGCAACACTACCACCGACCAGTTCGCCGGCGTGGCCTGCGATGAGTTGGAAGACCCGCGTCCCTATTGCGAGATCATCCGGCAGTGGTCGACGCTACACCCGGAGTTCGCGTTCCTGCCGCGCAAATTCAAGATCGCTGTCTGCGGTTCCACAGAGGACAGGGCGGCCATTCATCACCACGATATCGGGCTCGAATTGCTAGCCAATACACAGGGCGAGATCGGGCTCAAGGTCCTGGTAGGTGGCGGCCTCGGGCGTACACCCGCCATTGGTTCGGTCATCTGTGAATGGCTTGATAAAAAGCACATGCTGACCTACCTGGAAGCCATTTTGCGTGTGTACAACCAGCACGGGCGGCGTGACAACAAGTACAAAGCCCGTATCAAGATACTGGTCAAGGCGATGGGCGTTGAGGCATTCACGAAAGCCGTGGAGCAGGAGTGGATGGCGCTCAAGGATGGCCCCACTACCCTGACCGACGAGGAACTGGCTCGCGCCCGCTCTTTTTTTGACGCACCCGTTTACGACACTGTCGATGCCGCAGAAGCGTCATCTGTGCTTCAGGCTGCGCTCGATGGCGACCCGATTTTTGCCAACTGGGTTAAGCGCAATACACGAAGCCACAGGGTTCCGGGGTATCGCATCGTGACGATATCACTCAAATCCACCGGTTATGCCCCTGGTGATGTGACGGCAGAGCAACTCGAGTTGCTCGCCGAACTCAGCGACGAATACTCGTTCGGGGAGATCCGCAGCACACACCAGCAAAACCTGGTGCTTGGTGATGTTCAGGTATCGCAGCTGAACGCGTTGTGGCAGCGGTTGCAGGCTGCGGGCCTTGCGACACCCAATATCGGCTATTTGACCGACATGATTTGCTGCCCGGGTGGTGACTACTGCGCGCTGGCCAATGCCAAATCCCTCCCGGTAGCGGAAGCTATCCAGGCACGTTTTGATGACCTTGATTACGTGTATGACCTCGGTCCGCTGGAACTCAATATCAGCGGCTGCATGAACGCCTGTGGCCACCACCATATAGGTCACATCGGTATCCTGGGTGTGGACAAGAAGGGCGAGGAGTACTACCAGGTCTGCCTGGGTGGAAGCCAGGCCAAGGATGCATCGATTGGTAAAATCCTGGGGCCCTCTTTCAAGCAGCAAGACATGCCAGACGTGGTCGATAAAATCCTTTCCACCTATGTGACACTGCGTCAGGAGGAAGAGAGTTTTCTCGACACCTATCGACGTGTCGGTATCGATCCCTTCAAGGAGCGAGTCTATGCCCCGGCTGATTAGAGATGGCGCGATTGTCGATGACGCCTGGCTGGCGCCAGGGCCGGAAAACACGGTGCCAAAGGCCGGCCAGATAGCCAGTCTGGACCAGTGGCTACAGCTCGCCGACAAGAAAGGTAGCGCCGTACAACTGGAACCCGGGCAACAGCCTGATCCCCTGTTTGAGTACCTGGATCAGATCCAGCTGGTAGCGATCAACTTCCCGGTTTTCACCGACGGTCGGGGTTTTTCGTACGCCCGGGAGCTCCGTGATCGCGGGTATCGTGGTGAGTTACGCGCCACCGGGAACTTTATCCGTGACCAGCTCACCTACCTGCACCGCTGCGGTTTCAACGCCTTTCAACTGGCAGATGAACGCGGCCTGGAAGCTGCCCTTGACAGCCTTGGCGATTTCAGCGAGGTCTACCAGGCCGCTGTCGACCAGCCGCTGCCGCTTTTTCGCAGGCGGTGAGCCTGCCCCCTGATTTCCTATCTGTCGGGGGTTTGTTTACACTCGTAGGCAGCCTGTGAAATAAGAGCGGCAAATGGAATTCAGCAGTATCACCTTTTCTTTTTTCCTGATCTTCACCGGGGCGGCGGTGTTCGCCTCTATCGCCCTGTATACGCGCCAACCCCTGATTATCGCCTACATCGCATTGGGTGCCTGCATCGGTCCCTACGGACTGTCCCTGGTAACAGACCTTGCGTTACTGTCTGATATTGGCCACGTCGGTATTATCTTCCTGCTGTTCCTCCTGGGCCTCGATATGCAACCCCAGTCGCTGTGGACGACACTGCGCAAGTCAACGGTGGTCGCGCTATTCAGCTCGCTGATTTTCCTGGCGATGGGCTCAGCCGTTCCGCTGTTGTTTGGCTATACGTTCCAGGACAGCCTCGTTATCGGTGCAGCAATGATGTTTTCCTCCACGATTATCGGCATCAAGTTGCTGCCGACGACCGTGTTACATCATCGCTACATCGGTGAGTTGATGGTCGGTTTACTGTTGTTGCAGGATCTATTGGCTATCATCGTGCTCATGGTACTGTTGAGCGCCTCTACCGGTGGTGACAGCAGTATGGGCAGCGAACTCGCAGTGTCATTGCTCAGCTTGCCGTTACTCGCGGGGGCGGCCCTGCTCATCGTGCGATATATCCTGCTGCCGTTGATCACCCGTTTTGACCGTTTTCACGAGTACATTTTCCTGCTGGCCATAGGCTGGTGCCTCGGTGTCGCAGAGGCGGCACAGGCCCTGGGTTTATCGGCGGAGATCGGCGCCTTCATCGCCGGCATCACCATCGCAACCAGCCCGATATCCCAATATATTGCGGTGAACCTGAAGCCGCTGCGGGATTTCTTTTTGATTCTGTTCTTCTTCTCCGTAGGTGCCCGGTTTGATCTCGCCCTGCTCCACCAGGTGCTGGCGCCTACACTGCTGTTGTCCGCACTCGTACTCGGCATCAAGCCGACGGTCTATCGCTACCTGCTGAAAGGGAGTAGCGAGAATCGCAGCCTGGGCTGGGATCTCGGCTTTCGGCTGGGCCAGGCCAGCGAGTTCTCGCTGCTTATTGCTTACGTCGCGGTGGGTGGTGCCCTTATCTCTGAACAGGCTTCGCTGCTGATTCAGGCGACTACCATTCTCACCCTGCTCGCATCGTCCTATATCGTGGTGCTCAACTACCCTACCCCGATTGCCATCTCAGACCGATTGCGCAGGGATTAGCAGCGTGTTGAAAAACCTTCGCGTGACGTCTCGGCTGGTTTTCGCTTTGAATAGCAAGGAGATGAATTTTTTTCGTAGTGCTGTCGGGGGTTCGTCGTGGTCGACGGGCTCGTACCCCAGCAAGCGTTTCAGTCGCTCCACGTGATTCG
>JAGRIK010000321.1 GCA_020443325.1 Halioglobus sp.
ACTGGCTGCCAGCCTGGCGCCAGGCGGTTTCCTGATTTGCGAACAACACCTGGTAAGTGAGGAGGAGGTTATTGGTCCCGCCAATCCGGCTTACCGGGTCAAGCCCGGCGACCTGCGGTCGATTGCGAGCCGATTACAAATCCATTATCTGGAAGAGGCCCTGTTGCGGGACCCAGACGGGCAAATGGCCGCGCTGGCGCGGTTGGTGGCGCAGAGGAGCGAGTAACGCGCCGATTTAACCGTGTCGCGGCACTGGGTTTGCCAATCCCCGGCTTCGGTTTCAGTTGCGCAGCTACCAAGGTAGTGAACTTTCGCCACGCCGCTGGCCTGGCGGTCTGGCTGTCACAGGGGGGTTGGCTACCGTAGCGCATAGGTGAGATACCTGTGGTTTTGCCGCTTTTGCTGAAATGTTCATTCTGTATATCAGGTCGCACCAGTAGTTCAAAAAAAGTCTAACGCGAAGATCGAGCATTGGGTCTATTCTTATCGTCCTGCGACCGTTATCGAACGGTAGCAACAATAAGATTAAGAGGCACGGAACCATGGCACTTGGCAAATCAATTGGCGAATTTGAATACACTTCCAGAGGCGTTACGGTGGTCGGGCAAAACGAGACCGGCGGTGGCACCCTGCAAGTTGATTACGAGGGAACGGCCACTGGCTACGGTTTTGTCGCCAGCACAGTATCCTTCACGGTGCGTGAGGCTGGCGCCAAAAGTGGCACGACAAGCGCCAACAATGTCGCATGGCTGGAGAACGGTGAAACCATGAGCGCGGTAGCCAACGGCGTTTTCAACGAGTCCGGCACCAATACCTGGCGAGTGCGCTCACTGGTGATTGTTTCGGATGGCAAAATAATCCTGTCTGACGGTGAAGTTTCCCTTGCGGAGCGCACCTATAAGGGCAAGATGTACGCTTGGGAATAGTTGCTTGCTGGTTGCCTGGCGGCTTCATATCGAATTCTATTGCGTCCAAGTCCTGCGGAGCGATACCCGTTATGGCAATAAAAGCATCCCAACGTGGGTCCTTTACTGCCTATACTGGTAAAAAGTAGCTCTCAAGCGGGTGCCCTATGCAGCATGACTTTGATGCGGTAGTAATTGGCGCGGGATTATCCGGACTTTATCAAGTGTATCGCCTGCGTGAGGCGGGCTTCACGGTGCAGGGCATTGAATCTGCTCCGGATGTGGGGGGCACCTGGTACTGGAACTGTTACCCGGGCGCGCGAGTCGATTCGCCGTCTATGGTGTACCAGTATTGGTTCTCTGACGAGCTGCTGGCCGAGTGGAACTGGAGCGAACGCTACTCACCCCAGCCGGAGCTGATGCGCTACTTTGCACATGTTGCCGATCGCTTTGACCTCAGGCGCAATTTTCGTTTTAACACCCGCGTTGAATCGGCTCACTGGGACGCCGCTACACGGCGCTGGACCATCGGGACGGACCAGGGAGATAGCTTCACTGCGCGCTACCTGATCTGTTGCAGCGGCATTCTCTCGGCACCGCAGGTGCCGCCCTTTGAGGGACACGAGGCTTTCTCCGGACGTATCGTACACACCGCCCGGTGGCCGCAAGAGGGCATCGACTATGCGGGCAAGCGGGTCGGTGTTGTTGGTACCGGCGCAACCGGCATTCAGGTCATACAGACGATCGCAGCGCAGGTGGACAGACTGGTCGTATTCCAGCGCACCCCGCCGTTTCCGGTTGCGATGAAAAATCCGCCACACGAGGAAGCGGATCGCGAGGCCTGGCGCGCTTGTTTT
Source organism: Halioglobus sp. (assembly GCA_020443325.1). Classification (GTDB taxonomy): domain Bacteria; phylum Pseudomonadota; class Gammaproteobacteria; order Pseudomonadales; family Halieaceae; genus Marimicrobium. The sequence continues at coordinate 1,763 of JAGRIK010000321.1, forward strand.
CCGGAGCTGCGCCAGCAACTGCATCACACCTTCAGCGGCTTTGAGTGGGATGCGATACATCAACCCGGCGAATGGAGCCAGCTGACCGCGCAACAGCGGCGCGACACGATGGAGACCCTGTGGGCAGATGGCTCACTGAGGTTCTGGGTCGGTGCCTGCGAAGAAGTGCTGACGGATGAGGCGGTGAATGCCGAGTTCGCGGAGTTCGTGCGCGACAAGATTCGCGCCCGGGTCCATGATCCGGCGCTGGCTGAAAAGCTGCTGCCGCGCGGGCCTTTCGGCATAGCGCGCGTGCCGCTTGAAAATGGCTACTACGACGCATTCAACCGCGACAACGTCGAACTGGTCGACGTACGCGCAACGCCGATCGAGCGCTTCAGCGCCAATGGGCTGATTGTTGCCGGGCGTGAATATCCGCTCGACCTGGTAGTGCTGGCGACAGGCTTCGATGCCGGCACCGGGGCTCTCACCCGCATCGACATTCGCGGCCGCGACGGTATCTCGCTGGCCGAGTCATGGCACCGGGATCTGCGCTCCACTATGGGCCTGCAGGTGCACGGGTTTCCGAATATGTTCACAGTGTCCGGCCCATTGGCGCCGGCCTCGGCGCTGTGTAACGCGTCCACCTGCCTGCAACAGCAAGTCGATTGGGTGTGCGATTGCCTTGTCGCGCTGCGCGACAGTGACAATTCGGTGATCGAGCCGAGTGCGGAGAAGGAGGAAGAGTGGGTCAGCCATCACGATGAGCTTGTGGCGGCAACACTCTTTTCTCGAAACAATTCATGGTACACAGGGGCAAACGTGGAAGGCAAGCCCCGCCGTTTCCTGTCCTACCCCGGCGGGGTCGATGCCTATTGTCAGCAATGCGAGGATCTCCGTATCAACGGTTACCCGGGCTTCGAGATCAGCTGATTACGGCCCGAGGGGTATCTGCTCTTCTATACCATCGGCCCAGATAAAACTGGAATCGGTCCCTGAACTGAAGTGACAGTTCATACAGCCGCCGCTGCTGAATTGATGGGGGTCTTGACTCACCTGGGTGGGTACGCATTCCGGACCGCCATCGTTGCTGATATTTTCATCCGTGGGCTTGCAGTAGGCCATATCATAGGTCTCGATCACGGAATTCCTGAGGCGCAAATTATTCGGCGCCAGAGTGATGCATTGGGAAGGTCTATCCGACTCCAGGCACAGGCGTTTCATCACCAGGTGCGGTGGTTCGGTGGTCGCTGAGGTCCGCCCGTTTACCGGCCACTGGGTGTTGATAAGAACATAGTTCTGCAAGGGTGACCCCTGGGCCTTTAATAGTCCGCGAAATACGGCGTTCAACTCCAGCACCGATACCTGGTTCGGGTTGCCCTGGCCAATTTCGTCAAGCCTGTTAACCTGAACAGGCACCAACTCGGCCGGCCGAATGCCCACCAGATCTGACTCCAGGTTGGCGGGATCCGGTGACGAGTTGATCACCTGCATCTGATTGGGGCAGCAGGCCAGCTCTGGGGCATCCAGCGCATCCGGTGGCAGGACGCCCGGGCGCTGCTCTATACACTGCTGTAGAAATGCCGTAGTCAACTCGGGGCACTGCCTGTCATAAAAACTGAAATGCTCAGGAACCGGTTCATCTGCTGCCGTATTTCCCGGAACATTGTCGATGTGTTCAAAAGTCGGCCATATCCACTGCGGCGCCCAGAATGTCTTCACGCCAATATGGAAACCCACCAGACCGACTTCCGCGACTTCGCAGGTGGCCGGGCTGGTGA
>JAGRIK010000322.1 GCA_020443325.1 Halioglobus sp.
GGAGAACTACCAGGGTCGGCACTACGAGGCGGCTTCTTCGGTGTACCGGTATTTTCTCGGCAAACTCTTTGGCCTGTATATTTTCGGCAGCATCTACGCGCTGTTAAGCCCGAAGCATTCCCCGGCGGTGCAGGAGGCGCAGGAAGATAACGCTGCACAGGAAGTTGTTTACCTGGTGCTTACCCAGCTGGTATTGCTTGCGTTAATTTCGGTGTTTTTTTCCTGGTGGATGTACGTCGTCTTCTGGTTGTTTCCATTGTTTACACTGACCAGTACGCTGATCGGTGTGCGCGCCTATCTGGAGCACAATGATCCCGATGAAGAGTCGGGTGCTGATGTCAGGCTGTTCGATTACAACCCCAACTGGCTGGAGCACTTCCTGATCTCACCCTGCCACTTCCATCTCCACGCTATACACCACGCTTTCCCGGCTGTTCCCCACTATCGATTGGCAGCTTTGAAGCGCGAGTTGGCGGAGAAGGATATCGCCTATCCCTGCCAGGATCGGCCCGGGTATATCCAGTGTTTTTTCCTGCAAGTGAAAAAGCTTCAGTAAGAGCAGTCCCCGAACCCTCCGTGTACCGCTAGTCCAGCCACTTCAGCACACGCTCAAGCTGGTACTGGTAGAACGGGTTGTGGCGCAGCCGCAGCAGGAAATCCCCCGGTATCTTCAGCACCCCTCGTTCGCCTTGCATCGCCTGCTGCCCCAGGAATATCTGCGTGCTGTCGGCAGGGCGATGCTGTCCATAAAGCGGGTCATTGGGTGGGAATGGCAACGCGACATGGGACAGGGAGAACACTCCGGCAGGCCAGCGCCGCCCCAGGTCTTCGCTGTGTGAGTGGCCGGCAGCATAAGGCAGCTTCGTGTAGGCGGCGACCGCGCGACTGTCGGTGTTTGAGTTTGTCACCAGTGTCAGCGTAAAGGGCAATTGCTGGTCGGCGATCAGTCTCGCTGTAAAGGGGCCGGGGTCTTTTATCAGTAAACTGGTATTCGCGGCGAAGCGGTTGATGTCGAACACCACCAGCTCGTCGCGCTCGGGGGGCAGTTTTAATAGCAGTCGGTCGACGACCGCATTGTTGGAGACGGTCGCATCGACGGTGGATTTCAGGATAAGCATCGGTGGCAGTGGAGGAGCGTCTGCAGGTCGGCTTGCCAATCGTTGAGCAACCGATTGGGTAAGTTCATAGACTTGTTCAGCCGCATTGGTGGCAAAGGAATTGTATTTGTAGGGATCAAACTCGGGTTCCATGTCCAGCCAGGCCAGTCGATCCAGCCCGGGTAAGTGTGAAAGACGTCGGCTCCACTTTGCCAGCGCTGCCCCCGGGCTGACACCTATCGCTGGGGAAAGCAGTACCAGTCGGGTAACGGGTGGCAGTGTTGCCTGCGATTGTGGCTTGGCGGATAGCTCCAGCGCATAGTCCAGTGCCAGGGCGGCACCCGTGGAATAGCCGACAATGTACAGGGGTTGTCCCGGGGCGCGCAGTGCGAGGTGCGCCATCCCCAGTTTGACGACAGCGGACATGTCCCGCCACTGCAGGTCGAGCAGGCCCGATGGGAGTGTCCCGTGGCCCGGCAGGCGCAGGCCCAGTACGGTATAGCCACGCTGCTGTAGCGTTTCCCCCAGTGCGCGCAGGCTGTAAGGCGAATCCGACATACCGTGGAGTAACAGTACGCCGCCCCGGGGCGAATCAATGCGCAGCTCAAATGTGCGGTTCCAGTTGGGTTGTCGCTGATCCGGGTCCGCAAGACTGCCCCGGCTGTACCGTTCCAGGGCCTCAGCAGGGCCTGTGTCTGACCGCGCGTAGATCTGCTGGTCCAACTCGGCAAACAGCGCAGCTTCCAGTTCCAGGTAGTCATCAAGGCTGGTGATGTCGTCGGCCCGTTCTTCCGAGTACTCGTTCTTGAGGACCAGGGTGTGCCAGGGCATCAGCTCGGGACCATCACAAGCGGTGAGCAGTGTTACCGCGCACAGGACTGCGAGAAGGGCCGAAGTCGGTGGTAGTGTTTTCAATGGCAAATTTCCCTTGCAGCGGTTGGCATCCAACAACAATATAGGTTTAATCGCACATTGATCCAAGTGAGCGGTGGAAATGTACCGACTCGCCAGAATCATTGGCTGTAAACAAGCCTGTCGCCAGCTCTGCTTGTTGTCGATTTTGATATTAAATTTATGAAACGTCCGGGAGACCGGCCCAGGAGATTGTATGTCGTTTTCCAGCTACCGCGTGGTCACAGGCTTTTGTCTTGCGCTGCTGCTCGCTGCCTGCGTGGCGATGCCGGGCGACCTCAAGGTCACCACAGACTATAACCACAGCTATGACTTCAGCAAGATCCACAAGGTCGCAATTCAGCCGATTGCCAGGGATACGCTTGCAACCATGATGACATCCGATGAGCAGATCATTCGTATCAACCAGGCGTTGAGTGCAGAGTTGGTGCGCCGCGGATTCCAGGTAGTCACCGCGAATGCCGATGCTGATATTTTCCTGTCCTGGAAGTTCCTGCCGCCGGAAAAGGATGAAGTCGCCACGTTCGATCCCGCGACCCAGCAGGTTACCGGGGGTACGCTTTATGTGAACATGATCGATCCCATCATGTTGCAGTCCGTCTGGCGCGCCACGTTTCGCTCTAATCTGCGCAACCAGCCTGATACTGAGGAAGCCGCCCGGTACCGCCAGCAGGCGGCGCAGGCGATTCTCGCGGATTTCCCGCCCGACCCATCGGCGAGCTGAGCCGTTGAACCCGGCGCTTTGCCATGGCCTTTGACCAATTAGGCCTGTCGACGCCCTTGTTGCGTGCGCTGGCCGATAAGGGCTACCGCGAGCCCACGCCGATTCAAACCGCCGCCATTCCCGCGATACTTTCCGGACGTGACCTGCTGGCTGCGGCCCGCACCGGTACCGGAAAAACCGCCGCTTTCACGTTGCCCATCCTGCAGCGGCTGCATGACGGCGACGCGCCGCTGCCACACCGTCTTCGCGTGCTGGTGTTGGCACCCACGCGCGAGTTGGCTGCGCAGGTGGCTGAGAATGTGGCCTCTTACAGTGCGTATCTGCCGTTCAAGTCGGCTGTGGTTTACGGCGGTGTAAAAATGGATCCTCAGATCGCAGCGCTGCGTCAGGGTGTCGATATTCTTGTCGCAACGCCCGGGCGCCTGCTGGACCTGTACCAGCGGGGAGCGCTGGGGTTTTCCGGGTTGGAAGTGCTGGTGCTGGACGAGGCGGATCGCATGCTCGATATGGGCTTCATCCACGATATCAACCGGATTCTCAACGTGTTGCCGCCACGGCGCCAGAACCTGATGTTCTCGGCGACCTTTGCACGGGAAATCAGGTCCCTGGCCAGGACGATCCTGCGCAAACCGCTCGAAGTGTCGGTGTCGGTGGCGAACGCAACGGCGGAACGGGTGGAACAGTGGCTTTACCCGGTGGACAAAAAGCGCAAGAGCGATTTGCTACTGGATTTGATCGTGCAGAACGACTGGCAACAGGTCCTGGTGTTTACCCGCACCCGGGAGGGCGCCAACCGCGTCGCGCAACATCTGGAAAACGCCGGTATTAACGCCTGGGCCATGCACAGTGACAAGAGCCAGGGCGCGCGAATGCGAGCACTTGCAGGGTTCAGGAGCGGCGCGGTTCGTGTGTTGGTCGCAACGGATATCGCGGCGCGCGGGCTGGATATTGAGCAACTGCCGCGGGTGGTTAACTTTGACCTGCCCGGTGTGCCTGAGGATTACGTGCATCGTATCGGGCGTACCGCTCGGGCGGGGTCCTCTGGCCAGGCCTATTCCCTGGTTTGCGCGGATGAGATCAAGCAGCTCAACGCGATAGAGCAGGTCATCCAGCGGCATATCACGCGGGAGTATATAGGTGGGTTCGAACCCCGCCACGAGGTCCCGGAAAGCGCACCCCTGCGAAAACCGGGGGCGCCGGGAAGGGCGTCCTCGCGCAAGCCTACTGGCGCGCGCGGGGCAGGATCTTCGCGGCGTGCTGCCCCCGCAGGCAAGCGCGGCGGCGAGAGGAAAAAGCGGCCAGGTCGCGGCAGGCGCGGGGGTGGCCGCTCAGGTCAATAGCCTGCTTTGCCGGCACGCAGTATGTCGGCAAACTCCTTATCCAGCAGGGTATAGGTGTCGCTGCGGGGCTTGAGGACATAAATCGGGTCGCTGACCTGATCCAGGTCATAGCCCTGTTTGCGCAGTTCACCCTTGACCATTTTGAAAGTCCCGGTCGTGTCCAGCTCGGGCTGTATGCGCAGGAACACCGGTCGCGCGTAGGCGGGTAAGTGCTCGTTGACGTAGGCAGAAAAGCTCTTTATATCGAGTGCGTCGACTCCGGGTGCCAGCACCAGGGACGCCATACCGGCCTTGCCGTCGGCCTTGGGAATTTCCACGCCGTAGACGTTGCAGAAATCAATCTGCGGGTGACCGTTGATGATCTCGCCGACTTCGTTGGTCGAGACATTTTCAGACTTCCAGCGAAAGGTGTCGCCGATGCGGTCTACGAACTGGTAGTGGGGCAGCCCCAGCGAAAACCCCACATCCACTGTTTTCATCAGGTCGCCGGTGTTGAACCACGCATCGCCCTTCGCGAAGGCATCGCGCAGGATTTTCTTCTCGGTATCTTCCTTGCTGGTGTAACCCTCAAACGCTGTCTTCTCGGTGATCTTGCCGAGCAGTAAGCCGGGCTCGCCATTGGCCACTTTTATCAGGTGGCCTTTTTCGTCCCGTACGATTTCGTCGGCATCCACATCGTATTTGACCAGCGCGATGGGAATGCTGGTAGTGCCCACTGTACAGTCCTTGTTCAGCATGTTGACGAAGGCGACGTTGCCTTCGCTGGAGCCATAGAACTCCGCTATCCGTTTGATACCGAACCGCGATTTGAACTCATGCCACACGTCCGGGCGCAGGCCATTGCCCATCATGGCGGTCAACGTGCTGCTGTGGTCGTCTGCCTTTTGCGGTGTGTTGAGCAGATACCGGCACAGCTCGCCGATATAAATGAAGCAGGTTGCACCGCTTTCCCGGATGTCACTGAGAAAGGCGCTGCCCGAAAATTTGCGCCGGATATACATGGCGGCCCCGGTAGAGAATGAAGCGCCCACGCCCAGGAACAGGCCGGTGCCGTGGTAGAGGGGCAGGCACAGGTAGATGCAGTCATTTTCTTTACACTTGAGACCACCTTTATACGACATGGCCGAGGCCAGTAGGAAGCGGCGGTTGGAGATCACCGATGCCTTCGGAAGACCGGTTGTGCCCGAGGTGTAGATGTAGAGCGCGGTATCCGCCAGTGTGTTCTGGCCGGTATGGGAGGGATTGTCGGAAGGTTTGCCCGCGCTTTCCTTGTCGAAATCAACAGCCCAGTCCGGACAAGGTGTCGCCTTTGCATCACTTACAAACAGCCAGCTTTCAATACCCGCCAACTCCGGTTCCGTCCTCACCTGGTCCACTGCTTCCAGCTGTTCTTCACCGAAAATACAGAGTCGCGATTGTGTAATGTTAATGCAGTGAATGAGGGGCTTGCCGGTGAGGTTGGTGTTGATCAGCGCGGCGATAATGCCCAGCTTGTTAAGTGCGATAATCGCGGCGAGAAACTCAATACGGTTTTCCATCATGAGGCTGACGGCATCGCCGCGTACCAGCCCCTGTGTGCGCAACGCCGCGGCATAGCGATTGGCGAGGGCGTTGAGCTCGGACCATGTCAGGCGCTGTCCCTCGAAAATCACTGCGGTGTGATTCGGGAAGCGGGCGGTGGTGCGCTCTACCCTTGCTGCGAAACAGTCACGGGTGCTGCTGGGCTTGGGTTTAACTTCCTTTACCACCTGTAGCAGGGTAGAGGTCTCTGCCATGGTGCTGACAATATTTCGTAGGCTCATGGAATTCCGGTTCTTTTAGGGGTTATTGTGGAACGATAGCGGGTCTGTTCGCCACCGGCAAGTCGCAGGATTGGTTTATTTGGGTTGCGCCGGCGTGTCGCCTTCAGGGCCCTATCAGGTTAGCGATCTTGCCCGCCGACAGTTGGGAAAACCAGGCCTCGTCGTATGCCCGCTGCAACAGGTTGATCGCCGACAGGGCTGATACGACGGACTCGGCGAATGCGGTGCGCCCGCTGCTCAACTCGCTGCTGCGACCATCCAGTAACGCCAGGTGGGCGGCCAGTCGCAGGCCATTGGTGAACAGGTCCTGGGAGACGGATGATTCGCAACTGATCGTCCGGCGCAGCAGCATTTGCTGCCCCTGGGCCAGGAGTTGCCGCGTAAACGCTTTCTGGTCGTGAACGGGTCGGTCCTCCATATCCAGCAGGGCCACGGCGATTATCAGGTATGCCTCGGTGATCGAGCGCAGGATGGCGTGCCCGAAGCGCGGGGGCTTGTCGCGTAGTAACGTCTGGATCGAATAATCGCTGTTGTCCCAATTCGGGTAGCGCCGGCCGGTTTCATGCAGAACATCTCCCCAGAACTCCCCGGCCGACTTATAGAAGAATTCGAATTTGTACAAATCTCGTAACGCCATCACGTTGCTGCGCAGTGAGTCCGCGTTGGGGATGTCAATGTCCCGGGCGCACATCGCCAACCCGATCTCACCCAAAGCAGCGGGTAAAAAATAGTGGGTGATCGTATTGCGGTAGTAGGCGGCGGCCAGGCGTTTCTCGCCGGGAATATAGTAGACAGGGACCTGCGCCCCATCAAAGACCTTGACGAGGCCGGATTTTTCAAGCGCCAGCACAGCCGCGCTGACCTGGGCTTCGTTGCTCAGGCTGAGACCGGAGGCGGCCGGCAGCTTTTGCTCCCGGATGAGCTCCTCGATTCCGGCCGATTGGCGGTACATTTCGGCGGCCGTCAGCGCGCGCTTGTTGGCGCCCAGTAACACCATCGCCAGGACATCTGCCGATTTAATGGGGGTGATCTGCTCTATCCGGGTACACACTTCCAGTGCCATCCGCGTCACATCGAAGTGCTGCTGGCCTGTGCCGGTGGTCTCGGTGCCCGGCGCAGGAGCGGATGGTTGTTCCAGTGGCAGCGGATCACCATAGCGCACATACACTTTGCCGTAGGGCTGGCGCATGCCAAAAATATAGTTAAAGAACCAGCGCAGTGATTCCTTGCGCTTGGGCAGTCCGCTCTGCAGTGCGACGTAGTCGTCTATCTCGGCGATGCGATCGAAGGCAATGGAAACGGGGACCAGCAGCACGTCCCTGGTCTGTTCGCGATGGCAGGATTCAACCACCCAGTTCAACAGGCCCAACTTGGGTGGTGACAACTTGCCGGTTCGGGAGCGGGTTCCCTCTATCGACCACGACAGTGGCATGCGGTTGCGAATCAGGTGATCGATATAGTGTCGAAAGACCAGTTTGTAGACAGGATCTTCCTGGAATGTACGACGCAGGAAAATAGCCCCCACGCGGCGGGCCAGTGCACCGAAACCGAGAAAATTCATGTTGATGCCGGCGAATATCAGCGGCAGGGGACGAAACTGGTTCTGGTACAGCGACAGCAGAAAGACAAAACTGTCCATGTGGGACTTGTGCGACCAGAGGAACAGCAGTAAATGATCCCTGGACAGGGCCCGAAGCTCCTCGAGTTTATCCATGTTGATATCAAGCTCGGCCTCGTAACTGCGGGTGTAGATGAACCGCGCCAGTTTCGACATCGGTCGCAGCCAGGCGTCCTGCGGGGTCGCTTCTATTTCCTTGAGGCATTTGCGCGCATAAGCCTGTGCCTGTTCGAGGGTCTTGTTGCTCGAGTTGGCGGCCAGTTGCAGTTCCGTCAGGAACGCCGCTTCCTGCAGTATGGATTTGGCATCGGTGATGGGGGTCATAGTGAAAACACTCCGAAAAGCGCGGCATGATCAGAAAGATCTCGCCAGTGCCCCGTGCTGAGTCTTTGGCAGGCTACTGGTTGCAGGCCGCGATAGTAGATACGGTCCACCGGGAGCATGGGTCGCCAGACTGGGAACGTCAGCGCATGACGGCCTTTCATCTTGACGAACAGTTCCTCCAGTCCGAGGTCGGCGTGCAAGTGCGCCTCTGCGCGACGGCGCCAGTCGTTGAAATCTCCGGCGATGATCATTGGTTCATCCCGGGGCACGTGGCTGTTGATCCTGTCCGTCAGCGCCTGCAACTGCTCCCGACGCTCCTGCTCCAGCAGGCCGAGGTGGACGCAAAGTGTGTGCAAGCGCGTTTTCTTGTGCGGCAGTTCAATCACACCGTGCAGAATACTGCGACTGGAGCGCGGGAAGATCGATACATCGATGTTTTCAAAACTGGCGAACGGGTACATGCTCAGGATGGCATTGCCGTGATCGCCCTTGCGGTAGATCGCATTGCGTCCATACGCGTAGTGGGGCCACGCTTCATCAGCCAGGTATTCGAAGTGCGGTTGGTCGGGATAGGAGAAGCGCCGACGCTTGGCAGCACTTTTGATGGCTGTCCCGTGTATCTCCTGCAGGAACACAATATCAGCGCCCGTTTCGGCGATTCTCTCGCGCATGGATTCCAGCACAAAACGGCGGTTGCCAGTGCAGTAGCCCTTGTGGATGTTATAGGTCAGAATGTGTATTTCCTTGCTCACGGGCGTCTCGCCAACACAGTCGTAAATTCCTTCGGCACCCGTCTAATCCTTTTGCTTGCGTGATTCAATGGCTTTAATCGTCCAGGACATTACATAATCGAAACCGCTGGCAGCGGCGATGAACAGCACCGCGGCGGTACCGGCCAGTGTGAGTATCGGTGGTACGTTTGGCAGAACCTGGGATAACAGTACCAGGACGCAAAACGCAATCTGTATCGCCATGTTGCCCTTGCTCAGGCCGGTGGCGGAAAATTCAAACGGGCCGATGAGTTTGTAGTAAGCAGCGGCGCCTGCAACGATGACCAGGTCGCGCACGATCACTGCGATTGCCAGGTACCAGGGCACCAGTTCAACGGCGGCCATGCAAATAAACGTCACCGTTATCAGTGTTTTGTCAGCAATCGGATCGAGTGCGGCACCGAAGCGCGACAGGGCGTTGAGGCGGCGTGCGAAAAAGCCATCGAGTGCATCAGTTACGCCCGCCATGACGCCGGTCAGCAGTGCCAGGTCATACTGTTCGTGTAAAATCAGCCAGCCGAGTGGGGCAGCGAGAAGCAAGCGCAGGAACGTGAGGCTGTTGGGGAGATATTGCAGCATGCCGGGTGCTATTCGCCGGCCTCGGGCTGCCACAGCAGGTATACGGCGAGTTCCCGGCGCTCAGTCGCACTCAGCGGGAACAATGGCATGGGCGATTGCGGCGCTTCCAGCACCTCGACAACGGCGCCGTAACCGAGGCGCTGGGCAAGATTGTCGAGCCGCACCGGGTTGGTGCCCTGTTCGTGGCACGTTCTGCACTGGTAGCGCTCATAGAGTTCGCTGCCATTGTGGGCCATCTGCGGAAGATCAGACTCTGCCAGCCAGCCGGGAGGCGTAGCATCCAGGCGACTGACAGCGGGTACTGTCATCGGCGCAGGGTTGCCCATTCCGGCCCTGCCAGCACGGTCTTTCCCGTATGCCACCCGATAAATCGCGCCGGCGTAGTCATCGGAGATGAAAATGTCTCCGTCAGGCCCCTGGGCCACGTCTACCGGGCGACCACTGATATCACCATCCTGCAGGAAACCGGTGAGAAAATCGCGCTCTTCGATGCCGTCCTCTGTCCAGTGCAGGGACACCACTTTATAACCATCGGGTGAACTTCTGTTCCAGGAACCGTGCAGGGCGGCCAGCGCACTGCGCCGGTATTCTGGTGGCAGCGTCCTGGCGTTCAGGAAGGTCATGCCCAGCGGTGCATTGTGTGGACGGAAGTTGTGTGCGGGCGGTGTCGGTTGGCGCTGTCCCGCGAGAGGGTCGGCGCCCATATCCGGATCGGGAATATTGTCGCCATTGAAGTAGGGCCAGCCGTAGAACTTTCCGGGATCGATCCGGTTGAGTTCACAGGGTGGAAAATCATCGCCCAGCATGTCGCGGCCATTGTCAGTGGCGTAGAGCGCGCCGTTCCAGGGCGCCCAATCGAAACCGACGCTGTTGCGCAAGCCTGTCGCGATGATCTCTGGCTGGCTGCCATCCAGCTCAAAACGCATCATCGTCGCCCGCCTGGCATCCTCTTCCTCGCAGATATTGCAGGTAGAGCCCTGTGCCAGGTACAGCTTCTGATCAGCTCCAATGCGGATAGTTTTGGACCAGTGATTACCATCGTCGGTCAGGCCTTCCACCAGCGGCTGGATGTCGCCCACGACCGCGCCGCGGTCATGGTCAAAACGAACGCGCCCAATGCGGCTGGATTCAGCGATGTACAGCCAACCGTCATGGATATCCAGGCCCAGTGGCCGGTCCAGGCCAGAGATCAAGGTTTCGCGGCTATCGGGGTGACCATCGCCGTCGGCATCGCGTCGCAGCAGCAGGATATCGCCCATGCCGGGCCGGCTGACCAACAGGTCCCCCGCAGGCGTGAACCTCAGGAAACGGGCGCGCGGCACCTCGGCGGCGTACAGTTCCAGCGTGAATCCGTCCGGCACCTGATAGCGTTGGCGCACCGTGGCATCATTCGCCGCCGGGCCGGATAAGCCCAGCATGGTATTGAGCAGCATGGCCAGGCTGCTGGTGCCTATCTGGCCGCTGGCCAAAAGCCCGCCAATAAGAGCGGCGAACAGGGCCAGCAGCAGGCCCAGGCTGATCAGGATTTTACGCATGGAACGGTCCCGTATTGGAGTTTTAAGCATAGCGATTAAGCAGTTGGCGAGAATATAACACAGGCGGCGTCGCGCCATGGAGTGGGACCCTGTCCGACCGGCGTTTACCCCAGCCACGGTGTTGGCGCCAGCGAATTTTTCTCCTTTTACGTCTCCGGACACAATTTTCTGTAGAAATCTCCACTTTTTGGTGGACTCTGCTGTGGCTCGTCCCTAGTGTCTGAGACTGTAAGCAGCTTTCAGCCCGTTCAATTGTGGGTATTCGAGCTGTACCTGAGGCGAGGCAGAAAATCGAATGGGGACGTCGGGCACTATGCTTAAAACCCTTAAGGTATCCACCAATGACCTGAGCATTGGTATGTATATCAGTGGGCTGGACCGCCCCTGGCTGGAAACCCCGTTCATCACGCAGGGTTTCCTGATCGCGTGTCCCGAGGATATTCGCGATCTGCGCAAGTATTGCGACTTCGTCTATATCGACAGCCGGCGCGGTTGTCGTCCCGCTGCTGTTGTCCGTCGCGAGCCTTCCTCTTCCTCTTCCAAACGGGCGGAATCATCAAAGCCCGCCGAGCAGGCTCCAGCGAAAAAGCCGAGCGATCGCCCGCGTATACCCCTGAGCCACATTTTCATGGGTCGCCCGCTCAAGTCTTACTGCGATGACAGCAAATGGGAGGAGGAGCAGCCGCGTGCCCAGCATGTGCTGAACTCACTGATTGGTGATATTGATGACATCTTCGATCACGTCAGTGGTGGCGAAAAGCTGGACGTCATCAAGTTGCGTAAAGCGGTAGAGCCCATGGTGGATAGCATCAGCCGCAACCCCGATGCCTGCTTATGGGTCAGTCGTTTGAAAGACCATGACCAGTACACCTACCATCACGCATTGAGCGCGGCAGTCTGGTCTGTCTCGCTGGGTCGCCAATTGGGCCTCCCGCGGCGCGACCTGAGGTCGCTGGCGATGGGCTGTATGTTGATGGATGTTGGCAAGTTGCGAGTTGATCGCGAACTGCTGCAGGCGGAGCGGAAGTTGACCACAGAGGAGGCCGCCGAAGTGGCACTCCACGTGAGTCACGGCCTCGAGATTCTCAAGGAATGTGGCATTCTCAATAAGGATGTCATTGATATCGTGGCGCACCACCATGAACGCTTTGACGGTTCGGGATATCCTGCGGGCCTGAAGCGGGATGTGATTCCTCCCTTCGCGCGCATCGCTGCGATCGTCGATACCTATGACGCTGTTACCAGTAACCGCAGCTACGCGAAGGCGATCTCTCCCAGCGACGCGATCAAACTGCTTTACGATCTGCGGGATCAGGACTTCCAGGCAGAACTGGTGGAAGCCTTTATCCAGGCTATCGGCATTTACCCGGCTGGTACGCTGGTAGAGCTGTCTTCCGGAGAGGTCGGTGTGGTGGTGGCCGAGTATCGCACGCGCCGTTTGCGACCAAAGGTTCTGCTGTTGCTCGACGCCCATAAGAACCGCTTGCCGGCCGCGCGAGTGATAGACCTGCAGGAAGTTTCTCCCGGTACCGGGGCGCAGTCCCTGTCGATCAGGAAAAGCCTCGAACCGCATGCATACGGCATCGACCTGTCGGAAGTCGGCGCGCTTTAACCCTTCTGCACCATCGACACACCCCTGGATAGACTCTATATTGGCCGATTCGTGGAACTCGCAAATATAGGTATGGGGAATATGATGTTCAAAAGCGTAAAAATTGTCATTGCAGCAGCTAGCACTGCGATATTGATGGGAGGTTGTGCCTCTACCACCAGCCAGGACTCAATGGCGACAGAGCGGCGCCTGTCCGCAGCCGGGTTCCAGATGAAGCTCGCAAATACACCGGAGAAGATGGCGCACCTGAATCGGCTCGGACAGCTTCGCCTGGTACCGATGGAGTTGGATGGTACAACGGTTTTTGTCTACGCCGATGGCAAGACATGCAAGTGTGTCTATGTGGGCTCCCAGGCGAATTACCAGGAATACGAACGCCTGTCGATACAACAGAATGTGGTGGATGAACAGCGCCAGACAGCCCAGGATATCAATATGGCCGAGACAAATGAGGCCATGAACTGGGATTTGTGGGGCGCCTGGCCCCGACCTATCCTTTATTAATCCGACACCATTTTATCGTGGTTGTCTCGCCGTTGGCAGTTTCCTTGCGGTGGGTCATGGTCTATCCGGTATATACAAAGGAAAATACGGTCTGGCATCAGTTGCGGGATTGAACGTAATTCAGGCTTCAGGGGAGTACGCCGATGGCAAAGAGCAGAGCGATTCGAGTGGGTATCATGGGTTTTGGCCAGATCGGCAGGCAGATTTATGACCTGGCCTCCCGGAGCGCCGATGTTGATGTCGTCGCGGTAGCCGATATTGGCAAGCCGGATATTCTGCACTACCTGTTAACCTCAGAGACGACCGATGCGCAGCGTCATACCCTGGAGGGGAATTTCCTGGTCAACTCGCGTTTCCGCGCACGGCTCATGCAGATCGATCGCCCGGAAGAGATGCCCTGGGATATTTTTGATGTCGATATTGTTATTGATGCCACCGGCAAATTCCGGGACCGGCAATCCATGGAAGCGCACCTTGCCAATGGGGCACCGCGGGTGCTGCTACGTACCCTGCCGATCGATCATATTGACCGTATAGTAGTGCCCGGCATTAACGCGGACAGCGTGGCGGTAGAAGACCGAATGATTTCCGCTGGTTCGCCAACCGCGTCAGCTTTGTGCCTGTTGTTGCAAAGCGTGTCCGAAAGATTCGAGATTGAGTGCGGCAGCATGACGACGGTGCATGCCTACACATCCGACCAGTCGCTGCAGGACTATGCCGGCAGTGATTTTCGTCGCAGTCGATCCGCAGCCAAGAATATCATTCCCAATACGCATGAGGCCTCACTCTGGCTCGGACACGTTCTGCCGGAATTGCAGGACAGGATTATGACCTGGGCACTCAATGTCCCCGTGCAGGAGGGCTGCCTGCTGGATGTGACCCTGGTAATGAAGGATGCAGACGTCTCGGCCGAGGATGTTAACGAGGCGATGCGCGCTGCCGCCGTGAAACGGGAGGGCATTGTCGGAGTCGTGGAGGACCCAGTCGTGTCGTCGGATGTTATTGGTAATTCACATTCGCTGTTGTTTGACACCAAGGGCACGATCAAGGCGGGCAGCACGACCATCAAGCTGCTCGGCTGGTATGAATCCCTCGGGCATGCCGCACGGTTGCTGGAGGTGGCACGGCTCTACTCGGCGCTGGGTCTGCCGCAGGAGAAGAAATGATGAGAATTGCAATCAATGGTTTTGGCCGTATTGGACGCTCGGTGTTCCGAATCCTCGAGGCGCGGGATGATATTGAGGTTGTTGCGATCAACGACCTTTTTGACTATGACGCGCTGCGTTACCTGTTGAGTTATGACACGGTGATGGGCCCATTTGCCAAGCCCCTGGCGCTGGAAGACAACCACTTCGTCACCGACAAGGGGCGTGTGAAACTGCTCAGTGAGCGCAATCCCCAGGATCTGCCGTGGGCTGAACTCGGCGTCGATGCCGTGATTGAGGCCACCGGGGTATTCCGCAAGCGGGAACAACTGGAGCAACACCTTGTCGCGGGTGCTGGCCGTGTGGTGCTGACGGTACCGGCAAAGGATGCCATTGATTACA
>JAGRIK010000323.1 GCA_020443325.1 Halioglobus sp.
TCCCGCCGCGACAAACTCCTCCAACACCTTGCGACCCAGGTGTCGCTTGTCCTTCACCTGGCTGTACAGTTTGCCATCCGAGAACGTGCCCGCGCCGCCCTCGCCGTACTGCACGTTGGACTCTGTATTCAACTGGCGTTTGCGCCACAGGCCCCAGGTATCCTGTGTACGCTGGCGCACCGCCTGCCCGCGCTCCAGCACCAGCGGTTTTAGCCCCATCTGCGCCAGCAGCAGGGCCGCGAGAATGCCGCAGGGGCCGAATCCGATCACGATCGGGCGCTGCTGCCCGGAAGCCGGGAAATCCGCACCTGCCTGGGCAACATAGCGATAGCGTGTGTCGGGGCTCGGCCCCACGCGGGAACTCTGCGCAAACCGCTCCAACAGCGCCTGCTCCAGACCGGCGGCCACCTCCACATCGAGTTGGTAGATCAACAGAATGCGGGATTTGTGGCGGGCATCGTAGCTGCGCTTGAATACGCTGATAGCCAGCACGTCAGCGGCTTCAATTTCCAGGCGTTCTGCCACCGCCGCAGCGAGTGCGTCGTCCGTATGATCGAGAGGGAGCTTTATTTCGTTCAATCGCAGCATAATCGAAGGGGCCCTTAGTAATTTCTAACAACGTGGCGCGCAGCGCTGCCGCCGCGACCATTTCTGTACACTAGCAGCGTGTTGAAAAAGTCTCTAGCGAGTGTATGACCGGGCGGAAAACTTACCGAGATGAAAACTGGGGTTTTTCCGTCTCCTGGGAAGTGGCTTTGTAGGGCGGTTGCGGATAGACAATGTGTTTCTCAGTCGCTCCACGTGATTCGCTTGGTGAGAAACACATTGTCTATCCGCAACCTCAGTGCATACCATTCGACTAGATCAAAAAAAACTTCCATCCATTCACCTCAGAATCTAACGTTCGTCACACATCGTGCCGTAGCGCTGGGATGCAGGGCTCGTACCCCAGTAGGCGTTTCACCAAGCGAATCACGTTGGTCCGGCACCCCGGGAGCGACTGAAACGCCTACTGGGGTGCGAGCCCGTCGCCCACGACAACCCCCCGACAGGCTACGAAAAAATTCATCTCGCTGCTATTCAAGTGAAGGTTTTTCAACGCTCTGCTAGACCACCTGCCCCGCACTGAAAGCGGACGACCAGGCCCACTGGAAGTTATACCCGCCCAGATGGCCACTGACATCCAGCACCTCACCGATAAAATACAAGCCCTTGCAGGCGCGGGCCTCCATTGTCTTCGAGCTGATCGCAGCAGTATCCACACCCCCCAGCGTCACCTCCGCGGTGCGGTAACCCTCGGTACCCGACGGCTTCAGCTTCCAGTCGGTGAGCAGGCTCGCCAATTCCCGCAGGCGCTGGTCGCTGAAATCCGCGAGCTTGCGCTCGGCCTCCGGCAACCACCACAGGGTTTGCAGCTCAGCCACCAGTGCTTTCGGAAGTTCCCGTTGCAACAGCGTGCGCAACAGAATATTCCCCTGTGCGCGCTTGGCCTCCAGCAGCCACTGGGTGCAGTCCAGGGCGGGCAGCAGGTTAACGGCGATCGCATCACCCGGATACCAGTAATTGGAAATTTGCAGGATCACCGGGCCACTGATGCCGCGATGGGTGAACAACAGGTTCTCAGTGAAGGATTGCCCCCTGCACTTGACCTCGACTTCCAGCGATATTCCGGAGAGGCGTTCACAAAGGGGTTTGGTCGCATCGCTGAACATGAAAGGCACCAGGCCCGCACGGCGCTCGGTCAGCGGGAGAGAGAACTGTGCGGCGATCTCATAGCCCAGGCCACTGCCGCCGAGTGTGGGAATAGACAGTGCACCGGTGGCGACCACCAGCGAGTGACAGGTCGTGCGGCACACCGCGTTGTCGCCCGCTGTGCCCTGCGCGTACTCGACCGCATAGCGCGCTTCGGGAGAGACGGCCTCAACGCCTCGCACATCGCAGCGCGTGGCGATGGTGACACCATACTTCTCACACTCGTCCAGCAGCATCGCCAGGATATCCGCAGCCGAGTTCAGGCAGAACAACTGGCCGTGCTTTCGCTCCTCGTACGCGATGCCATAGCGCTCTACCAACGCTATGAAATCCCACTGTGTATAGCGGCTCAACGCGGACTTGCTGAAATGCGGGTTCCCCGAAATGAAGTTGTCAGCGGTGACCGAATAATTGGTGAAGTTGCAGCGCCCGCCTCCGGACATCAGGATTTTCTTCCCCACCTTGTTGGCTTTCTCCAGTACCAGCACACGCCGCCCGCGAGCAGCGGCGACCGCTGCACAAAACAACCCGGCCGCACCTGCCCCAAGAACAATGACATCGTATTGTGCGAGCTCATACTGAGCTATCGGTACTGGCACGGAAATCTGTGTTAGCCTCGGGTATTATTCGCCGTCACGCTCAGGGACAACGCTATGGACGCCTGGATTATAGATACCATCGGTATGATGGGCACGCTGCTGGTGGTGTTGGCCTACTACCTCCTGCAACTGGAGCGCACCGATCCCAAGGGCCTGGCCTACAATGTGATCAATTTGCTGGGCGCCGTCCTGCTGCTGATCAGCCTCTGCTTCCATTTCAACCTTGCCAGTTTTGTGATCGAAATATTCTGGATAGCGGCTTCCCTGATCGGGCTGTGGAAATACCTGCGTCGCCAGGGCGCTGCCCGTCAGTCGACCAGCTGATAGCAGGGCTGGTAATCGTCGGCCTGTGCCACCAGCTTCATGCGCTTTTCCCGCACCATCACCTTCAACAGCCTGTCCATCGCAGCCACGAACTTGCGGTCGCCCGACAATTTATAGGGCCCATGCAGGCGGACCTGTTCAATGCCAAAAGCCTTCACGTTGCCGGAGACCAGGCCGGAAAAAACACAGCGCAGGCGGCTCGCCAGCTGGTGTTTCGGCAGATCCGCATGCAGGTCCAGCGCCGCCATCGCCTCGTGCGTGGGAATGAAGGGCGCCTGTAAATCTGCGGGAATCTGCAACTCCCAATTGAAATAGTACGCCTGCCCCGCGCTGCGTCGCAGCGCGTGCACCCCATCCGTGGCCGCCCTGGCTGCTCGCCCGACTTCGTCCGGTGCACCCACGAAAACGCGGTAGTGATTCCTGACGCCATCGCCCAGGCAATCCACCAGGAAACGCTCCAATTCCTGGAAATACCCGCGGCAGGATTCCGGCCCAGCGAGTACCAGTGGGATGGCCTCTTCATTATCGGGGTGCATCAACAGGCTCAACAGGTAGAGGATTTCCTCCACGGTACCCACCCCGCCGGGAAATACGATTATCGTATGCGCCAGCCGCACGAACGCCTCAAGCCGCTGTTCGATGTCGGGCATGATGACCAGTTCATTGACAATGGCATTGGGGGATTCCGAGGCGATAATGCCCGGCTCACTGATACCGATATAGCGGCCATCCTTGATCTGTTGCTTGGCATGGCCAACAGCGGCGCCCTTCATCGGCCCTTTCATCGCCCCGATGCCGCAGCCCGTGACAATATCCAGGCCCCGCAAACCCAACTGGTAACCGACATCCTTGGCGTAGTCGTACTCCTCGCGCGGTATCGAGTGCCCGCCCCAGCAGACCACCATTTTCGGTGGCTGGTCGGGTCGCACCACGCCGGCGTTGCGCAGGATGCGAAACACCATATTGGTAGTTTCGGCCGAGGTCGGCGGCTGCGTCTGCGGCGCGGTGATCTTGAAATCGGTGTAGACGATATCGCGCAGCGCCGAGAACAGGTGCTCCTGGATACCCCGGATCATCTTGCCGTCCACAAACGATCGCGGTGGCGCGTTAAACAGTTCCAGCTTGAGGCCCCGCGGCTGCGGGAGCAGGCGGATATCAAAATCGGAGTAGTCCGCAAAAATCTCTGCGGCGTCATCCTTTTCGCTATCCGTATTCAGGATGGCCAGTGCGCAGTGTCGAAACAGCGCAAACAGATCACCCCGGCTACTGGTCAACCCCTCGATATCAGCCCTGGAAAGCAGGTTCAGCGACTTCAGTGGAGCGACAACGGCGTGGGCAATTTTTTCCATAGCGGGTATCGGGCGCTCATGCGCGAAAACAATTCAGGGGCGGAAGGCGATACTGCCTGGCCAGTCAGGATCAGCAGTATCGGCCTCCGGAACGCGTTGCCGGGATGGCACTAGCTCTCGCAGAAAGCCCGCATTTTCTTGTAAGCGATGGCAGTCGCCTGCTCCGTGGTGGCATTCAACAGCTCCTGCTTCACCTGGTCGCACTCCCGCGATTCCTGTGTGTTGGCAGCGTTCATCGGTTCGTAAGCCGCGTTGGAGGGCGGGGTGGTACACATCACGGGCGATACTCGCCGGATATTCGCATGCTGCCCCTGCTCAATGGAGACACAATCACCGAGTCGGATATCCTGGTTTTCAGTCACGATATCAATGGTATTGTTGTTCACGAGGCGAACGGTGAATTTCTCACCCGTGCCCGCAGTCTCTTTCGCAACGAGTGCGCCCAGCCCAGCACCCACAGCCGCGCCGCCCACCTGCGACGCACCCGAGTGCCCCATCGTGGCGAGCAGTCCCAGCGCTCCACCGATCACAGAGCCCGCGCCATAATCCGGCGACATCTGCACCTGCTGGATATTCTCTACCCTGCCGTACTGCACGGAGATCAGTTCATTGCGGGTGGAACCCGTCATCGGATCGGTGCTGGCACAACCGGCGAGGAGTGCGACCAGGGTCGTGGCGAGGATGGGGAGCGTGCGAGTAGTCATAATCGTTGCATCCTGTAAGGTTCGGTTAGTTGGTGTATGTTTCCCAGGCACAGCAGTATCGCAAAACTGTAACGCCGGGTCACGCAGGGCCTCGTGCGCCAGCGCAATCTGTCATGCCGCTGGCGGCGCGATAAATTTGGACGGATCAGCCGCCACCGTAATCCGGTGCAGCTCCCTGTCGTAGCCATCGTAGCCGCCATAGGCCCGGTGCAGTACGCTGCGATTGTCCCACAAAACAAACATATTCTCGCGCCACTTGTGGGTGTACTGGAACTCCTCGCGCGTCTGCCACTCATACAACTCCAGCAACAGCGCCAGCGCGGCGTCATCATCCATGCCCTCCACACCCATGATATAACCGAGGCTGCTGAGCAGGGTTTCGCGGCCGCTTTCGGGGTGTTTAAGAATAAACGGGTGCTTCTGCACCTGCCTGGCATCCTCGGAGAAACGAATCGCCATACTGCGTCCCGCCGCCTTGTCCTTCTCGCCGTACATTCCGTCCGGCGCATAGGCGGCGCCGGCCGAGTGCAGCGCGGTGCGCCCTTCAATCCTTGCGCGCAGGGCTGCGGGCATCTCCGCCAGCGCCTTCTGCTGGTTCGCAAACCCGGTTTCGCCGCCCACCGGCGGAATCACCAGGCTGTACAGGCAGGTACCGATGGGCGGTTCCTCCAGGAAACTCCAGTCGGAATGCCAGTTTTCTGCAAACAGCGGGGCTTTTTCGTCCGCCCTGCGGGTCAGCGCCACGATATGTTCGCTGCCCGCCTTCGGCAGGAAGTATGGCTCGGCGCCGAACGCACCGAAGCTCAGCACAAACCGCTCCAGATCGGCATCGCACAGCACCTGGTCGGGAAACACCAGAACATGGTGCTCCAGCCAGGCGGCGCGCAGGGCGCTAATCGTTGCGGCATCCAGCGCTCCGGACAAGTCCACCCCGGTGATTTCCGCGCCGCACGCCTGGCCTGAGGGAGTGACTTCAAACATGGCTTATCTCCTGTATGCTCGCGAATAGTCAGGGCCGAGGCTGCCGAGTCTACGGCGTGGCCCCGCGTCCCGCAATCCTCGCGGCGTTGCCAGTCGGCTCCCGGGTTTCAGTTGCCCGCACTGCCGTGCAATAATCGTCGCCCCGCTTTATCGATGAACCGAAGAAAGGAACATACCAATGATAGCCTGGACAGAACAGCAACAAATGATCAGGGGCATGGTGCGCGATTTCGTGGAAAAGGAAATCGTGCCACATATAGACGACCTGGAGTACAACGGCGTGCCGCCCTACGACATCCTGCGCAAGCTGTTCAAGACATTTGGCATGGACGAGCTGGCGCGCGCCAACTTTGACAAGCAAATCGCCCAGGAAGAAGCCATTGCCCGTGGCGAGAAGGTGGAAAAGCCCGAGAAGAAAGTTACCGAGGCTGGCGGCGCCGTGTCAGCGGAGGCACTGGATGCCGCGGCCATGGGCATCCTCCCCATCATTGAAATCAGCCGCCACTGCCAGGGCCTGATTACCGCGATGGGTGTGTCGGTGGGACTCACCGCAGGCGCTATCATGTCCAAGGGCAGCCTGGCGCAGAAGAAAAAATATGCCGGCGAACTGATGACTCTCGAGAAGATCGGTGCCTGGGCCATCACCGAACCCAACTCGGGCTCGGATGCGTTCGGGGGGATGAAATCCACCGCGCGGCGGGACGGCGAAGGCGGCTACATCCTCAACGGCAACAAGACGTTCATCACCAACGGCCCCTATGCCGACACGATCGTCTTTATCTGTCGCCTCGACGAGCCTGGCGTGGAACCCAGGGACAGGAAAATCGTCTCCTTCATCCTCGACTCCGGGATGCCGGGACTGGAACAGAGCCCCGCCTTTAAAAAAATGGGGATAGGTTCATCGCCCACCGGCGAACTCTTCCTGTCCGACGTGAAAGCGGGCCCTGAGCGGCTGATGGGGGAATCGGAGGATGGTTACGGCCGTTCCGGCGCGAAATCCACCTTCAGCACCGAGCGTTCCGGCGTCGCCGCGATGGCCCTCGGGCTGGTGGAGCGCTCCCTGGAAATGTCGCTGGAGTACGCCAAGACCCGGGTACAATTCGGCCAGCCAATCGGCAGCTACCAGCTCATCCAGTTGAAACTGGCAAAAATGGAAGTGGCGCGGTTAAACCTGGAAAACATGGTGTTTCGTTTTATAGAAACGAAAGCTGCCGGCAGGGACTTCTCCTTCGCCGAAGGCTCGGCGATGAAGCTGTACGCGGCACAGGCTGCAATGGAAGTCACCACGGAGGCAGTACAGATTTTCGGCGGCGCAGGTTATATGCGCGAGACGCGTGTGGAGCAGTTGATGCGCGACGCTAAAATCCTGCAGATCTACGCGGGCACCGATGAAATGCAGATCGTAGCGATCGCCAGGGACCTGATGGGCCGCTCGTAATGAAGCCGCAGGAGACCGGGCAGAGCAGGATGAAACTATTCTCGCGTTTATCGGTGCCGATCTATGTGATCTGTAGTACCGTGTCAGCGTTGCTGCTGTCGTCCACCACCCACGCCGGTGAACCGGCTTTCGACTGCGATAAGGCGGACGGGCAGGTTCAGCAACTGGTGTGCACAGATGACGGGCTTGCCAGCCTTGACCGCCAACTGGCCGATGTCTACCGCACGGCGCTGGAAAACCTGCCAGCCGCTGAAGTACCAACTGCGAAAGTGACGCAGCGCGGCTGGATAAAAGGGCGCGATGACTGCTGGAAGGCCGACGATACAAAGCAGTGCGTGACCGAGGCATACCAGATGAGAATCGTGCAGTTGCAGATTATCTCCGGCCAACTGAGCGCCCCGACCGCTGTCAGCCTGGATTGTGGCGACAACGAGCAAGCGCCGTTTTTTGCCGCATTTTATAACGACACCACACCTCCCGCCGCTGTAATAACGCGGGGACAGGACCAGGTCATTGCTTTCGTCGCCCGCAGCGGCTCCGGCGCCCGGTACACCGCTCAGGGGGTTGAGTTCTGGGAACACCAGGGGCAGGCGAGCATCGACTGGTTTGGCACGAAGCTGGTGTGCTCGGTTGGGCACACCACTCAAAATTAGACGGGAGTTTCAGGTGACATACTGTTTAGGTATCAAGGTTGACCAGGGAATCGCGATGGTATCGGATTCCCGCACCAGCGCGGGCGTTGACAATATCAGCACCTACAGCAAGATGTGGAAATTTGGCGTGCCCGGCGAACGGCAGTTCGTCCTGTGCAGCGCCGGCAACCTGGCTACCACGCAATCTGTGATCGCCGCACTCGAGCGCGATGCCCGGGAGAATGCCCACCAGAGCCTCCTGACAGTTCGGGATATGAACGAGGCGTCGGAGTACATCGGCCGCGTCAATGTAGAGAGCCAGCAACAGAACACCGGCGGCGGCGCCATATTTGAATCGACCTTCCTGCTGGGCGGCGAGATTGCCGGCTCGGCGAACGGTCTCTTTATGATTTACTCCGAGGGTAATTTTATTGCCAGCTCGGCACTTGCGCCCTTTTTACAGATCGGCGAAACCAAGTATGGCAAGCCTATTCTGGACCGCGTTATTCAATCCAATACACCGATCGAACGCGCCGCGCTCTGCGGGCTGGTGTCCATGGAGGCAACGATACGCAGCAACCTGGGCGTCGGCCCGCCGGTCGAGATTTACCTGCTGGACAAGGGAACATTGCAACCGGGGCGCTACCTGATTTTCAGTGAGGACGACAATTACCTCAGCGCTCTCCGCCAATCCTGGAACAAGCTGATGCATGATTCATTTGACCAGCTTAGCCCACTGGTGTTCCCGACCTGACCGCCTGCGGGAGGGCTGTTACTTTGCTCACCCCTGGTACAGCGCTTCCGCCCGCTTCTTGAGACCCGCGGCGCAGTCGTTAAACCCTTTCTCGACAATCTTACCCATCTGTTCCAGCATCGGGCCTGCGAACTCCCCGCTGAACTCATCGATACTCACGTAGCGACAACTGCTGTCATCGATGGGTGAAATGCGCTGCATGCGATCGGCGTGAATCGGATCGCCGGGCTTGTTCTCCATCGACCAGACAATCGTGTGAATGGGCTCGACTCTCGTTACATACTCCACCTGCAACTGCGGCCCGTTGCCCATATCGACCTGCATTTCAAGGGGTGACCCGACCACCGGCTTGCCCTTCATACTGGGACAGAATGTGTTCCACAGACCGTAGTTGTCGAAATCCAGAATCACGTCCCAGACGATCTGGGCAGGTGCATTGATAACGATCTCCTCACTGGAGACACTGTTTTCTGTAATCATTGTCCAACTCCCTCACTGACGGTTAATTCCCGAAACTGACGCCGCCATTCACCCGCCACGCCTGGCCATTCACCCACTCCCCATCGTCCGACAGGAGAAACGCTACCGCGCCGGCAATGTCCTGCGGCGCGCCGTGCCGCGTGCTGCGGGCGCCCTTGAGCATCCAGTCTTTCATCTTCTGGTCCATGTTGGCATCCAGTTGCTCGGTCAGCACAAACCCGGGTGACACCACATTGCAGCGAATACCCTGCTGGCCCCACTTCGAGGCGATGTGACGACACAGCGAATTGATTCCCGCCTTGGACGCCGCATAGGCAGGCCGCTCAGGCTCACCCGCTATCGCCGCGTCCGAAGAGGTCAATACAATCGCGCCACCCCCCTGCTCCAACATCGCCGGCAATACCGCCCGCACTAACTGCACCGTGCCCAGCAGGTTCACCCGCAGCGTACGCTCCCACACTGCGCTGTCGTTGCTGAGAATATCCCCGTCCACCAGAACGGTTTGCAGGTCGGCCACATTAGCGAACAGGCCGTCCAGGCGGCCAAAATGCGCCTGGACAGACGCAACCAGCTGATTAATGCTGGTTTCCTCGGCCTGGTCGTACTCCCAGGCCAGGACTTTGCCACCGGCGACCTGCAACTCAGCGGCGAGTGCTTCCGCGCCCGCGATATTGAAATCGCCAATGCCCACGCTGGCACCTTCTGCGCTCAGGCGGCGCACAGTGGCTGCACCAATACCGGTGGCACCACCGCAGACCAGGATGGCCTTACCCTCCAGATTCCTCATCGTTCTATCCTTTCTCGCAACACGTCGTCTCATGGTACACAAATGGGAATTTGAGTGGACCCGACGAATGTGCAAGTATCCATACTGGCCACTCCAAAATCCACGGCAAGATCAGGCCAGAACCCTAACGAGAACGGAACCGCTATGAAAATCCTCGCATTTATCTGGAACAGGATCACCGCAGTAATCAGTACGGTGTTGCTGCTGCTGGTGCTCCTCGTCGTCTTCGTCGGCTATCGACTGGCCAGCAGTGGACAATCCGACAATGCGGTCCGGCTCGAGGGCAAGCGGGACTACCTGGCACAGATTGGCCAGCACAAGGTCTCCGGCAGTACCGCACCCAATATCATATTCATTCTCTATGACGACATGGGGTACGGCGATATCGGCGCTGGCGCCGAGGGCAACTCGATGATTGCCACACCCCACATCAACCAGCTCGCGGCAGACGGTGTCGTACTCACGGACTTTCACTCGCCCTCAGCGGTATGCACCCCCTCCCGCGCCGGTTATCTCACCGGGCGCCTGGCACCGCGCGCCGGGCTGCCCAACGTGGTGTTTCCCTCGGGCGCGAACGCAAAGAACCTCGTTTTCAGTACACTCTCTGCACCCGGCACCAATGTACGCCTGCCCGCAGAGGAAATCACGCTGGCGGACCTGCTTAAGGCGGCCGGGTACGCCACAGGCATGGTGGGCAAGTGGCATATCGGCGACCGCAGTCCATCCCTGCCCAACGACATGGGCTTTGACAGCTACTACGGCGCGCTGTACAGCAACGACATGACGCCCTTTGCGCTGTATGCCGACCGCGAGATTGCCGTCAAAGCCCCGGCCGACCAACGCTTCCTCACAGAGCGCTATACCGATGCCGCAACGTCCTTTATCGAGAAGCACGCACGGGACCCCTTCTTCCTCTACTTCGCCCACAACTTTCCGCATGACCCGCTGCACGTGCGGGAGGAACGCAGTGGCAAGTCCAGGGCGGGGCTGTACGGGGATGTGCTGGAGGAGATCGACGACAGTGTCGGGGCTATCGTCGCAGCCCTGCAGCGCACCGGCAACCTCGACAACACACTGATCATCATCACCTCGGACAACGGCCCCTGGTATCTCGGCGATGCCGGCAACCAGCGCGGTCGCAAGGGCAACACGTTTGAAGGCGGTATGCGCGTGCCCTTCATCGCGCACTGGCCCGCCGCGATCGCGCCCGGCAGGACAGAACAGGCGATGGCCATGGGCATCGACCTGCTGCCCACTGTACTGGAACTGCTGCAGTTGCCGCCGCCCGCCGATCGCCAGCTGGACGGCCGCAGTATGCTGACACTCCTGACAAAGGGCGGACGGTCACCCCACGACTACCTGTACTACTACGACGGAGAGAAGCTATTCGCAGTGCGCGACCAGCGCTTCAAGTACCGCGCCCCGGCGGGTGTATTCTACGGCACCGACCAGATGCCGATGGCTTACGCAGCGCCCCAGAAAGAGTGGTTGTTTGACCTGGCGGGAGACCCGCGCGAATCCTACGACACCTCGGATCGCAATCCGGATGACCTGGCGCGCCTGCGCGCTGCCTTCAAGGCGAAGACACGCGAAATGGCGAAGAACAAGCGCGGCTGGAAGTAGCAAACACCGCGCTATTAAACCGGGTTGAAAAACCTTTATCTGGCATCTCGGCTTGCTTCTTCCCTACATAGTAACGAAACGAATTTTTTCGTTGTGCTGTCGGGGGTTAGTCGTGGGCGACGGGCTCGCACCCCAGTAGGCGTTTCAGTCGCTCCACGTGATTCGCTTGGTGAAACGCCTACTGGGGTACGAGCCCTGCATCACAATGCTACGGCACGATGTGTGATGAACGTAAGATTGTGAGGTGCATGAA
>JAGRIK010000324.1 GCA_020443325.1 Halioglobus sp.
ACTCGACCGGCCGGACCCGCATGATCAGGGCTTTGCCCTCGGGAATTTGCCAGAAGCAGTTCTCAGGATCGCCGCCGGGGGTTGCATTGACGCCATCGCCGGTCAATTCCCGCCAGCTGCGAAACTCATTCGGGTACCTGCGAAACATATCCATTGCATCCTGCCAGAAATCAACCGTCAGATCCGTCCAGTGCGCGCAATTTTCCAGCGCGGTGATTACGCTTTCCCCAGTTCGTCGCGGTTCCGGTGTTTCCAGCCCATCGATTCGCTCAACCATGACAGCCATGGGCCTCTCTGTGAGCCAGTCGCCAAAGTACTGGCGAATGGTCACCCGGAAGTCTCTATCGGTAATCTTCAGCCAGTTCCCCTTGTGAGGTTTTGCGCTGACAATGATCTCAAATTTTCCGGACCCGTCAGTTTCCAGTTGGTGACCATACAGTGCGGCACCCATAGCTCCGCCCCAGGGTGTGTTGTCTGCCGATTCCACCGTGGTAAAGGAAGAATAGCTGGCGCTGCCCAGGTCGCCATACAGGCGATATTCATACCTGGAGTCGACGGCAAAACCCGAATAGAAAGCATCGGCATTGTCACCGCCTTGCTTCACATGTGGGTTCATATAGTTGAATATCATGGGGTGGGTGGGGTCGGCGTTGTACAGGGTCATCGCCAGTCCCAGGTTTAAATTGCTCAGTACGTGCAGTGCGCCGCTTGCCTGACCGAGCGGCGACTTGTCGGTGGTCCGTGTCAGTGCGCGCTGCAAGGCAGCGCCGATTCGGTCCGTTACCGCCTGACTTCGTTGCGCAATGTCTCCCGCCTCGGACGCGTCCGGGTTGCTGGAAATCTCCTCTGCTCGCAGCGGGATCGACGACATGGCCATAAAAGCGGCAACCGATGTGATTCCCTCAAAGAGCTGTCGACGACTGATGTTGCTTGGTGTTTCACGTTGTTTAGTCATGGCGTAACCTCTAACCATTATAAAGTTTAAAAATGTTTGTTTATCTGGACTTCATGCCACAAGTGGATAACCGAAAGGGTAAAGTGGCAGCCTCTTTGCCACGCCGGGCAGGGTACTAGTGCCCGGTTCCATGATCGGCTTTTCCCATGCTATAGCCTCCCTTTGCGGGCCCGTGGCCCCGTACCGCGCGGGCCCTTAGTAGTCGTAAGTAACCTCTATCCCTGTGGTGCGCGGATCACCGAACTGGTTGCCGGCGAAGCCGAAAGCACCGAAATCGATGCCGTGCACCCGGTATTCCTCGTCGGTGAGATTCTTGCCCCACAGCGCCACTGTCAACTGACCGCGTGGCCCTAGCGGGATTTCACTGAGTGCCACCCGCGCCGACACCAACTCGTAGCCATCAATGAATGTGCTTGTGTAGTTCTCGGCATAAACCGCCTGATCGTCGATATAGGACCAGGACAAGCGCATACCCAGTTCACCGAAAGAGCCCAATGGGTGATGGTATTCAAAGGCCACATTGCCTGTATGTTCCGCCAGAAAGGGAACGACGCGATCATCCTTCACATCTACCTCGATATTCTGGGCGGGGTCAAAGATTTTGTATTCGCTGTACTCGCCGTCGAGATAGCCATAACTCAAGTTGAGTTTAAGGTGTGATGAGAGCACCGCAACCAGTTCCAGTTCCAGTCCTGAAATACGAGCCTCGCCGGCGTTGTCGATAATCGACACCACTCCCGCTGTGGGATCGGGGAAGAAGTTGGAGACCTGGATATCTTCGTAGTCGCTGTAGAAGACAGCGGCATTGACCTGCAAACGTTGATCCAGCCACCGCGATTTCAGACCAATTTCGTAGGACCAGAGTGTCTCGGAGTCGAAACCCTGCTGGAATGAGGTCACGGTGGTGGCGGAGTGATTGAATGCACCGCTTTTAAAGCCCTTGGCCACTTTCGCGTAGACTGAACGTTCGCCGTCAATCTCCCAGGAAACGGCAGCCATGGGAGAGAAGTCGCTGTAGCTGTCGTCGACTTCGGTGTAGGGGACCGAGACGATACCGGAGGACTCCACACGCAGCTTGTAAAAGTCCTTCTCCTCGCGGGTGCTGCGGGCGCCCAGCGTCAGCTTGAGACGCTGGTCAAGAGCTGCCGGCCGCCAGTCCACCTGACCGTAGGCTGCCGCCGCGTAGTTCTCGAAGCCAAAGCGGGTGATGACCGGATTGATAGTGGCACCGAATTGCTCGAAGTAGCCGAAGTTGACACCCGGGTTATTCACATCGGCTTCCTCCTCGAAGTAGTACAGGCCGAGCACGTAGTTTAGCTGACTGGCCTGGCCGATCAGCTGGAGTTCCTGGGAAACCTGCTCATAGTCGATATCGCGCAAAAAAGCCGTGATATTGACGTCGGTGCCATCCAGGTCCAGGAGATTGAGAGAATCCGTGGTGCGTCGGGCCGTGATCGAGCGGAAGCTCACCTCCCCCAACATTGCCCAGTCGAAGCTGCCACTCTCGACAGTCAGTGCGTGTCCGCTAACCTCCAGTTCCTCCCGTCCTCCGCGATCATTGGAGGCCCTGCTCCGTCGGTCGGTGGCAACGTAGTCATGCAGCTGCGTCGAGGCAAAACAGGCGCCCTGTACCGGCACCGGGCTGCACAGCGAGCCGTTGGGATCAAACAAACCATTGGGGGTCACCCTGGTGAGTTGCAGTAGGGGTGGCGTGCGGTCCATTTCGGAGCGATCGTAGTCGTAACGGACACTCCATCGATCGGCGATATCCCATAGCAGCGCCAGGCGCAGAGCTTCGTCGTCCTTTTCCCCAAAGGTCTTGGATGATGGCGGTGCGGCAAAAGGACTGATATGGGACGGGACGTTATCGATCCAACCGTCGCGCTGGTATTTGCGGTAGGTCACCTTGGTGGACAACTGTCCCATCCCATCTCCCACCGATCCCAGTGCAGGCAGGTCCACGGTAATTTTGCCAAGGCGCTCATCGAAACGACCGATGCCCGCCTTGGCATTGATGCCAAACTCCCCCGTCGGCCTCTGGGTCACCAGATTAATCGCGCCACCGATGGTGTTCTTGCCCTACAGGGTACCCTGGGGGCCGCGCAGCACCTCCACCCGCTCCAGATCCAGTATATCAAGCATATTTCCCGTATTCTTGGCGATGAATACGCCGTCCAGGTAGATGCCCACAGTGGGCTCGAAGTTGATGTTGTTGTTGGTGGTTACCGCACCGCGTATTGCTACGGTAGCGCCGTTGCTGTCGCCAGCGGTAGAGCGAATTTGAAGGTTCGGCACTTCACCGGTGAGGTCGGTGATGTCCATAAAGCGGATATTTTCCAGAGTACTGTCAGAAAGAGCAGATAGTGAGATGGGCGTGTCCTGCAATGACTCCTCGCGCTTTTGCGCAGTCACCACGATTTCTTCCAAGGCAAGCTGCTGGGCCAGGAGGTTCTGGGAGGCAAGTCCCAGCGTCCCAAGTAGCGATACTGAGCCCAGGGTATTGATGAGCAGGGGTTTTGAGGGCCTTGCCATGAAATATCTCCTTATTATCCGAGATTGTTTGACCACTATCGACACTGTCCTTTTGTTATAGGTGAGTGCTTTCAATGCCGATACGCAACACGAGGTGTCGTCGTGGGTCGCGGTGTGTACCAGATCGGAGAGCTGTAAGCGCGCTCGATGTGCTCTTGTTTGGTACCCTTCGGAGCTGTGACCCCAAAGCGCTCGATGTCATAGGCAGTCCAGCGCGGTGTCGGTATCTCCAATACGCGCAGGTAGTAGAAGGCCGGATTTGCCGGATTGAATTGCGGGTCCTGCCAGATACCGGCCAACTGAACGGCTCCGCGATCATTGCGGTAGCTGGCCCCCTTTACGCTGCTGGGAAGAGGAGCTAGCTGACCCGCTTGCATCGTCTGGTCGGGCGACCAGAGCACATCATAGACCCGCTCCTGGCTTTTGTGATCGTCGTCCAGCCATCCCTTGACGATCTGCGCCCTGTCCAGATTCGCGCCGCAGGGGTCTTTTTGCGCGAAGATCATGAAGACCGGGCCGTCTTGATTATCAGGTGATGGCGGCAGATAGTCTCCCATTGGCACCCCCAGTGTATAGCCTTTCGCCACACGTTCGGGATCCTGGACAATGTCGCGCTCAAAACCCCAGTCGCCAAAGAACCGCAGCACAATGCGCGGCCCGGTGGTCGCATAGGTCTCGCGTCGTCTCAGGGCGTCGAAGATGGCTCCGCGTGTATTGTCGGTTGCCCACACGGCGGCTAGTCCCGCGGCCGCCTGCTCGCGTACCATGACGTCCTGTAATGCTTCATCCGAGGCGGGAATCAGGGTTTGTCTCAGGCGCGACGGCCCGGGCTCGTTGCCGGGATGACTACCCAGGAAGTTGCTGTCATCGACGCTGGTTAATGCGGTATGTGAGTCGGTACTGCCAATCATGCCAAACTGGTACGGGTTTATTCCGGTGCGTTCGCCTATCTCCAGGCCCAATTTCAGCGCCGGGCGCGCGTATTCGTGCCGCAACATCCACGGCTCTTTCGGAACACTGTCGAGCAGGTTGCCGCGATCCCAGTTGTAAAAATTCGCATAGGCATCGTCTGGAGACAGCAGCGGATGGGCCTCAGCATCCCCCTTGTACTGCACTACTTCGATCAGAGGCTCCCAATGCGAGCGCAGTTTCGCATAGTCCTGATCTACCGGTCGACCACCGGGAAAGGTGGCGGGAAACATCAGACCATTACTCCCATTGGCGTTGTGGGGAATGGCAAATACCCGGCCGCCAGTTAGCTCTTCATAGTTGGCGAGATAATGCCACAGGTCGACTGGGTCCTCGCTATCGAAGGATGCAAATGGCAGCACCTGGTCGGCAAAGCCAGCGCCCTCCCGGAAGATGATTACCCGGTGCAGATTGTTGCCCTCCGGCGTAGGACTCCACTCGAACCCAGGCAAAACGGTAAATACCCCCGGTTGATTGGCCTCGTCCGCCATTTTGACTGCGGTGTTCCAGAACACCCGTCGTGCGGCAGGGTCCTGTAATTCAGGGTTTCCCAACTGGCTGAAGAAACCCACGAAGCCGCCTTTTTGGTCGCCCAGGGCGTCGAAGACATCGATCCATTGCTGGATACCCGGAAGTCGGGTCACGGCGGGGTCACGGGCCCTGATTCCCTGCATCATGCCGAGATTCTCTGCATGATCGGCCACCACCAGAAAGTCGAGGGGTCTGGACAATTGAGCCCTGATACCGCTGCTGGTGATGACCAGCTCGCCACGTGCGAAACGGTCACCACCCGCTATATGCACGAGTACGGCGCGACGTCCGAACACCTCGGCCAGATCGCCATCGCCCAGCGAAAATTCGCGCTCAATAATCCCAACGCGGCCGGCTACGGCAAACCCCTGACCATGGATGACTACCTGGCGTCGAGACTGGTTGCCGAGCCCTTGCGGCTGTACGACTGCTGTCAGGAAACCGATGGCGGCTGCGCTCTGCTCATCACTTCCGTGGAACGCGCCCGCGATCTCAAGCAAAAACCCGCGGTGATCCGCGCTGTCTGCCAAGCCTCCTCGCGCGGTCAGGAACAGATGACCAGCTTTTACCGCGACGACATGACGTCACTGCCGGAAATGGAGCTGGCCGCCAGGCAGGTCTACGCCCAGAGTGGCCTGGGCCCCGATGACATCGACGCCGCCTGTCTTTACGATGCGTTTACGTCGGAAATACTGGTGCAGCTCGAGGCCTTTGGTTTCTGCGGCAGAGGCGAGGCCAAGGATTTCATCGCGGACGGCGCCCTGGAGATCGGCGGCCGCCTGCCCAACAACACCCACGGCGGCCTGTTGTCGGAGGGCTACATCCACGGTGTGAACAATATAGCCGAGGGCGTGCGTCTCATCCGCGGCATGTCATGCAATCAGCCAACTGGTGTTGAACACGTATTGGTGTCAAGCGGGGTGGGCGTACCGACCGGAGCGCTGATTCTCGGCCGGGATTGACACCGGTTCGTTCATCGCGCCTCTGCAAAATGGCGCCACGTTACCGGCTAGCTCCTTTTGCGGTGCCGTCCCGACACATTCTAGCGGACTTTGCGCGGGCGCCGCCGCGGTGGTGTGTGCGCCAGCCCGTTGTGCTGGGTGGCAAAGGCCTGTGTGCGCGCCGGCACCACCTGGTGGCGCCTGGGCGGCTGGCGGGGCGGTACCAGGTGCAGCTTGCCGTTGCCGATCAGGTCGCAACGGCCCATTCTCCTCAGCGCCCGGCGCAGTGCGGGCCAGTTATCCGGGTCGTGGTAGCGCAAAAAGGCCTTGTG
>JAGRIK010000325.1 GCA_020443325.1 Halioglobus sp.
TCAAACTGTGCCAGCGCATGATCGTCCCGGGGGAAGTGCGCCGGGACCCAATCGAGGATGACGCCGATACCGCGTTCGTGCATCAGGTTCACGAAGTAACGGAAATCGTCGGGGCTGCCAAAGCGCTGCGAGGGCGCGAAATACCCGGTGGTCTGGTAGCCCCAGGAATCGTCCAGCGGATGCTCTGTCACCGGGAGCAACTCGACATGGGTAAAACCCAGCGGCAGGATGTACTCCGCCAGTTGCATTGCCATGTCCCGAAAGTTCAGGAAATTACCCGCCTCGTCGCGACGCCAGGACCCCGGATGAAACTCGTAGATGGAAATGGGGGCGTGCTGCCAGTCCCAGCTTGCGCGCTGCGCCAGCCACGCCTGGTCTGTCCAGGGGAACTGTGTGGGTGCGCACACGACAGCCGCAGTCGCCGGGCGCATCTCAAACCGGTTGCCATAGGGATCAGACTTCAGGCGCAGGTTACCGCGCGCATCGCACACTTCAAACTTGTACTTCTCATCGGCCTTAAGCCCCGGCACAAACAGCTCCCAGACCCCGCTGGGACCGCGACTGCGCATGGTGTGGCTGAGCCCGTGCCAACGGTTGAAATCACCCACCACGCTGACACGCCGGGCATTGGGCGCCCAGGTGGCAAAACGCACACCCTCCACCCCTTCATGCTCACAGCAGTGGGCACCCATGATGCGGTATACGTGCTGGTGTTTGCCCTGGCCGAACAAATGGAGATCGAGGTCGCCTACGGTGGGACCAAACCGGTAGGGGTCTGGTGACTGTCGCCACTCGCCCTGCCCAGCGCGCCAGCGCAACTGGTACTGCGGCTCCGCGGAACCTGCGTCGCAGGTAAACAGAGCCGTATCCGGTACCCGTTCCATCGGCCGGTTTTCGCCATCAATCACCACTTCCGCCGCAGAGGCCGCGGGCAGCAGCGCCCGGATAATCCAGCGATTGCCCTGACGGTGACAACCGAGCACCTCGAACGGATCGTGATGACGCCCAGCGAGAAGTCGCCCTATGTCTTTTTGCATGTCACGTTTAGCCGAACCGGGTTTCATTTCATATATACTGATTTACGTCAACGACCAGTGCGGGAATATTTTGCACCCGTAGGCCACTTTGTGACAATGTAGCCCGATGGTAATCAAATTGTCCTGAGCTAACCAGCAAGCAGATCAATGAAACCGCTATGAACGATCCCGATACAGCCAGATATGTCAGCCGCCTGACCCGCGACACACTGGCGCTGGTGTTAGCCGGTGGCCGCGGTTCCCGGCTGCAACAACTGACACAGTGGCGCGCCAAACCCGCGGTACCCTTTGGCGGCAAGTTCCGGATTATCGATTTCCCCCTATCCAACTGCGTCAATTCCGGCATCCGCCGGGTGGGAATTCTCACCCAGTACAAAGCGCACAGCCTGATCCAGCATGTGCAGCGTGGTTGGGGCTTTATGCGCGGCGAACTGGGGGAGTTCATAGAACTGCTGCCCGCCCAGCAGCGCATGGAAACATCCTGGTACGCGGGCACTGCAGATGCGGTTTACCAGAACATCGACATCATCCGCTCCCACAATCCCGAGTTTACGCTGATCCTGGCGGGCGACCACATTTACAAGATGGACTACGGCACCATGCTCGCCGCCCATGTGGAATCCGAAGCCGACATTACGGTGGGCTGTATGGAAGTCCCGCTGGAACAGGCGCAGGCATTCGGCGTAATGACCACAGGTGACGACCAGCGCATCGTTGAGTTTGCCGAGAAACCCGCGCATCCGACACCCACGTACCCGGGAAGTGACAAGGCCCTGGCCTCCATGGGTATCTATATCTTTCGCACCGACGTATTGATCGAAGAGTTATTGCGCGATGCCGACACCCCCGGCTCCAGCCGCGATTTTGGTGGTGACATCATCCCGCACGTGATCAGCAGTCGCAGAGTCACCGCGTTTCCGTTTCGACACGACCCCTGTGGGCGGCCCGCCTACTGGCGTGATGTCGGCACTATCGATGCATTCTGGGAGGCCAACCTGGAACTGATCGGAGTGAGCCCCGAACTCAATCTATACGACCGCGAGTGGCCCATCTGGACCTACCAGGACCAGGTACCACCGGGCAAATTCGTGTTTGATGACGATGGCCGCCGGGGCACCGCCGTGGACTCCATGGTCGCCGGCGGCTGCATCGTGTCGGGCTCCTCCCTGCGCCACTCACTGCTCTTCAGCAACGTCAATGTCCACTCCTATTCCCGTGTCGAGGACTCGCTGCTTTTCCCCGATGTCGATATCGGCCGGCACTGCCTGATCAGAAAGGCGATCATCGACCGAGGCTGTAAAATTCCCGCCGGCACCAGCATAGGAATCGATGCGGAGGAAGATGCAGACCGGTTCCACGTCTCCGACGGCGGTGTCGTGCTGGTCACGCCCGAGATGTTGGGCCAGAGATTGCACTATGTCCGCTAGCCAACCCATGAGCGTGGTGCTGATGTGGCACATGCATCAGCCGGAGTACAAGGATCTGCGCACCGGCGCTATCCACCTGCCCTGGACGTACCTGCACGCCATCAAGGATTACGTCGATATGGCGGCACACCTGGAGGCCCTGCCGAGCGCTCGCGCCGTGGTGAACTTTGCGCCGATACTGCTCGAACAATGGGAAGACTATATTGCGCAGATAACGTCTTACCTTGAGGGACATGGAGCCATAAATGACCCGGTACTGGCCGGACTGGCGGAGCCCGCCCTGCCCGGCAACCCACAGGCGCGGCTGCGCCTCGTAAAGGACTGCCTGCGCGCGAACCGTGAGCGCATGATTGATCGCTTCGAACCCTACAGACGCCTGGCAACCATGGCGGACTGGTATGAGGAACATACGCAAAGCCTGATATACGCCTCCAACCAGTTTCTCGCTGACCTGCTGGTCTGGTATCACCTGAGCTGGATGGCGGAGTCGGTGCGGCGCAATGACAAGCGCATCGCTCGCCTGCAGGAAAAAGCCTCCAACTACAGCCTGCACGATCGTCGCGAACTGCTGCAAATTATTCTCGAGCAGTTACAGTCATTGGTGCCCCGCTATCAGGCACTGGCACAACGAGGCCAGGTGGAGTTGTGCATGAGCCCCTACGCGCACCCCATCATCCCGCTGATGCTGGACATGGCATCGGCTAAAGAGGCTATGCCTGACGTACACCTGCCCGTCAGCACACACTACCCGGGCGGCATCGCCAGGGCGCAATGGCATATCGACCAGGGGCTGGCGACGTTTGAGCGCGTTTTTGATGCCAGGCCCTCAGGCCTGTGGCCGTCGGAGGGCGGCGCCAGCCAACAGGCCCTCGAAATGTTCGCCGACAGCGGCTTTCGCTGGGTGGCCAGCGGTGGCAGCGTGCTGAACAACAGCCACGATGCGCACAGTAAATCCTGCAGCCACCGGGTCTACCGTTTTGGTTCGGCGGATATCGACTGCGTATTCCGCGATGACGGCCTGTCTGACATGATTGGATTCACCTACTCGGACTGGCGGGCGGAGGATGCCGTGGCCAATCTCGTCGGCCACATGGAAAACATCGCCGAAGTCTGTCCCGACCGCGATGACTGCCTCATCACCATCATCCTGGACGGAGAAAACGCCTGGGAGTACTACCCCGAAAACGGTTTT
The DNA here is from genome assembly GCA_020443325.1 of Halioglobus sp. Taxonomy (GTDB): domain Bacteria; phylum Pseudomonadota; class Gammaproteobacteria; order Pseudomonadales; family Halieaceae; genus Marimicrobium. The sequence continues at coordinate 3,657 of JAGRIK010000325.1, forward strand.
GATTTCCTGCATCAGCTGTACTCGCGACTGGCCGAGCATCCGCTGCTGCACCTCTCCACGATGGAACAATTCCTGGCTGAAAAATCGCCACAACCGGCACATGAAGAACACCTGGTAGCAGGCAGTTGGGTCTACGGAACCTTCTCGACCTGGATCGGGGATCCGGACAAGAACCGGGCATGGGAACTGCTGGTGGAAGCGAAAAACACGTTCGACGAACAACTCGCCACAGGACGACTGACACCGAAGGTCATTGCCGCCGCGGAAAAACAGCTGGCGATCTGCGAGGGTTCAGACTGGTTCTGGTGGTTCGGGCACTATAATCCCGGGGCCACGGTCGCCCAGTTCGACCAGCTCTACCGCATGCACCTGGCCAACCTGTACCTGTTGCTCGACGTGGAGGCGCCGGCATACCTCGCCGAGATCATTTCCCGTGGCGGCGGCAACCCGAGTCACGGCGGCGTGATGCGTCATCACAACCAGGCCGGCGACTCCGGGTGATATCCACACTCACGGGGCACCGCCGCGCCGGGGTGCTGCTCCATCCAAGCAGCCTGCCGGGCGCTGCGTACTGCGGCAGCCTGGGCGTCGAGGCCCGGCGCTTTGTAGACCTGATCGCAGAGGCCGGCCTGCAAATATGGCAGGTGTTGCCGCTGGGCCCCACGCATCCCGACCGCTGTCCCTATCAACTGATTTCAGTGCACGCCGGTAATCCGGACCTGATAGACCTGCAATGGCTGGTGCAGAAGCACTGGTTGTCGCAGGCCGATGCCAACGCCGGTGACGCCTCGCCCGAGGCGAAGCGACAGGCGCTGAACAAGGCAAGTCGGGCTTTCTTTGCCGCAACAAGCAGCGCGGCAACAAGTCCTATGGCGGACGCCTATGCAAAGTTTCTGCAACAGGCCAGTTACTGGCTTGAGGACTACGTTCGGTTCCAGGCGTTTCGCGACGACCTCAATTTCGAGTCCTGGACCAAGTGGCCAGAAGCACTGCGACGCTGCAAGCCCGACGCCTGCGATGCGTATGCGCGCCAGCTGGCTGACCAGTTGGCGGCGCTACGATTTCGCCAGTTTGTATTTCACTGCCAGTGGAACGAGTTGCGCCACTATGCGAAAGAGCGCGGTATCCTGATGTTTGGCGATATGCCTATTTTCGTGCATCTGGAGAGCGCGGATGTCTGGGCACACCAGCCGCTGTTTGACCTGGACGAGGCCGGCCAGCCGAACACGGTAACAGGCGTGCCCCCCGACTACTTCAGCGCGGAGGGTCAGCTCTGGGGCAACCCGCAGTACAACTGGGAGCGCATGGAGAATTCAGGATTCGAATGGTGGTTGCAGCGCTTCGCTTCCGCGGCCCGGCAATTCGACATTGTGCGCATAGATCACTTCCGTGCACTGGACGCCTTCTGGGAAATCGCGGCCGACGCTACCTCGGCGCGCGATGGCCGGTGGGTGCCGGCGCCCGGCAGGGCCCTGCTGCACGCGGTGCGCAAACACTATCCCGAACTGTGCCTGGTGGCTGAAAACCTCGGCATCATCAGCGCCGAAGTTGAGGCACTGCGCCATGATTTCGCCCTGCCCGGCATGCTTATCCTGCAGTTCGCGTTCGACGGCAACCCGGACAACCCCTACCTGCCACACCGGCATTCACAGGGCGATATCGTCTACACCGGCACCCACGATAACGATACCGCGCTGGGCTGGTTTGAAAAACTCGACGCCAACATGCAGGAACACGTCTACTGCGCATTCAATAACCCTGCTGAACCCATGCCGTGGATGCTGGTGCACCAGGCGATGGCCTCCGCCGCCTGTACCGCCATCGTACCGTGGCAGGACTTCCTGGGGTTGAACGGCCAGCATCGCATGAACACGCCTGGCACCAGGGAGGGAAACTGGCAGTGGCGGTTTACCTGGGAGCAGGTGCCGCAGGACATGGCCGAACGTATTCATTTGCTGGTGGAAAGTTGTAATCGCGTTGCAACCGACAACCCAAGCCGTCAAACCCAATAGGGTCAGCACCAGACACGACTGATGTGGCCTGCGTGACTCCCTGGTAATTTTTGGGCCGTACCGGGATCGCCAACTTCTAGATACAACTTGCGTCGCGGACAGGCTGCAGGAAATCAAGAGCACACTTCGATCGCTAACGATGTCTGCCACCTTGCGAACCCAAATTTTAACAATTACCGCACTTGCTTGACCTTCCACCGGCGGGAACGATTAGGCTTGCCCGTGCGCCTGGCAAACGAGCTTGGCAATTTGAGCCGTCTCAACGGTAGAATCAAGGAAAGGTTATGTCCCAGATCGTATTTGTCGCAGCCCTCTTTTCGGTAGCAATGATAGTGGGTTTATCGTTTCTGGCCTTTGTATCCAGGCGTTTCGAATTCTTTCCACCGCCGGGTAAGAACTCCTGGCAGTACCGTACGTTTTGGATTCTCTTTCGCATCATGTTTATTGGCCTGGTCTACCTGTCTTTCGCTGAATTTGCATCGCAGCCGGTTTTTGAACCCTGGATGCGCTATTTTTTATGGCTCCCTCTACTCGTTCTGGGATTCGGTGCAGCCACAGTTCTCAGCGCCAAACTGGGATGGGCGAATGCGCATGGAGAAAAGGAAGGCCTTGTAGTGTCAGGGCTATATCGATGGAGTAGAAACCCGATCTATGTCGCATCATGGGTCGGAATGACAGGCTGGGGGTTCTTTGTCAATTCACACTACGTCACTATCCTGCTGGCGTGCTGGGCATTCATGTACCTTCTCGCCCCGTTCGTTGAGGAGCAGTGGCTGGAACGCAATTATGGATCCCGATTTTTGACATACAAAAATCTCACGTCCCGTTTCCTCGGGTTTCCCAAACCCGATCCAAAGAGTAAAGAAGCGGAAACAGGCTGAATCCAGCCAGCGATGCATGATACTGAAACCCGCCTGGTGATGCCTCGGCGGTATTACGCTCAGGGAGAAACCACCTCGGCGGGCCTGTCCGCGCAGTGGCGGGTTCTCATTCACTGTCACCATTCTTTACAAAAAATCGCTAGCGAAAGTCCCGATTTTCATTGATTAGTCTTTACAATCAGATACTTAACCGTACTGGTACAAGTTTTGCTATCCAGAATATTGTTAACACAATAAGTAGGGGTATTGGGCCTCAACTTCTATTCTGCAACGACATAAAAATCGACTTTACAGGGGATTTGGACAATGGGTAATTCAGGCAAAGCAGTAAACGGCTTGGTCAGACTTTCAGTAGGGCTTTTTCTACTTTATGGAGCTAGCGTTAACGCCGCGCCAATCGGGATATTTGATGGCAATTCGAAGCTGACCGGCATCAATGGCGTAGAGGTATCGGGCTACGGACTCTGGGACGTTTCGTTCAATGAGATTTGGCAGGGAGATGTGCATTCGACCGATTTTGCGCAACTGGCGTCAACGGCGCTGCATGATATTTTTTCTCCCGGCGGATTCTTGAGCGGCACTGTTTACGACACGGAGCCTACGACAAAAACCCTGGGCTGCCTGGCATCCGGCGGAGACCACTGTGACCTCTTTACTACCGTTAACGCCGATAACGCCAACGCGACGATCCCTTTCGTTTCCGGGTATTTCTGGCGCAACTTTGTTGGACCCTGGGCATCCAGGGAGGGTCCGGAAACGGCAACGTTATACATGGGAGGCCGCATATCACCGGATACAACGTCTGTGGGCAGTTGGACCCATGCGAGCTGGAATAACAGGCAGTACAACAACAGCTCAGACGCTCCGGCGCCTGCAACTGCGTGGCTTCTGGTATGTGCTTTGTCGATTCTGGCAGGAAATAAATGGCGGAGCGGACGGGACTCGAACCCGCGACCCCCGGCGTGACAGGCCGGTATTCTAACCAACTGAACTACCGCTCCACGGTAGAAAAAACAACTCGGTGAAAATGGTGGGTGGTGACGGGATCGAACCGCCGACCCTCTGCTTGTAAGGCAGATGCTCTCCCAGCTGAGCTAACCACCCCAAAACCGAGAACGCGCATTATAGAGATTCTGATTGAGCGGTCAATGCCTCGTCGGACAAAATGCGAAAAAAACAGAAATATTAAAAGCCTTTGATTTTAGTAGTAAAATCCCCGCCACAAACACACACGAAAAGCGCCCCGGCGATAGCGACATCTGCCGCTAACTCTGCTATTACAGGCGCAGGCCACCGAGCACACCACAATGGAAATCTACAAAGAGTTTCACTTCGAAGCCGCACATCGCCTGCCCAACGTCCCAGACGGGCACAAATGTGCGCGCCTGCATGGGCATTCTTTTCAAGTGCGGCTGGTCGTAACCGGTGAGGCACCCGAGCCCAGTGGTTGGGTCATGGACTTCGCCGAACTGAAATCTGCCTTCAACCCGCTCTACGATCAACTGGATCATCGCTACCTGAACGATATCCCTGGCCTCGAGAATCCCACCAGCGAAAATATCGCCAGGTGGATATGGGATCGGCTCAAACCGGATGTACCGCTGTTGAGTGAAGTGGAAATTCGTGAAACCTGCACCAGCGGCTGTGTCTACCGGGGCGACTGACGTCCATCATCAAACTGTCACGGAATTGCAGTGAAACAGCAGCTTGATCAAAAGTTGTCATAAAACGGTAACATCGCGAAAAATACTTGACGAATGCGCAGAGACTACGCAATCAGTAGTTTAACAATGCGCGAGGGTAACGTTACCCCTCTTCCCTTCCCAGGTTGTTTCCAAATCAGGCATGAAAGTTACTTGAAGTAGCACTACAAGA
>JAGRIK010000326.1 GCA_020443325.1 Halioglobus sp.
CGGGCTTTTCGGGCCTGCACAGTAAATGCGCCGTGGCTGACGGGCGCTACGTGTTCGTTGGCTCCATGAACCTCGACCCGCGCTCGGCAACAATCAATACCGAAATGGGCTTGTTTGTCGATTCACCCAGACTGGCCGGGGACATGGCCAGCATCATCCGGCGCGACATGTCCGGCGCCAACGCCTGGCATGTACAACTGGACGACGACGGCAAGCTGTTCTGGCAGGACGACAGGGAGACCCTCACCCGCCAGCCCGCCCGCAACGGCATGCAGCGGGTGATGAATGTGCTGATGAAGCTGGGGCCGAAAGACCAATACTGAGATTATCGCCACCGCAGTCGACATGACGGGAGAAAAGGAAAGGAAAGGAAAGGAAAAGGGGACGACGCCAGCGGCGTCGTTTCAGGGCCTGTAGACGGAGATCTCCACCGCGTCGGGCACCGAGGTGTACTCGATGGTAGCGAGACGGTGCTCAGACTGGTAGCGGCCACAACCGCGCACGTACTCCAGGTATTCATCGGGGTTGAAGATGGCACCCACATTGTCCGCCACCACAATGCCACCGGGCTTGAGCAGGCGGTGCTCCTCGATAAGCTGCAGGTCTTTCTTGTACAGGTCTTTCCAGTGGTCGAGAAATACCAGATCGAACTGGCCATCCAAACCGGGTATCAGCTCGCTTGACGGGCCGTGCAGAAAGCTTACCCGCCGGGATAGCCCCGCCATCGCCACATTGCGCCGGGCGCTGGCGACTGCGGCAGCGTCCACCTCGATCGATACGACGGTAGCGCCCTGCCCCAGGGTATGGGCAATCAGAATCGACGAATATCCACAGTAGGCACCCAGCTCCAGCACCCTGACCTCGTTCGGCAGGCGTTCGGCCAGCTCACTCACAAGCGGCCCCTTCTCCGGCCCGACGCTCATCAGCCAGCGCTCTTCAAGGGCAAACCTGTCCAGCGTACGCAGTAAGCTCTCCGGGTCCCCCGCCCGGGCATGCCTCGCTACATATTCCGCTGCCAGGGTTACCCTGGGTGGTGCTCCTGTGATCTTGTCGATCAGGGCATGGGCCGCATTTTTCAGGGTGAATCCCAGGGCATTTGGTGTCAGAAACCGCCAGAGTTGCATACTGCTCTCCTCACCTTCGCAGCCACGTCTCAGCGTCACACTTTAGTCCCGCCTGAACGGGCGACGCAAGGCCCACCTCCTGCCCGAACTCGATGGTACGCGTATGAAAGCGGTGCCCGTGCTTCTGGTTCAGGAAGTGCAGCGAAGCGGAGCAGCTTCCCACAGGGTTCGATTTATCCAATCGCCGGAGCCACGGCTGCTGGCGCTTTCCCCGGGACAGGCGCAATAACCTCACTAAATGTATGGTGTATATCCGGCTTTTATGCTAGGGTCGCCTGCTCAGCTGGCACGTGACCAAGCGGGCGGATAACGATATCAATATGTTCAACGCCAACTCTATCCGGGCATCGTACGTCTTTGCGTTGGCGTTGCTGGCCGCATTCATTCTGTTGGGTCACATTGTTTGGTCAAGTAGCGTCGCGCAAGTGAGGGACGACGCCCTGCAGGTAAACCTCGCCGGTCGTCAGCGCCTGCTGGTGGAGCGTATCGGGACACTCAGCAACGCGATTGCACATACCGGTGACCCGCGTCAGCTTGCCCCGCTGCGCGCTGAACTGGCAGCAACGCTGGTGGAGATCGAAGACGCACACAACACCCTGCTTGCCGATTTCGGCGCCCTGTCACCCGCGGTGGAAGCCCTCTACTTCCGGCCACCTGCCGAGATCGATACCGGGCTGCGAAAGTTTACCGATAGCGCGCGCGCACTGGCGAATGCCTCTGCGGATAGCCTGGCCACCGACAATGTCGACTTCCACTATATCCAGGACAAGCTCTTCACGATGGTAGCCCTGCTGGACCAGGTGGTGGCGCAGTACCAGGCGGAGAGCGAACAGGCAGTCGAGCACAGCATCGCGATGGACATACTGCTGGGCGGCATCACGCTGCTGGCGTTGCTGGGTACAGGATTGTTCATCTTCCGGCCCATGGAGAGACGCACACTTGCAAGACATGCCAGGCAACTCGAAGCTGCGAACAAAGCGCTGAGAGATTCTGAGCGCAAACTCCAGTTGCAGTACGATAATGCGCCCGACATGCTGTTGTCGATAGACCTGGAAACCCAGAGAGTGGTCCGCTGCAATGCGACTACGGCCAGCAAACTGGGATATACCAAAGACGAGCTGATTGGAATGCCCCGGAGCGAACTCTATGCACCGGGATGCAGGCGCCGGGCCATGGCGGCATTCAGCGAGTTTCATGACACCGGGCGGGTGGACGACATCGAACTACAGGCCCAGTGCAAGGACGGCAGTATCATCGATGTGAGCCTCAGTGCCGTCCATTATCGCGATTCAGATGGTGGTGCCGGCTACAGCGACGCCATCTGGCGAGATATATCGGCGCGCAAACGAGCTGAGCGGGAGATTGCCAAGCGCGATCGCAAACTCACCACGCTATACCTGCTCGGTGAGCAAATGCTGCTCAGCAAGGCCCTGCCCCCGATGATGCACAACCTGGCTTACTGTCTCTACGAAACGCTGGATGCAAAGTACGCGCTGGTCTGCAGCCTTGGCCCGGTAAAGAACCAGCTCTCCGTAGAGGCCGGCGTCGGTATACCGCGCAGTTGTATTGCGGCGGAGCCGTTTACGGTGGAACAGGGATCACTGGCTGATCTAGCCCTCCGTTCCGGGGGGGTAGTCTCGGCTGTTCCGGGTGAGGTCGGCTGTCGCCTCTATGGGACAGAGTATCTGGATGCAGAGCAGGTCAGTCATGGCTTTGCATGTACCATCACCGGGTCCCGGGAAGCCCTCGGCTTGATAATGGTATTCCTTAAGCGCGGCAACGCCCCCTCCGACGAGGACAAGGACTACCTGCAATCACTTGCCAATCTCCTCGGGGTCGCGGCTGACCGTATTCTGCAGGAGCAACATATGGGTCGAAGCCAGGCCAGGCGCTCGAGACTGGGCTGACGCTATGACAATGACCAGGATTCTTCCGGCGCTGCTGCCGCTCCTGCTCTCACTGCCCTGCCTGGCGCAGACGACCTGTTATACCGATCCGCAGGGAACGACGCTTTGCAGCACTCCGGATGAAGTCATCCACGGCGACACCAACAGTATCGGGCAGAGTGTCTACCGGGATAACCGGGGGCACCAGCTGGATTATGAAGTCGACCAGTTCGGCAACGCGACTGTGCAAACTCCCTCAGGTAAACCTATAGACTGGCTGCAATCAGCTCCCGCGGGTCGCGCCAACCCCGCCGGCAAGGGCAGCTGGCAGCCGCTGCCGAGTTCGCCGGTAAGGCCCGTGTTACCCGGCAACACCTCGCTCTCCCCACCCGGCGATTTGCCCGGGCGGCGGTGATTGCCCCGACCGACGCGGGAATACCCGCAGTGTTGCGCGCCAACCCCGCTCCACAAGTTGTGGCGCTCCCGGGCAGCTTGCACTCGTTTGAACTTGAGCTAGGCTATAAAGGCGGCTCCAGCGCACGCACGCCTGGCGTGCAGGAGGTTGCTCATGCCAGTCGCATCGACAGTCAAAACGTGGCTCGAACAGCGCCACGTCGCATATGAAACCGTATCCCATGAAAGCACCGTATCCAGCGCCCGGACCGCAGCGGCGGCCCACGTACCCGGCCGACGCTTAGCCAAGGGGGTGGTCCTGAAACGTGCGGATGATTCCTTCCTCGTCATGGTGATACCGGCTGACAATATGGTTCACCTGGGCCGTTTGCATCGGGCACTGGACGAGACTCTGTGCCTTGCCAGCGAGAATGAATTGACTGACCTGTTCCCGGACTGTGCCGCCGGTGCGGTACCGGCACTGGGCCAGGCCTACGGATTACCGGTACTGGTGGACACCAGCCTGTTCGAGCAACCGGAGGTGTTCATCGAATCGGGTGATCACAGGACGCTGTTGAGATTGAGCGACACCCAGTTCACAGCACTGCAGGGTAGCGCGCGGAGACTAAACGCACGCAAGTATAGCTGACCGCACCCTGTACACCTCCCCGCCGGGAGACTGGTCCATGATGCCGTGCGGCACGGCAGGCCCCACCCGGCGTACTCGACGCCGGGTGGGGCCGCGCATTACCCCTCCCTGCTCAGCACCAGCTGGCCGTCACGCACCGGGATGACAGAGCCGGGGTCATATTTCATGCGAACCTGCTGGGTTTCGTCACCGAGGCGATAGGTGACGTCGTAGCCAACCGTGCGCTGGCTCACGTCGTGGACGGTATTGCAGCGCCGCTCTGTGGTCTGGTAGGTGTCGCTGGACTGCATCTTGCCCTGGACCTGGTTCCCGGCGATGCCGCCCACGACCGCCCCCGCGATTTTGGCCCCGGTATTCTTGCCGCCGCCGCCGAGGGCGTCACCGGCCAGGCCGCCTGCGACGGCGCCAATCGCGGTGCCTGCAATCTTGTGCTGATCCTGGATCGGCTTCTGCCGGGTGACGACGACATCACTGCACGTCTCCCGGGGGGTACTCACACTTTCGGTAACAGGCACCACGGCGAGCACCTCGGCGAAATCGGGCCCGGAAAGCATCTTGTAGCCGGCGAAACTACCGGCGGCAGTCGCCACTGCCACACCCAGTACGGTGCCTGTCAGCATCGATTTGTTCACGTGAATACCTCCTTGAGATGATCTGCGCGAACCGCCACGGCGGGCGGCACACGGTTTGCACAAACTAAGCGCCGCGCAGCCCCGGCTCAACTGTTGACTGCGGGCAAAATTACCAAAAACTATAGGGAATAATAATTGTCCTTGGAATGCCGACTGGTTGAAATTTGACCTGCACAAGTATTTTCGCGACTTATTGCCTCAAAAATAGATTTTTGCTTTCCTGATTCCAACTCCCTTGAGCATCAGGACCAGATGCTCCAACTCCCGCGATGAGACCACCACGTCCTCTTCATTACAGAGCATGTATGACTTGCCGTCCCGGCCGTAAAGCAGGGCAATGTACTCACTTATATTGCCCGGGTTTTTCCTGATCTCCACGAAATCAAAATAGTCTGCTTCGAACTTCAACTTTGCGTCTGATAGTTTCATAACGGTATTTCCAGCTTAGCTGAAATGATGAATGGCCTCGTTAAGTGTCGGGTAAAAAGATGTCACGCCTGGTATGGGTTCGACGTCCGCCCTGGCGAGGGTTTTCAGGGGTTGGAACTGCAGGTCGGCAAATATCACCTGCTTTCCCTCCCTGGCACAGTAGGTGACAAGTTTATTCATCGCCGCAACCCCACCAGCGTCAAGCAGCGTCACGCCGTCCATATAGAGAATCACACCATCTAGCGCGGACATACTGGCCGAGATCTCGCCAAAAGCACGGTCTGCGGCGGCGAAAAACAGCGGGCCGTTAATTTTCAGAACCGCCCACCGATCGGGAAGGGTCACATCGACCAGCTTTTTGTTGCCGCTGATGTCTGTGACCCTGGTCATCGACGCCATCTCGTTGACAAACAGGATACAGGCCAGCAGCACGCCCGCGGTAATCGCTATCACCATATCGAAAAAGACCGTCAACAACAGGCAGGTGAGGAACACCGCAATATCCCGCCCTGGCGCATGCCTGACCAGATGCACTGACTTTGGCGCCTCACTCATATTCCAGGCCACCACGATCAATAAGGCCGCCATGGCGGGCATGGGCAGGTAGGCCAGCAGCGGAGCGAGCGCCACCAGGCCAAGCAACACGACCAGGGCGTGGATCATGGCCGCAACCGGCGACTCCGCCCCTGCTTTGAGATTGGCCGCCGAACGCGCAATGGCCGCAGTCGCGGTAATACCGCCAAAGAATGGGGCAATAATATTGCCCAGACCCTGCCCGAGCAGCTCGCTGTTTGCACTGTGGCGCTTGCCCGTCATCCCGTCCAGTACTACCGCACACAGCAACGACTCGATGGCACCCAGCATCGCAATTGCGAACGCCGAGGGAAGAAGGCTGACCACAAGTGACCAGGTGAACTCGAAGGGCTGGCCACCGGGACCCGGCTGCTGCCATGGCCAGGCAAAGTCCGGCAGGTAAGGCGGAATTCCCATGCCAGTCGAGCCATCCGGCATGAAATAGGTGAATCGGGAACCGATCGTATCCACGGCGTATCCCATATTGGCAAGGAACACACCGACAACACTGGCGATCACCACCGCAGGCAAATGGGGAGGGATCGCCGTTCTCAGTTTCGGCCAGTACAGCAAGATACCCAGCGTCACCAGGGCCACAAAGACGCTCGCAGCGTCGAGCCCGCCAATCGACATGAGCAGCAACCAGACCTTGTCTGCATAGTGCTCCGGCATTTCCTGTAGAGACAGGCCGAAAAAGTCTTGCAGTTGCAGGGTGGCGATAACAATGGCTATGCCACCGGTAAAACCGAGGGTTACCGACTCGGGAATGTACTCTATGAAGCGACCCAGGCGCGCGTAGGCCATGGCAACCAGGATCAGCCCGGCCAGGATAGTCGCCAGCAGCAAGCCTGCGAGCCCGTAGCTCTGGGCTATTGGGTAGAGAATGACCACGAAAGCCGCGGTCGGCCCGGAGATACTGAAGCGACTGCCGCCGGTCAGGGCGATGACGAACCCGCCGATGATGGCTGTGTAGAGCCCGTACTGCGGCGCCACGCCGCTGGCTATCGCCAGCGCCATCGCCAACGGGATCGCGATAACCCCGACGGTTGCCCCCGCCAGCACATCTTTCTGGAACCGGGACAGAGTGTAGCGCTCGCTGCCAAAACACGCCTCCCGCAGGGCGTGACCGATGCGCAGTGAAAACAGGTGTGCTCTGTGGGCCATCCGGGACTCCCCCACCAGGGACTTCAATTACCAGGCA
>JAGRIK010000327.1 GCA_020443325.1 Halioglobus sp.
AACCAAGCGCCTGCCGGGGTCGGTACAGCGTGGTTTCCTGCTCCACCGGTTCCAGTTCGTCGAGCAACTGGTAGATATTCACCAGTTCCTGCGGGTTGCGGGCGCGGAAATACTCGCCTCCAGTGAGGTGTGCAATATTTTGCAAGGTGGTTTCATCGAGCTCCGCTGACGGGTTGACCTGTCGGCTGCCAAAGCTGGAACCAAACAGGCCGGGCAGGGTGAGCGAATCCGCGCCAATACCGATGGTGTAAATACGAATACCCAGTTTGGCGGCAAGCTTGGCAGCATCCAGCGGCTTTACTGAACTGGCCGTATCCTGCCCATCGGTGAGCAGGATCAGGACGCGACTTTCAGCGGGCCGTTCCTTCAGGCGTTTTACTGCTAATCCGATAGCGTCGCCGATGGCCGTTTCCTCACCGGCGAAGCCGATCTGTGCTTCTGACAGGAAGCGCTCCACCGTGTTGGTATCAAAACTCAAAGGTGACTGCACATAGGCGTTGCTGCCGAAGAGGATGAGCCCCAGCCGGTCGCCACTGCGCTGGCTGATAAACTGCGCGCCCACTTGCCTGACGGCATCGACACGCGGAACCAGTGACTGGCCTACCTGCATGTCCTCAATGCGCATCGAACCGGAGATATCCACCGCCATCATCAGGTCGCGCCCGCTGTTGGGGAGTTCCACCGGTTCGCCGATCCACATCGGCCTGGCGGCAGCCAATAGCAGTAGCAGCCACAACAGCCACAATGCGATGGCGGGGACTGCGTTGCCCGTTGATGTGCGTCCGCCGGGTGATTCGGCAATTTGCTGCCACTCCGTGTAAAACGGGGCGCGCACTGCGGGCTGCTGAGAGGTCGCAGGAGGCAACAGGCGTCGCACCAGCCAGGGCAGGGGCGCCAGTAACAACAACCATGGCCAGATCCATTCAATCATGCGGCCGCCTTGTGTTTCTTAATCCAGTGCAGCGCTGCACTGTGTAACTGCATCATGTCGATATCGGGCGCCTGGGGTTGGTACACGGCATTGTCGAAAGCAGCGGGTAATTGTGCCTCGGGCGGCAGGGAGCGGTTGAGGAACAGGCGCCAGGATTCGCCGTGCTGACTCGCAACACTGTCGCCCGGATACGCGCGCAGTGCGACACTTTTGAGCAGCGCGTTGACGTTGCCGAGGTAATCCCCGGTATTTCCATCTGCCTCATACTGTGAGAGCAGTGCCTGCAACTGGCGCAGGGCGCGGCGCCGATAGGCGTTCTTACTGTAATGTTTACGGGCCAGGTAGATCGCAACCGCCACAATGAGGATCGCCAGGGCAAGTAGCAGCCACCATCCGGGCGCCAGCGGCCACCAGCCGATCAACTCGGGTTCCCGCAGCGGATGCAGGTTGGCGAGCGGATCCTGCGGGTTCACCGGCGCGTCTCCCCAAAATACGTTTGCAACAGGCCGAAAGGTGGCTGGTGGGTGGATGCCTGCAGCAGGGGGACCCCCAAGCGGGCCAGGTCGTTGCGCAACAGCTCGTGTTGTTGCTGCAGGCGCAGGCGGTAGCTGTCGCGCAACTGCCTGTTGCCCGTGTGCAGTTCACTGCGCTCACTGCCATTGGTCACGGCATAGGTGCCGGCCCGGGGCAGATCGGATTCCATCGGATCGGAGCAGGCAAGGGCAGTCAGTTCGGTGTGCTTGGCCAGTTCGAACAGGTGCTCTCGCGCCCCTTCGTCGGAGGCGCCGCGAAAATCACTGATCAGGAAAAGGCTGCTACCGGGCCGGGTAATCCGTCGCAGGTTGGACAGCATCCCGGCGAAGCTGCCTGTCTCGTTTGCGCTGCTTAAGGGCAATGCGCTGTTGTAGCTGCTGATTTGCGACAACAGCGTTAATACCGCTTTACGGCTGCGCCGCGGCCTGATTTCCTGGTGTTCGTCGTTATTGAATACCAGTCCGCCAACCCGGTCACCGCCGTTGAGCGCACTCCAGGCAAGCAGGCTGGCCAGGTGCCCCGCCAATACGGACTTGAAGCAGTAACTGGAGCCGAAAAACATGCTGTTGCGTTGGTCGACGACCACCAGCACCGGGCGCTCGCGCTCTTCGCGAAACAGTTTGGTATGTGCGCTGCCGGTTCTCGCTGTCACTCGCCAGTCGATGGTGCGGATATCGTCGCCGGGCTGGTAGCTGCGGACCTCCTCAAAATCGATGCCGCGTCCGCGGAAGTTTGATTTGACGGGGCCGGCCAGATTGCTCAGTGCGCGATTCCTGCGTCCAAGCTTTAACTGCTTCGCCGGAAAACGCAGGGCAATAAGCTCGTCGAGCTGCGCATAGGCACCCCGGGCGGGCGTGTTGATGTCGGCCAGTTGCATCTGACGTCAGCCTACGGGAACGATAGCCAGCAGTTCCTCAATCACCTTGTCGGGCGTCACGCCGTTGGCCTCGGCCTCAAAACTCAGTATAAGCCGGTGCCGCAGCACATCGGCCGCCACGGCCTGGATGTCGTCAGGGCTGACGAAATCCCTGCCCTTCAGCCAGGCATGTGCCCTGGCGCAGCGATCGATTGCAATCGTCGCGCGCGGGCTGCCGCCGTATTCGACCCAACCCGCAAGTTTTTCGCTGTAGCGAGCGGGCGCGCGCGTGGCGATCACCAGTTGCACCATGTACTGTTCGACGGCATCAGACATATGCAGGGCCAGAATCTCCTGGCGAGCGCCGAATACCGCTTCCTGCGGCAGTGGCGCGGGCGGTTTGCCGAGTCCCCGGCTTGCCTCGTTGCGGGTCAATCGCAGTATCTCCGTTTCCGCAGCCGTATCCGGGTAGCCGACGTTCACATGCATCAGGAACCGGTCCAGCTGTGCCTCGGGCAGCGGGTAGGTGCCTTCCTGTTCTATCGGGTTCTGGGTAGCCATCACAAGAAACAGGTCGGGCAGCGAGTAGGTTTCACTGCCGACACTCACCTGGCGTTCCGCCATGGCCTCCAGCAGGGCCGATTGCACTTTGGCCGGAGCGCGGTTGACCTCGTCGGCCAGCACCAGGTTGTGAAACACCGGACCCTTCTGGAAATGGAAGCTGGCTTCCTGCGGCCGGTAGATTTCCGTGCCGGTGACATCACCCGGCAACAGGTCGGGTGTGAACTGGATGCGATGAAAACTCCCCTCAATGCCATCCGCCAGGGATTTAATGGCCCGTGTTTTGGCGAGACCGGGTGCGCCTTCCACCAGCAGGTGCCCGTCTGCCAACAGGGCGATGATCAGCCGCTGTACCAAATGTGCCTGGCCGATGATCTGGCCGCTCAGCCAGTTCTCAAGTGCTCGGATATCTGCGTTTGCCACGAATACTCCTGTGGGTCTGGTTGAAAAAAGTCGCCCCTCTGGGCGCTCCGCATTGTAACCAATGCGACCCGCCAGTACAGCGCGACAGGCCATCATTGGCTGGATTGACTCCTGTGACTGGCGCCCACGCAAAAAGTTCCGCTGTCGGGTGCAACGGGTGCAGGATGCGTTAGACTGGACCGAGTGCAATAATAATCGCCATCAAGTCACGACACATGGAATTCGAGGGTCTACGGCATGTCCAGTGGTAAGCGCAAAGAGGTTTTGTTGGGAGAACTGGCATCGCGCATCGATGCGGATGCAGGGGATGGGGATCGGCAGTCGCTGCACAACCTGTCGTCTGCATTTTTCTGGCGCTTCCAACCGGCGGACCTTAGCGGGCGCAGTGTCGACGACCTCTATGGATGCCTCACCGGTCTGCTCAGGTTTATCCGCCAGTGGCCGGGCGATGGCCCGCTGGTGGGTATTTTCAACCCTGAAGACGATGAACAGCGTTGGGACAGTCGCTACACAACACTGGTGGTACTGTGCCAGGGCATCCCTTTTTGCACAGCCTCCGTGCGCGGTGAACTGAACCGGCGCAACCTGGGCGTCCATACCGTCGTCAGTTCCAACCTGCCGACACGCCGCTCACCGGCGGGAGAACTCATTGAAGTGCTGCCGGTGGAGGATGACCAGCAAAGCGCAGGCCCCCTGGAATCCTTGCTATTTTTTGAGATCAGTCGGCAGTCCCGGCCGGAAGAACTGGGCGAACTGCGCACCACCGTTGCCGAGATTCTGGAGGAGGTTGCCATCGTGGTGCGGGACTTCGGTGCGATGAGTCGGCGCCTGCGCGATGTGGCGGCGGAGATTGCCCACAGTGAGTGTGTCGCGCAGGACAGCCGAAACGAGTCGATAGACTTCCTGCACTGGCTCGGCGACCAGCACATGATCCTGCTGGGATACGAGTACCTGGATGTGGCGCCGGGCACCGGTCGGGTTACCGTGAATACGGAACGCAGCCTGGGCCTGTTGCGGCAGGTGGCCACACGCGGTGTGCAGGATCTTGAGCTGGACCTGGTTCGGCTCACGCCGGAACAGCTTCGGGAGGAGCAGTTGAGCTTCTCCAAATCCGGCAAGCGTTCGCGGGTTCACCGCATAGCCTATCCGGACTGCGTTGAAATCCGGGTTTTCGATGCCGCCGGTAATGTTGTCGGGCAACACCGGTTCCTGGGCCTGCATACCTCAGGCGTGTACACCATGGATCCTGAGCTCATCCCCATTGTGCGGCGCAAGGTGGAGCATGTGATGGCGCTGTCCGACCTGCACTGGTCGGAACACGAGAGCAGGGAGTTGCGACGCGTGCTGGACAGTTTTCCCCGGGATGAGCTTTTTTTGTCGGGAACTGAAGAGCTGTGTGCCACCGTGAACGCCGTGAACGCGATACAGGAGCGCAGGCAAACACGACTTTTCGTGCGCAAGGATGTGCACGGGAAATTCGTCAATTGTCTGGTTTACGTGCCGCGCGATCACTACAGCACCGAGCAACGCCTCAAGATAGAGGCGATTCTGGTAAAAACCTTCAACGCGGAGGAGCTGGATTTCACCGCTTTCTTTTCCGAGTCGATACTGGTGCGCGTCCAGTTTGTACTGCGGGTGGATCCCTCGATTCCCCTTGAGTTTGACACGGCCGCCGTCGAGGAGGAAATCGTCCAGGCCATGCTGGCGTGGCCGGACAGGCTCGCACTCCAACTGACAACGGAGTTTGGTGCCGAACAGGGCGAGCCGTTGGTGCGCGATTTCGCGGGAGGTTTTCCGCCCGGGTATCGCGATGATTTCGATCCCCAGGTGGCAGCTTCCGATATCCGGCACATTCTCGGCCTGATGCAGGGCCGGGGGCTGGGGCTGGATTTCTATCGGCAGGGCGAGGGTGAAGACAGCCTGCGACTGCGCCTCTATCACTCCGATTCCAGCCTGCCATTGTCCGATGTGTTGCCCATGCTGGAAAACCTCGGGCTGCGTGTTGTCACCGAGCGCCCGTACGCGGTTCACCACCGCGATGGGCGCTTCTTCTGGGTCCAGGAGTTCAGCCTGATCTACTCCCTGTCCCACGACATTGTGATGGACGAGGTGAAGGAGGAGTTCGAGGACGCGTTCGTGCGCATCTGGAACGGGGAAGCCGAGAACGACTGCTTCAATAAACTGTTGCTGGGAACGCAGCTGGACTGGCGGGAAATAGCACTGCTGCGGGCCTATGCGCGCTATCTGCGCCAGTTGCAGTTTCCCTACAGTGTGGAGTACGTCGCGGAAACGCTTGCCAGTCATCTGCATATCACGGGCGCTATTGTTGAGTTGTTCCTCACACGCTTCGCGCCCGATTTTGAAGGCGACGACAACTTCCGGCAGGAGCGTGAGCAGGCGTTGGAACAACGCATACTGCAGGCACTTGAGGAGGTTCCAAACCTCGGGCAGGATCGCATCATCAGGCAGTTTGTACGCGTGATAAAGGCAACACTGCGAACCAACTTTTTCCAGCTTGATGAAACTGGCGCGCTCAAATCCTATTTTTCATTCAAGCTGCGACCGTCTGACATCCCCGATGTCCCGCAGCCTGTGCCGCTCTATGAGATTTTCGTTTATTCCCCGCGGGTTGAGGGCGTGCACTTGCGCGGCGGCAAGGTGGCGCGCGGCGGGTTGCGCTGGTCTGACCGTCTTGAGGATTTCCGCACCGAAGTGCTGGGCCTCGTAAAGGCACAGCAGGTGAAGAATGCCGTGATCGTCCCGGTGGGAGCCAAGGGCGGATTCGTGGCCCGGCAGATGCGCGAGGGTATGTCACGCAACGAGATACAACAGGAAGGTATCGCCTGTTACCAGTTGTTTATCCGGGCGTTGCTGGACATCACGGACAACCGCTCCGAGGACGGCATCACCCGGCCGCGTCAGGTGGTGGTCAAGGACGATGAGGATCCCTATCTGGTTGTGGCGGCAGACAAAGGGACTGCCTCGTTCTCTGATATTGCCAATGGCATTGCCGCGGAATACAAATTCTGGCTGGGGGATGCCTTCGCCTCCGGCGGCAGCGCCGGCTACGACCACAAAAAAATGGGTATTACGGCTCGCGGAGCCTGGGTGTCTGTACAGCGTCATTTTCGCGAGATGAATATCGATATCCAGACCACCGATTTCACTGTGGTGGGAATCGGCGATATGGCGGGCGATGTCTTTGGCAATGGCATGCTGTTATCCGAGCATATTTGCCTGGTAGCGGCCTTCAATCACCAGCATATCTTTATCGACCCGAATCCGGATGCCAGCGCCAGTTTTGCCGAGCGAACGCGCCTGTTTGATCTCCCGCGCTCCAGTTGGCTGGATTATCGTACGGATTTGATCTCCGAGGGCGGCGGTATATTTGAGCGCTCCGCCAAGTCAATCTCGCTCTCAGACGAGATCCGGCAACGGTTTGATATCGACGCGGCCCAGGTTACGCCCACCGAGTTGATCTCCTACCTGTTGCGTGCCCGCGTCGATTTGCTGTGGAACGGCGGCATCGGGACCTACGTCAAGGCGGCCGATGAATCGCATATGGCGGTGGGCGATAAAGCCAACGATGCGCTGCGCGTCAACGGTGAAGATCTTCGCTGTCGTGTGGTGGGAGAGGGTGGCAACCTCGGCCTGACACAGTTGGGGCGTGTCGAGTACTGCCTGGCGGGTGGCCGCTGTAACACCGATTTTATCGACAATGCCGGTGGCGTCGATTGCTCGGATCACGAGGTGAATATCAAGATTCTACTCAACGCCGTGGTGGCGCGCGGCGAGTTGTCACCGCAGGATCGCAATGCGCTACTGGTCGAGATGACGGACAGTGTTTCCGAGCTGGTGTTGCAGAATAACTACCGCCAGGCCCAGGCCATCAGCCTGGTGGAGTACCAGGCGGAATCGCGAGCGACGGAATACCAGCGTTTCATCAAGGACTTTTCCGATACTGGACGCCTCGACAGGGCATTGGAGTTCATTCCGACAGACGAGGAGATGCTGGAGCGGCGCGCGCAGGGAAAAACGCTGACACGGCCGGAACTCTCAGTACTCGTTTCCTACAACAAGGCGGCGCTGAAAGAGCAGTTGATCGATTCCGAGTTGCAGCACGACGCGTGTCTTACCAGTGCACTTCACCACGCCTTCCCGCCACGCCTGGTGGAGTTATACCCGACGGAAGTGCAGGAACACAGGTTGCGCAAGGAGATTGTGGCGACCCAGATTGCCAACGATATGATCAACCGCATGGGCCTTAATTTCGTATTGCGCCAGCAGAAAGCCACAGGCGCATCGGTTGATGACGTGGCCTGTGCCTATATGGCCGTGATGGAAATTTACCAGATTCCCGCGCTGTGGGACCAGGTTGAGGGATTGAATCATGCCGTCACAGCGGAAGCGCAGATGGATATGATGCTGGTGCTCATTGGCCTGGTAAAACGCGCGACACGCTGGCTCCTGCGCAATCGCAGGCGGCAACTTTCACCGACAGCATTGATCGCACAGTTTCGCGAGGGCGTGGAGCAACTGTCGGTGGAGTTTCCACCCCTGTTGCGTGGCAGCACTGCTGATCACTACAAAAGCCTTCGTAGACGCTACGAGGAACAGGGTGTAGACGCCGATCTGGCCAGGACTATAGCCGGTACCCACTACAGTTACAGAGCGCTCGGTATCGTCGAGGCAGCCCTGCAGGCCGGGGCTTCACTGATAGAAGTTGCACGGGTTTACTTTGCGATTGGAGAAGAACTGCAACTGGACTGGTTTGCCGCCCAGATCCTATCCGCCAAGATCGATACCGAGTGGCAGGCGATGGCTCGCGACAGTTACCTGGAGGATCTTGAATGGCAACAGCGGACGCTGGCGATGGGCGCGCTGCGCTATATGGATGAGGATAGGGAACTGTCGCATTGCATGGAGCGCTGGGAAGCTCAGGAGGCGCGCCTGCTCACGCGCTGGCGCCAGATGCTAACCGAGCTGCAGGCCGCAACGTTGCCGGATTTTGCGATGCTGGCCGTGGCCAACCGGGAGTTGCTGGACCTCGCCCAGAGCACGGCGCGTGGAGCACAGGCGCTGGCTAACAACAACCCATGAGGTATCCTTGGCGGGCCGCGGCATTATGAAACCATTGACTGCAGAGGTGACAGCGTTTTTCGATAGTTTTGTAGCCGCGTTTGGCACATTTGATGGCGAAGTTGTTTCTCGCTTGTTTTCCCACCCGTACCTGGCGGTGGATCAACATGGAAACCAGCGTGTATTCAACGGCGCAAAAGCGATAGCCAGCTACTTTCAACACCATCTGGATAACTACAAATCCATTGGCAGTGCATCCTGCAGTTACGAAGCCCTTGAGATCATTCCCGTAGGTGCGCTGTCAGCGCTGGTAACAGTCACCTGGCGCCTGCAGGGCGCCGACGGCCACGAGTTGAGTACGTGGCGCGAATCCTATTGCGTTCTGCAAAAAGAAGGGGGCAAGCTAATTGCCTGTGCGTCGATCGATCACGCTGAATAACAGGGCACAATTAGTGAGTGGCCGTCAGTTGCCCCTGCTTGGCCGACTTGACTGCCAGTGACATCAGGTAATCCGTCCAGGCGATGCCGAGCGCGGAGAGTATGAAGACAATGTGGATGATGGTCTGCCACATGACGCCCGCCTCTGTGTAGCCTGACTCTTCCGTGCCAAGTGTGCCTATCGCGATAAAGGTTTTTAACAGGTGGATCGAACTGATGCCAATGATGGCCATGGCCAGCTTTACTTTCAGTACGGTTGCGTTCACATGATTCAGCCACTCGGGCAAATCAGGATGGCCCTGCAACCTCAGTCGGGATACAAACGTTTCATAGCCGCCGACAATGACCATTACCAGCAGGTTTGAAATCATCACGACATCGATCAGGCCCAGTACGGCCAGCATGATGAGCTGTTCACTCAGGCTGGTGGCACCGCCAATCAAATGGATCAGTTCCTTCAGGAACAGCACAACATAAACGCCCTGCGCAACGATGAGCCCCAGGTACAGCGGCAGTTGCATCCAGCGTGAGCCAAAGATCAGCGCGGAGAGGGGGGTCAATTGGGGCGGTGTATCGTTGGCCATGCATTTTTCCTGCAGTTGCGCGAATTAGGGTGTGTCCACTGTGCGGCGTACCGTGGGTGGAGCACGGCGCATAGTAATCGAGTCAATATTCGGGGTCAAAGCGAACAGTGTCTAACTGTAGCCACGGCGGCTGTGGTCGGCGTTTACTGGCATGGCATGTGGGTAGGTCATGCGAACGGGTGATGCGCCGGTTACTGATCAACTTGCGCTGATCGGACTAGCGAATAATTGAATACTACTCCACCCGGCGCTACTTTGCCGCGCCAGATTTCCTGGTCTGAGTGCTGCCCTGGTAGAAAAACCAGGGCGGATCAATGAGCCGTCAGATTGCGCGTAACTTATGAACGCCCGACACGCCCGTGAGGCCATCCCACTGGTCGCTGCGACCTTCACGCCACCCCGATATCCAGTGCTGGCGGTGGCCCTCATCTTCATGGGGGCAAAAATCGAGGCTGCGCCCCGAGACTCCCGCCTGGTAACCCCGGTCAAATGCCCTGGTGTTCATATCGCGCTTCTGTCTTCTCATAGAGTATGCCTCCGTGGCAGACTATGCCCCCGAAGCCGCGTCCAACATACGCCTGCGACTTCTGACGGCATGTTAATTAACGATGTGTTTGCCTGCATAAGCTTGTCGAATGGCAAAGCAATACAGCGAACAGTGCCCTGAGGCACGACTATGATAAAAGCAAAAGCGGAGCCATAAGTCGACAGTTTTTTCGTTCTGAATATACGAATTAATATAACTGGTTTTCGGAAGTTTCAGTTTCCAGGCACTCGATGGCTCAATTACAATAGCGCGCCCCCGATTTTAAGCCGATCCGGGCTTGCTTGAGGCCCGGGCCAGCGCCAGACAGGAACCCGCTATGAGTGATCTACCGCAGTGCCCGCAATGCAGTTCGCCCTATACCTATGAAGACAGGAATCTCTTCGTCTGTCCCGAATGTGCACATGAATGGTCTGGCGAAGAAACTGTTGGCGCAGTCGATGATGGATTGCAGGTACAGGACGCCAACGGCAATGCGCTGCAGGACGGCGATACCGTGTCCGTGATCAAGGATTTGAAGGTGAAAGGCTCCTCCTCCGTGGTGAAGGTGGGAACGCGGGTGAAGAATATCCGGCTGGTGGAAGGCGATCACAATATCGATTGTAAAATCGACGGCATCGGTGCGATGAAGCTGAAGTCGGAGTTTGTGAAGAAGGCCTAGCTGTAATAACTCAAACATGGACGGGCTGAAGGTGTCCGGTTGTAAGTCGCTTTTCCCAGAAGCGGACATTGATAGGGTGGGAGCAGTGACTTCCCATATCGCCCAATAGCGGAGATCGGTTTATCCTAGTTAAAGGCTCAAACAGAGATATGACTTGAGAGGACGATACAAAGATGTACAAAATCCTGCTGGCTATGCTCGTGAGTGGTGCCGCCACTGCCGGGGAAATGAGTCTATACGACTGCAAAGGCCAGGAGACGGGCAAGATTAAGGACCACACCTCCGAACGTCAGCTATTCATGGAATGCTTTGGAGACAAGCCAGTTTGCAACGTGAAGTTCTTTATGACCGAGACCGAGGTGGCCCTCGACTCTGACGGAATGTTCAACCCCACTGCAAAAGCAATGGTAGACGCGACATATTTCAACTTCGACCCATCCACGGGACGCGTTCAAGGGGTGACCCAGAGGCCATACCACTATTTCATTGGCACCTGTAAGCTTAGAGATTGACCTTTATGAGGTGGCGAGGGACTTTTTCGGGGAACGGGGACAGTTTACTTAATTCTCCAGCGCCGTTTTTCTGGTCAGGAGAAAGACGGAAATAAGTATACTGTCCCCACAGTGCCGCTTGTTGCGTGGACAACGGCGGGGTTGGTGTGAACTAGGAGTATCGCTTTTGCTTCCTTCGATTGTAGCCTAGGGCAGCGAGACCGAGACCAAGCAGGGGTAGGGTGGCGGCTATCGGGATATCTTTCTGTCCTTTCGAAAACTGCACGTCGTCCCAGCCAAACTGATTCTGGGCGCTCACGATTGCCGCGGAAAGGGCAGTTCCGCTAAAGCCGAGCGAAACAAAGGTAAAAGAGTTTTGATTACCCCCCGGCAATGAGATTGAACCTAGAATAGAGCCAGTTCCGTTGAGGCCATCAAAAATATTGACTGTAGAATCTACAAACGCTCCGTAAGTGAAGTCCAAGGAATTTGTAAACCCTCCAATGATGTTCATGTAGCCAGTTCCACTTGAAGAAAATGCGAAATTTGGCTGGGATGTCTGGCCAAATCCATTCCCTACAATCCAGTCTCCAGTTTGAAATATCACGCCGTCTGCTGCATAAAAATTGTCCACGGGGTTGGTTATTCCAGGCTCATCAAAATTGATGAGATTCGCCTGAGCAAATAGTGAAAAGGAAAAAAGTACTGCACCTGCAAATGTAGCCCTGATTTTCATGTGTTTCTCCTGAAAAAGTATGTTTGCTAGATAATTCCATTAGCCGCAATACAACAATGGGGTAGTGCTATCCTGTGAAACATATATCGGGAAGTCAACCGCACGTCGTGCCGCAGATGTTAGCAGAATTCAGACCAATAAGGTGATTCGGGAACGGGGACAAGTTTACTTAATTCTCCAGCGCCGTTTTTTTGTCAGGAGAAAGGCGGAAATAAGTATACTGTCCCCACTGTCACGATAGGAGACTCAATGTTTACAAAGCTTATAGTAGCCACCGCGGTGGCCGCGTTTTTTTCAACCACGGTTCATGCCGAGCCGTTCTTCGCCCAATTGGTGCTGCAGGGTGTCACTTTCGAGGTTGAGAGTCCCAATGATAGCTCAATTAATCGGGTGACCGTTCGGGCCACTGTGTCCGGGGATTCCCTGGGTGAGATGCAAGCAGAGGCTGATGGCACCATCACCAGTGTCGAGATCGAGGACCTCAACGCGGATGGCTACCCCGAGATTTACGTCTATGTTAATTCCGCGGGCAGCGGTTCCTATGGATCGCTGATCGCATACGCGTCCAACCGGAATAAATCCCTGAGCGAGATTTACCTTCCATCGCTAGAAGACAACCCTGAGATTTCGAGAGGTTACATGGGCCATGACGAGTTCGCCGTTGCGGAGGGAACATTTTTACGCCGCTTTCCTGTCTACCGGGAAGTCGACACCAACGCCGAGGCAACCGGCGGCACGCGGCAGGTCCAGTACAAACTGGAGGCCGGAGAAGCGGGATGGATTTTGCGTCAGGATCGCGTTGTGGAATTTTGATAGGTCAAAGCTGACGCACGATTGAGGGCATGGGTCACTTCGCAAATTCACTTGTAACAGGATGAAGATTTACGGCGGTTTTTGACCCAATCTCTCGAACTGGAGGTGCTTTAGGCCACACACAATTGTGTGTGAATCAAGAGCGCTATAAATATAAAACAAAATGCAAATCATTATCATTTACATCTAGATTGGTTTTTGCTTAAATGCTTCCCTTGTCGTGTGGCCGGACCACGCAGTGCAATTAAACAAGGGGTAAGCAGGATGAATTTAAGACCAATCACAATGTCGCTTATAGCACTACTGGCGTGTCCAGCCGTGCTGGCGGACGAAAACCTGTTCGGTTATGTGAAAGGAGCGGAAACGCTTCCCGAGTATAGCTGGGAGGGTTACACCATAGTGACGAATAGAAAGGGTAAGAGTGACGGGCACTACGAGGCCTGGGATACGCAAATTGAACTGGAATACGGTGTCACAAACAAATTTACCGTTTCGGGTTCTCTGGTGGGCCAGGCAGTGGATACCAATGGGATAGTGATTGATGGCTACCTGCCGGAAGACAAGGACTCGGGATTAGAGTTTTCAGGACTAGAGGCCAGTGCCAAGTACAACTTCCTCAGTCCGGCGCTGGATGACTTTGGCCTGTCGGGGTATTGGGAGCTGGATTACAAAACGATTGATCCGCATTCTGGCCAGGACAAAGATACGCTCTCCTTCGGCTCTCTGCTGATCGGTCAAAAGTACTTTCTGGAGGGACAAATGATATGGGCGGGCAACGCTGGCGTAGAAGCGACCTACGCCAAACGCGGCGATATCGATAACCTGCCGGAGGATTTCGAGTGGTCGACCGATGCGGAAGTCGAACTTGAACTGCTACTCGGAACTGCCTTGACCTATCGCTTCGCGCCCGGCTGGTTTGTTGGGGCTGAAATTCTCTATGAAACAGAATACGAGACCGAAGTCGGACAGGAACGCTACAGCATTTTTGCAGGCCCTACATTGCACTACGGTGGCCCCAAATGGTGGGCGACGTTTACCTGGTTGCCGCAGCTGACGGGTGGAGGAGAGAAGTTCGAGGGTCAGGATGACGACTACCACCTGATTGAAAAGACCGAACAAGAATTCCGCTTCAAGCTCGGATACAACTTCTGAGGGCCGGTATATGACGCACTTTAATTCAGTGGGCCCCTGGTTCCTTCCCCTGACGGTGATGGTGGCACCTGCCTTCGCCGTCGATTATCTGTCCATAGAGCAGGCCCAGGCTTTGCTGGTGCCCGGGGCTGACAGCTTTATTGAGCAACCGGTAACGTTGAACGATGAGCAGCGCGATATCATCAAGCAGCGATCGCGTGTTCGCCAGCGTAATGACACCCAGTTAGTTTGGCGCGCTGGGCACAAGGGCGAATTA
>JAGRIK010000328.1 GCA_020443325.1 Halioglobus sp.
CTCTGCCTTCGGCTCTACATGCTTAGTTTCCGTTAATTGATTTAGCCTCATACAGCACAACGGGAAGGACGTAATTGGCGATCATGGTTAAGTTTTAGCAGATCCACCCCAGGCGAGTTTCACTGCGATCCAGTTCTATATGACAGTCAGTAGCGCGGGGCTGGCACCTTGCTAAAGACCGCTGGTGGACGAATCCTCCAGAAGTGCCTCACTGGGCTGCTTACGCAGCTAGTTGAGCACCATAGTTGTCGTCATTGGCAACTAATAGTTTGCAGCTTTTGATTAACGTGATTGGCTACCATCACGGCATGCACCTCAGGGTTCGCAACCGTCGTCGAATCCAAATCGCCCCCATTAGTGAGGGCGCAGTATAGCGCAATTTTTCAGTTTGTGGGGCAAACCAATTGTGAAGATGCCGCAATCGTGTTGGTGGGGCACAACTCGGTGTTGATCAGCTTCTGGATAGACTTGCAGGGGTTTTCGCTGGCCAGCACGCGTTTCAGCAAGGTTTCCCCCAGCACGGATAAGCCGCCCGTCATCACGGCCGCCCAGCCCCGCCAGAGCAGGCTGGTGGCATCGGGAACGATACTGGGGTTGGTGAGCGGGCCCTTGATCTGTACGGTGTTGGAGAAGACACTGCCCACCGAAATCCCCACGCCTTCCCGGCCCCTGGAGTCGAAGCTCATCTGCAGGGTTTCGTCTGCAAGGTCTACGTGTAGCTGGCCCAGCAGGTTGGCCTGGGTGGTGCGCGCTGCGAACCCGTAGGGGGTAACACCCTTGCCGTCCTTGAACAGGGCCACGCTAACGCCGCATTCCACTTCCTGTTTTTTCTTGTCGATGCCGGGTATCAGGGTTTGAAACACGGTGGAAGCCAGGTTGGCAGTGAGGAGCACGGAGTTGGCGTAGTCAAAGGGGCCCCTGCCGAGTTTCAGGTAGACCAGGCCGTTCGTCGTGGCCGCCAGTTGCGCCACGCTCTGGCCCTGGCCCTCCAGTGACACGAAGCCACTGCGGGGGTAGGTATTCTCGCCTGAGAGTCCGTGTACGTTGTCAAAGGTGCTGTTCACTTTGAGGGTTGGTGGCGTAGCCCTGGCATTGAAGGCCAGGTCGATTTCGCCGGTACCCTGATTCAACGCGCCACTGCTCGCTTTCAGGTTCAGTTGGCCGCCGCTGAGACTGCCGTTTAGGCTTAAGTCCTTTACCGTCACAGCTTTACTTAGCAGTGAGTCCAGCTGTGCGGATACTTTGGCGTTAAAGTTCTCCAGCGCGTCCAGCGGTAGCGGTTCGCTGCTGAACAGCTTGGCGCCGGGTTTGGAGTCACTCTCATCGTCAGAGAGGAACCGCAGGGGGGCGAGCAGTACATCGCCGACATAATCGGCACTTTTTCTTGCGACCGAGGTGAGAGATGTCGCCGCTGTTTTCTTCTCGGCCTTGTCCTTGTGGTCCTCCTTGAGATAGGCGTCTTCCCATGGCAGAAGCGACAGCGTGCCGCTGTGTATTGTGACTTCGAGCAGGGGAGGTGACGTCTTGTGGTAGCGCACGGTGCCGGTCAATTCCGTCTCGCCCCACTGTAAACTGCTGATGTCCGCCTCCATGCCGTCGCTTAGGCGCGTCGCCTTCATTGTCAGCTTGCGCCGTCCCTCAGGCGCGTCGTTCTTGCCTGGATTGGCGGCCTGCAGGTCGATATAGCCGGTCAGGTTGCTCACCAGGTCCCCGGTACTGCGCCCCTCGCTGCTCAGTTTTGCGGAGCCCGAGACCAGTACATGTTCCAATTCCGCACTGCGAATGAGGAACTGGTCGAGGTCGATATTGGTGAGCTCTGCGATGCCGTCAAACTTTGCGGTGCCATCTTTCCAGCTCATTTTTCCCTGGCTGGTCAGGCTGCCATTTTCAGAGTGGAAATCCAGTTTCTGCAGGTCGATAAGGTCTGAGCCGGAGACAACTTCCAGTTGCACATCTGTCAGGGGCAGTTCGAACAGGCTCAGCGACTTGACGGCGAGGGAAACCTGCGCGTCGCCGAGTTTTTCGAGCGTCGGCTGCAGCGCGGTGTCCTGGCTTTCCTCTTTGGATTCCGGGAGCAGCGTCATCAGGCTGTCGACATCCAGCTTGTCCGACTCCAGCGCAGCCACGAACCAGGGCGCCCGGCCGGATACCAGGGAGATATTGCCTGTCAGGTCCTGGTTGATGGAATCGATATCGATTTTTTCGATCTCTACACCAACAATGCGCTGCTTGTCGATCACGAGGCGGGAATTGCCGGTAAATTCCAGTTTTTCCACATCGTGCGGTTGGCGCTGCCAGTTGTTGTCCGAACGCAGGTCCACAGACAATTTCGCCGATCCTCGCATCGCGGTGAAGACTTCCTCAATGCCGTCCCCCTGGCTGCTGAAATTCATGGTCCCGGAGGTGCGGCTGTAGAAAAAGCCCTGCTGCCGGAACATGTCGGGTATGTCGAGCTCGCTGAATGTTGCCTTCAGCTCAAAGTCGGTGGGTTCGTTGGGCGTCGCGTCGGCCTGAAGGGTCAGGTTGAAAACGCCGGAATCAGTGCCCTTGCCCACGGCGACCAGCTTGCCGCCACGGTCGGTGCGCTCCAGTGTGGCCGTCGCCTCGCGCAGTTTCAGGGCGGGGGATTGCAGGTTCTCGACCTTGATCGCCACGGCGAGTTCCAGCGCGGGCAGGATATTCAGGTACTCCGGCAGGGCGAGTCCGGGGAGGGGGTCGGCATCCGGCCTGTCAAAGAAAAATCCCAGGTCTATGTGCGCGCCTTGCAGGTCAATGCTGAGTTTGCGTTGCTCGGTGCCAGTCAGCACGGCAGAGCCGGTAAGGGTCCCCTCGCCCAGTGTGATGGCCACTTGCTCCAGCGCGAATTCGCCGGGGCGCTTGTCCAGTTCGGCAGTGATAGCGACGGGGGTGTCGACCGCGCTGTGGTAATGGCCCGCTGCCGACGCATCACCCTGCAGTGAATTGAGGAGCGTGTCCCAGGTGTCTCCCGCGCCCTTGAGCGTCGCGTGCCCGGTGTGTATCAGCCAGTCAGAACCGGTGTATTGGCTTGCGATGGCGCCGTCCGCCTCGCGCGCCTCCAGGTGCGCTTCCAGATCCAGTGTCCAGCCCTGCGCATCGCTGACGACACCGATTTTGCCCGTCAAGGTTCCCGCCGGGCCACTGCTGGTCAGGCTGCTGATCTGCACACCCTGTGCGCCGGTTGTGAAGTCAAAGAGGGTGTCCTTGCTGATTTCATCGCCGAGCCGTACTTCAGTGATCAGGACGTGGCCCTGGTGCGCCGGCAGGTCAAGGCGCGGTGGGGCTGAGGCCAGCAGGGCCGCGGGGTCTTCGCTCCGGTTGTAATCGCGATAGCTGTCGAGCAGTGGTTTGAGCCTGGTGCTGTCCAGTAATGGGATGGTTGTTTCGGATTTATCCGGCAGTGTCCAGGCGGTCTGCCCGGTGGCGGTCGTCTGCGCGGTCATACCCGCAGCTTCCATCGCGATCGTCAATTCGTAGGCGGACGTTTTCCCCGGCTGGATATTGGCCTTGAGCGTGATCGCGGAATCGGGCTTGCCATTGATATCGATGGCAAGTTCTGCGGCCAGTGGGGCGAGTTGCAGGAGGTCCGCCAGGGCATCCAGCTGGAGTTTCAACGCAACATCACCGGCGCTGCGCTTCTCTACCCAGTCGGCGCTCACGCCCCCGGTGATGTGGCGCTGCCACTGGAACTGGTTGACCGGATAGGCTTCGCCACTGTCACTGACATAGCGCCCGGTCTCAAATGCCAGGGAGCGGGGCAGATACGGGTCAAGAAACTCATAGTTATCCGGCGCTGGTGAGTCGCTGCCGGGCCATCGCGACGGGCGCACCATAAGGTCACTGGCACTGGCGTACACCAGCCTTACCTTTCCGCGTAATAACTCCGGCCACGCCAGCGTGACAACCACCGAGGTCGCGACCACGGCAGGGTCCTTCGGGTCGCCCATGACCAGTTTGTCGCTGCTGGCTTTGAGCCGCAGGATGCCTGCATTGATCGGGGCTAGCTGCACGGGCAGCCCGAGCTGCTTGCTGAGCAGTGGGGCGAGTTCGGCGTCCAGGGTGCGTGCGAGCATACGGTCTCCCCAAATCGTCAGGGTTCCGATAATCACAATCACAACAGAGGCAAGAATTAATCGTTTCACAGGGGGAGGCCGAACGAAAGAATCGAGGCGGCTATGGTATCAGCGGGATGATCTGCTTACCACGCACGTGGCTCCGGTGGCCTCAATAGCGGACATAAAAAAGCCGCCTCCGAGTGGCGAATGCCTGTCGACGGCGGCCTGTTGGTATCAGCCCCGTGGTGCGGGAACGCATCGCGCTGTTCCCTGCACAGGGCACTTTCCTCCGTGGGAAAGTATGGCGGTATTAAACCGTATACCAATATGCAAGTGACTGTGTATCAGGCCAAGCTTGACCTGCTGACATTCAGCTCGATGGCTGCAGCCACTCACACTATTACTATGGTATCGAATGGTGAAAAGCGCAAATCGATGCTTAGACTTTGTGCTTCTATCAAAGGCGTTTGGTAGTGGTCACCGCTGGGATAATGCCTACTGCTTGACGTTGGCCCGGATGATGCGTTGCTTCTGGCGCACCCAGTCCCGGTCTTTCTCGGTGTCGCGCTTGTCGTGTGCTTTCTTGCCGGTGGCCAGCGCGATCCGTGCCTTGACCAGGTGGTTTTTCCAGTACAGCTGTGTGCACACGCACGTCAGGCCCTTCTGTGAGGTCGCCTCGAGAATCTTTGCCAGCTCTTTTTTGTGCAGCAGCAATTTGCGGGTGCGGGTGGGGTCGGTGACGAAATGCGTAGAGGCGGTGTCCAGCGGGAGAATGTGGGTGCCCAGCAGCCATGCCTCGCCATCTTTCATCAGGACATAGGAGTCCGTCAGGTCGCCTTTCCCCATGCGCAGGCTTTTCACTTCCCAGCCATGGAGGGCGACGCCCGCTTCGAACGTGTCCAGCAGTTGATAGTCAAAGCTGGCACGCCTGTTTCGGGCGATCACATTGCTGGATTTGTCTACTTTCTTTTTTGCCATGGCGCGCATTATACGGAGAAGCCCACAGGGGGAAAGCGAATCCTCTGCTTTTCAGGCTTGTCAGGCCCGTTGGGCTGCGGCACTCTTGGTCAATGAGAATCCCGCACTATTGCATAGCTCGTGGCTGAACCCGGCACGCCCGGCGGTTGGCGCCATCGCACCACGTTTGTACTGGCCCTGTCGGCGTCGGCAGTGGGCCTGGGCAATCTCTGGCGCTTTTCCTACCTCACCGGCGAATACGGCGGTGGCGCGTTCGTGATCACCTATGTCCTGTGCCTGTTTTTCATTGCGGCGCCGGTGATGGTCGCGGAGGTGGTGCTGGGTCGATACGGTGGCCCCAGCCCCGTGGCGGCGATTCGCCGGGCGTGCGACGGCTCGCTGCGCTCGCGCGGCTGGACACTGGTGGGTGCCCTGGCCTGCCTCACCGGTGTACTGATCCTGTCCTTTTATATTGTTGTCGCGGGGTGGGGCATGGCGTACGCCGGCTTCATGCAGGAGGGGGTTTTCTCAGCCGCTCGCGCAGCCGAAGTCGGGATGCATTTTGAGCAGTTCCTGGCGGAGCCGATGCAGCAGGTGTATTGGCAGAGCCTGTTCCTGCTGGTCACAGCAGGCGTTGTCGTGCTGGGCGTGCGGCGTGGGCTGGGTGCGCTGGTTTGGCTGGTGGTGCCCCTGTTGCTGGCCATGCTGGCCTTCCTGGTCAAGTACGGGTTCGACTACGGCGATATGGCGGCCACCCGGAACTTCCTGTTTTCCACGCGGCTGGTGGATTTTTCCAGCCAGTCGGCGCTGGTCGCGCTGGGACACGCCCTGTTTACGCTGGGGGTGGGCGTGGGCACGGGTATCAGTTACGGTGCCTACGCCCCGCAGCGCATTCCTATTGCGCGTTCAATTATGGCGGTGGCGGTCTTCGATACGGTGATCGCGCTGCTGGCAGGCCTGGCCATCTTCCCCATCGTGTTCGCCAACAATATTGAACCCAATGCGGGACCGGGGCTTCTTTTTATCAGCCTGCCCTACGCCTTCGGCAACCTGATGCAGGGGGAACTGGCGGGTACCGTATTCTTCGTGCTGATGGCCCTCGCGGTGCTGGGCTCGGCCGTGGCCGTGATGGAGCCCGTGGTGGCCATGGTGATGCGCCTCGCGCGCTTTGAGCGCTTTACGGCGGCCCTGATTGTAGGCGCGATTGTCTGGTTGCTGAGCCTGGCCGTGGTCTCGTCCTTTCAGTCGGGGCCGGGCGTGCAGTGGTTTGGTAATCGAAACCTGCTCGGTGTTTTGGACGCCGTCACTGCGCGAGTGCTGCTGCCTCTGGTAGCATTACTGACTGCGCTGTTGGTGGGCTGGCGGCTGCGGCCGGAAATCCTGCGCCTGGAACTGGCGCGCGAGTCTGCGCTGTTTTTCTCGCTCTGGCGCTTTCTGTTGCGCTATATTGCGCCGCTGGCCATAGCGCTGCTTATTCTCGCGCCGCTTTTTACATAGCCACAGGGTAATCAGGAACCATGACAGTCATCAATCGCAGCGCCTTGCTGCCCTACAGTGCACGCCAGTTGTTCGATCTGGTGAGCGATGTGGAGTCGTATCCCCGCTTTATGGAAGGCTGCGTGGGCGCGCACATCCTGCGCAGCGATGAAGGCGTGCTGGAAGCGCGCCTCGATCTGGCACGCGGGGGTATCAAACAAAGCTTCAGTACGCGCAATCGCATGCACGCTGCGCGCGAAATTACGTTGGAATTGCTCGATGGGCCCTTCGATAATTTCACCGGGCGCTGGGATTTTCATGCGCTGGGAGATTCCGCCTGTAAGATGAGCCTGTACCTCGAGTTCAAATTTAACAGTAGCCTGCTGGGCGCGGCGGCGTCCCGCCTGTTTGATAAAGTGACCAATAACCTGGTGGACGCAGTGAGTCGTCGCGCCACTCAACTCTATGGCTGATCCGATGAGCAATGACACGACGATAAAAGTAGAGGTGGCCTACGCGCTGCCCCACAAGCAGGCCCTGCTGAAGCTTGAGCTGCCATTGGGGGTAACGGCCCTGGAAGCGGCGCAGCAATCGGGTATTACCGAGAAATTTGACGGGATAGATCTGGAAAACGCGACGCTGGGGATTTTTGGCCAGATCGTTGCGCCGGGACAAAAATTGCGCGATGGCGACAGGGTGGAAGTGTACCGGCCACTCATCGCCGATCCGAAAGAAGTACGCAAAGCTCGCGCGGCGCGCGCCAAGGAGCGCCGGGCCCACGATAAGGCGGAGTGAGACTCCGTCCCGGGATCAGGGTACCGGTATGCCCGGAGGGGGCTCCCTGTCCAGTTCCGGTTCGGCAGGCGCCGGTGGGGTGCTCTCTTGTGCGCCCCAGTCAGAGGGCGCAAGGTCGCCCGTAATGGTGGCCAGCTGATCGCCGTCGAACAGGACAGTCAGTCGCGATTCGCTCAGTATTTTTTTACCGTTACGCTTGGAGTAGATGTAGTCCCAGCGATCGATATCGAAGGTGTCTTCCACCAGTGGCGTGCCCAGAATGAATTTCACCTGGCGACGGGTCATCCCGGGTTTGAGTTGCGCAACCATCTCGGGCGTCACGATGTTGCCCTGTTCGACATTGATTTTGTAGACACCGGGGAAGCCAACGAAGCCGCAGGCGCTAAGCGAGGCAATTGCCAGGGAGATCAAAAGAATCCGCATGGGATATAACTTCCACTTACTCTATTGGGGTGGCATCATACATCCACTGGACTGCACAGAGAACCCCTATAGCCATGCCTGAACAAAATCAGGAACTACGTAAAGCCGGTTTGAAGATCACCCTGCCGCGCGTCAAAATCCTGGAAATTCTGGAATCTTCCGGTGATGGGCCCCAGCATATGAGTGCTGAGGACGTTTATGGCGCGCTGCGAGACGCTGGCGAAGAGGTGGGGCTGGCTACCGTTTACCGCGTGCTGACGCAGTTCGAGTCGGCTGGACTGGTGACGCGCCACAACTTCGAGACAGGTCACTCGGTCTTTGAACTGGCTACCGGGGAGCACCATGACCACATGGTCTGTGTGAGTTCTGGCGATGTCGTAGAGTTTACGGACCCGATCATTGAGCAGCGACAGCGCGAGATTGCCAAGGAACACGGTTTCGAGTTGATGGATCACTCGCTCGTGCTGTACGTCCGCAAGATAAAATCCGAATAAGCCCGTTCCCCCGGGTCAACTTTCCAGCATTTCCCGGGCGTGAGCCAGCGTCTGCGGTGTAATCTTGACGCCGCCCAGCATGCGCGCGATCTCCTGCACTTTTTCCTCGGTGTCGAGCCGGCGCAAGCGGGTTTCCACCGACGAACCCGTATTGGTCTTGCTGACCTGCAGGTGGTGCGTGCCCTGTGCCGCAACCTGCGCCAGGTGAGTCACGCACAATACCTGGGAGCGCTCCGCCATGGTGCGCAGCAGCGTGCCCACCACCTCGGCCACGGCGCCGCCAATGCCCACATCCACTTCGTCGAACACCATGCTCGGTGCGGTGGCGGTATCGGCTGTGACGACCCCGATGGCGAGGCTGATGCGCGACAGCTCGCCGCCCGAGGCAATTTTGCCCAGTGGCCGCGGCGGCGCTCCCGGGTTGGTGCTGATCAGGAATTCGACTTCCTCGCTGCCGTGGGGGTGCGGGTCCTCACTTTTCAGCGGCGTGAGGGCGATCTCGAACTGGCACCCTTCCATCGCCAGCGACGCAAGTACGGAGGAGGTGTTTTTCACCAGTTTTTTGGCGGCGCTGCGGCGCTGTTTCCCCAGCAGTTTGGCATCGCTGGCGTATTGCTGCGCCAGTTCGGCCATCTCCTGTTCCAGCTGTGAGATGCGCTGGCCCCCGTCGGTCAATCCCTGCAGTTCCTCTGCCAGCGCCAGATGCAAGGCGGCCAGCTGCTCCGGTACAACGCGGTGTTTGCGCGCCACATCATAGATACTCTCCAGGCGCTTCTGTACATCGGCCAGGCGCTCCGGGTTGACCTCCACGCTGTCGATATGCCGCTGAATTTCGCCGTGCGCCTCGTTCAGGGCAATCGCGGCCGAATCCAGCAACTCGCGCGCGCTATTGGCGAAACTGGTGACATGCACATCCTCGTCGAGTAGTTTCAGCGCCTGGCGCGTGCCGCTCTCCTGCTCTTCGCATAATTCAAGCGCCCGGTGGGCTGTCGTGAGAATATCCTCGGCGTTGGCGAGCAGTACCTGTTCCTGTTCGAGATCGGCCAGTTCGCTCTCCTGCAGGTTCAGGGTATCCAGCTCTTCCACCTGGTAGGCCAGCAGTTGCATGCGGCTGGTGTGTTCGTCTTTCGAGCCGGCCAGCAGTTCAAGTTCGCGCCGTTTGCGCAGCCAGTCGGAGGCGTGTTGCTCCACTGCCCGGGTGAGGGCTTTTTGGCCGGCGTAGGCATCCAGCAGGTCGCGCTGCGTCGGTTTGCGCAGCAGCGACTGGTGAGCGTGCTGGCTGTGGATATCGATCAGCAGCGCCCCGAGTTCAGCGCAGTCCTGCAGCGTGCTGAGACTGCCATTGATGTAGGCGCGGCTGCGGCCATCGGCCGTGACCACACGGCGCAGCAGGCACTCGTCTCCGGTGTGCAGGTCGCGGTCTTTCAGCCAGGCGGTGACCTGGTCGAGGGCGGCGATAGCGAAAACAGCGGTGATTTCCGCGCGCTCACTGCCGTGGCGAACAGACTTGGGGTCGGCGCGGTCGCCCAGGCACAAGCCCAGCGCGTCCAGCATGATGGATTTGCCGGCCCCGGTTTCGCCGGTAATCACGGTCATCCCGGGAGAAAACTCCATATCCAGTTCGGACACGATGGTGTAATTGCTGATAGTGATTTGGGCGAGCATGGACATCTACCTCGGGTTTCGCCTTTTATACCCCAGAAGCGTGGCCGGTGAAACAGCCGCGGTTGAAAGGAATATGTTACTGCTTCGACTTTGTAATTTTTCGTCGCTGTGATAAAACCGTAGGCATGGCATTACGGGTTGGAACGGATGGCGACAGGAGAAATTTCAGAACGTGCCAGTGTGCTGCTGAAGACGCTGGTTGAACACCATATCCGCGACGGCCAGCCGGTGGGGTCCAGTACCCTGCTGCGATCTGCCGGCCTGCCGGTGAGCGCAGCCACGATTCGCAATGTGATGTCCGATTTGGAGGAAAGGGGCTACCTGCACTCTCCCCATACCTCAGCGGGTCGCGTGCCGACCGCGCGGGGGTATCGCCTGTTTGTGGATTCCCTGCTGCAGGTGCAGCCACTCGAAGAGCAGGCGATCTCCGCGCTGCGTGCCGAGCTCAACCCCGACAAATCGTCCACTCAACTGGTGCAGGCCGCCTCCCTGTTGCTGTCCAATATCACGGCTCAGGCCGGGTTGGTCACGGTGCCGCGCCAGGAGGCCAATCAACTGCGCCAGGTCGAGTTCCTGCCGCTGTCGGGCGAGCGGGTGCTGGTGATACTCGTGGTCAACGAGCGCGAGGTGCAGAACCGTATCATCCACACCCAGCGTGCGTTTACCGAGGCGGAACTGCGCGAGGCGGCGGCGATGGTGAACCAGCGCTACGCGGGCCAGCCGCTTAACCAGGTGAAAGGCAGGATACTGCAGGAAATGGAGGAGGCGCGCAGCCAGATAGACAGCTACCTGGAGGCCGCGCTGGATCTCGCCAATCGGGCGCTCGACCAGGATCCGAAAGAGGACGAGTACGTGATGGCCGGCGAGTCACGGTTGCTCGGCGGCGCCACCGTCGAGGAAATGGCCCGGTTGCGCGAGCTCTTTGACTCTTTCGAGCAGAAGAAGGACTTGCTCCACCTGTTGGAGCGCTGCACGCGCGCCGAGGGCGTGCAGATATTTATCGGCGAGGAGTCCGGCTACGAGGTGTTCGGCAACTACAGCGTGGTCACCGCGCCCTATAACGATGGCACCCGGACCCTGGGTGTTCTGGGGGTCATCGGCCCCACGCGTATGGCCTATGCCGAGGTCATTCCCATCGTCGATGTGACAGCGCGGATGCTGAGTTCGGCGCTGTCCGTCTAGCAGACGTGTTGAAAGTCTTCAGCGAGTGCAAGACCGGGGGGAAACTCACCGGGATGAAAAGCGAGGTATTTTCGCCTCTTGGGAAGTGGCTTTGTAAGGCGGTTGCGGATAGAAAAAGTGTTTCTCAGTCGCTCCACGTGATTCGCTTGGTGAGAAACACTTTTTCTATCCGCAACCTCAGTGCACACCATTCGACTAGATCAGAAAAAGACCTTCCATCCATGCACCTCAAAATCTAACGTCCGTCACACGTCGTGCCGTCGCCCACGACCAAACCCCCGACAGCGCTACGACAACATTCATCTCGCTACTATTCGAGACGAAATCAAGCCGAAATGTCAGATGAAAGTTTTTCAACACGCACTAGGCTGTGAACCGGCTGTGTTGTCATGTTTGCGGTGATTTGTCGCTGTCGGGTCAGATCGCCCCGAACTGATAATTGACCTGTAGGTACGCGCCGCGTGGCTGGCCCACGAAGTAGCGGTATTCGCCAAAACCGTAGTCGGCGCGTTCGGCGTACTCCTCGTCCAGCAGGTTGGTCAGCCGCAGGCCAACAGACCAGCGCGGTGTCAGGTCGCTGATAATGCGCAGGTTGAGCAGGGAGTGGCCGTCGTACTCGTGTTCGTTTTCCGGCTCCAGAAAGTAGGAGTCCATGTACACCCATTCCAGTTCGGCGCGGCTGTTGCGCTTGGCCAGTGCAGAAAAGTCCCAGCCCAGCCGTGCGCTCCCGAACGTCCTTGGCGAGGTGTCGATGTCGTTGCCGTTGATGCCCAGTGACTCGATATCGTTGTCGTAGGTGTGTGAAGCGTAGTTGGCATCGATGCCTGCAGACCAGTTGTCACCGAGCAGGACATCGACGCTCATCTCGGCACCGTAATGGTTGGTCCTCGCGCCGCTGACATTCTGTCGGTCGGCGTCCTGGAAAATCACGTCATCCTTGTTCATATAGTAGACGGCGATATCGTACCGGGTGTTGCGTCGCCAGTAGCCGCGCAGGCCCAGTTCCACATTGTCGATTTTCTCTGAATCGAGATCTGCGCTCTGCTGTCCCGATTGCAGCCGGTACAACTCTGCAGCCTCCGGGGCCCGGAAACCGCGCGCGTAGCGCGTGTATACAATGTGGTCCTCTCCGAGGTTGTAGCTGGCGCCGATATTCATCGACAGGTCGCTGAAGTCATCCTCGCGATCTGCCGGGCGGTAGAAACGACAGGCACTGGCTTCGGGTGCACAGGGAGCGCCGTCGGCTGCGCGGTTGTTGTAATCGTAGTTGGTGTACTCAAATCGCAATCCCGCATCGAGTTCCCACGGGGAATCAAATTGCGTGCGCACCTGGCTGTACAGCGCGCCGACGCTGGCATCCACCTGGTAATCATAATGCACGCCGACAGGCTGGTTGGGGCTGAAGTCCTCGTCCTGGGTTTCCTTGAGGGTGGCATCGGTGTACTCCAGATCGATGCCATTCACCCAGCGCATGGCACCGGCATCGGTGTTCACCGTGGTGCGCAGTCCCAGGCTGTCGTGGGCGTTTTTCTCCTCGGGTTGCCAGGGCAGGAAGTGTTGCGAGAATTGCATCTCATTCGCGCGCAGGTAGGGCGTGAGTGTGAGCGTGCTGCTGTTCGACAGCGCAGTGCTCGCCGCACTGTAGAGGCGTACTGACCAGGCATCCCGGTAAGCGTCAGGATTGGGATTTGTTTTACTCAGGTCGCCGTCGTTGTAGCCTTTATAGCCCTCAATGTAGCCGGCGGTGTCCTGTTTGAGGTTAGCCGTGTCCAGCACCGTGCGAAAATCCCAGTCCTCACCGCCGTAGTCGTGCCGCACAATCGCCTTTTGCTGGTCGTAGCCGGAATCATCCTTGTAACCACCGTCGTGTGTGGCGTTGGTGCTGACACTGATGCCGTTTTGACCGACGGTGTCACTGTAGCGGTATTTGGCACGGTAATAGTCGTAGGGGCCGCCCTCCACTGACAGCAGGCTGTCCAGTTCCTCCGTCGGTGCCGCGCTGATGATATTGATCACACCGTGCATTGCGCTCGAACCGTACAGCGCTGTTGCGGGGCCGCGTATCACTTCTATTCTGCCGGCCTGCTCGAAGTTGGCATCGAACAGCTGGTTGACGTTGCAAAACCCGGGAGCGCGCAGGCTGATACCATCGGCGGCGGTAAAGAACGCACCGCAACTGCCGCTGCCGGTGAGGACGGGTGAGCGCAGCGCCACGATACTCTCCTGCCCATTGCCGCGACTGATCCACGCACCCGGCACGCGTTGCATGATTTCATTGATATGCACCGGGTCAACCAGCGCCAGTGTCTCGGCATTCACCGTGGACCACGCCAGGGGGAGCTCCAGCGCGTCCTCCTGCACGCGGCTTGCGGTGACCAGGATGTCCTCCTCCACGGGCTCCGCGCGAACGGGGAGGGCGGCGGCCAACAGGCAGACAAAGGCAAGCAGGCTGGGAAGCCGAGATTTTCGGGCGAGCATGATTGAGTCCGGCGACGAAATGATGCGTGATTGTAGCGGATTCGGCGGGGCATCCCAATGCCCGCGTCCAGACGCTGGGCTGCGCCGGAAATTTGGGTATACTTCCGCATCCAAAGCGCTGGCGCAGCACCCCGCGATAGGCCCGATCGACTCGTCTGTGAAATTAAGGAAACCCGCATGTTGTTGAAATCTTCTATAGCCCTGAGTTGCTCGCTGCTGCTGGGTGGCTGTGCGCAGCTCGACGCCTGGACTGACACGACCTCGAAACGGAATACCCCGGCCGCGCCGGCTGCGGAGGATACACAGGGGACAGCGCTCTTTGTCGCTCCTGCCCCATCTGCGGATGTTGCCGCCTTTCGCAATATATTCATCGCCCCCGCCAACCTGGCCAACATGCAGGTTATCCAGCCCGAGGGAGCGCCCGCGGACCCCGAGTGGTGGGTGACGGAAGAGGAGGACAGAATACTGCAGCGCACAATTGCGTATGAATTCTCGCTCGCGCTGGCATCCCAGGCAGATTTCACTATCGTCACCAGTCCGCAGCAGGCGCAACTGCTGGTGAACACGGCCGTCGTTGCAGTTCATCCCGACCGGACGCGCGCAGCGGTCGCGAAAACCGGCGAAACCGGTGGCTCGATTACGGTGAGTGTCGCTGTGGTGAATGCCACCAGCGGTGCTGTGCTGGTGCGCTCGGTGGCCACCCGCAGCAGTGAGAATATCTGGGCGTTCAACGAGGTGCAGGGCGATGATCCTGTGCTCAACAAGGTGTTTGCGGCGTGGGGTGAAGACCTGCGCAGGGGCATACTGCAGCTGCAGGGTCGAGCAGCAGCGCTTCCGGTGGCTGCTCCGCTGTAAACGCGCAGCCACAAGTCCATACGCGAGGTGTCTGAGGCTGTTTGTTCAGGTGCCAGCCGACGAAATATCGGCTAGAGTGGGGTATGGACGACGCCGTAATCACCCTCTCCCTGTCGCAGCTCGCGCTGGC
The DNA here is from genome assembly GCA_020443325.1 of Halioglobus sp. Lineage (GTDB taxonomy): Bacteria > Pseudomonadota > Gammaproteobacteria > Pseudomonadales > Halieaceae > Marimicrobium. Next base: position 14,529 of record JAGRIK010000328.1, read on the forward strand.
CTTTGTGCCAGTTGTGATTACGTTGGCCATCCTGTTCAAGTGGTCCTATGACCTCGGGCACGCTATCCACGCGCTGGCCCGGATGCTGGCACAGTTACTCCTTATCGGCTACGTCCTGGCATGGATATTCGAGGCGGGTAACGGTGTCCTGATCCTGATGGTGCTGGCGATCATGTTGCTTGCATCCAGCTGGATCGCACTGGGCACTGTGCCGGAGCAGCGGCGGGCGTTGTTAAGCGCCTGCCTGGTAGCCATCACTGTCGGCGGCGGACTTACGCTGGCACTGATCACGCAGGCGGTGCTGCAGATCGAACCCTGGTACCTGCCGAACTACATGATTCCCCTGGCAGGCATGGTGTTTGCCAATGC
>JAGRIK010000329.1 GCA_020443325.1 Halioglobus sp.
GAACTGATGGATATGCCCTCTGGCATGGTCAGGGCGTGGTTTGATTACTGGCTGCAGGAACGCAAAACCGCGCCCATGCCGCCCGCGCGGGTGGTGAGCTATGAGGGTGGAGATGACAATGGCCGCGGTTGGCAGGCATTCGAGCAGTGGCCACCTGAGACTGCAAGGGTCGTTGAACTGGCACTGAGTCAGGACGGTTCGCTGGCCACGGTACCGGGGGCGCCAGGAACGCAGGCTTTCAGCCAGAGTCACTTTTCCGGCTTGCTGTGGAGCGAGGATGCCGTGGTGTTTACATCCGACAGACTGACGACCGATTGGGTGCTGGCCGGCGACATGGAAGTGACACTGAAGGCGCGGTTCAGCGAAGCCGACGCCAATATCAATGCCCGGTTGTTTGAACTACGTGACGGCGAGGAACGATTGATCGAACAGGGTTGGTTAAAACTGAGTCATCGCAATTCGCATGTGCATCCTGTACCGGTAACACCCAACGGGGAGATCAGCGTACGCGTGCCGTTGTGGGCCGTGCACCAGCGCATTCCCGCCGGCTCGCAGCTGGTGCTTAAACTGTCTGGCGGCAGCGTCATAGATCTGGTGTCTGCCGATTCCCCGGTTCGCACCGAGATTGCCACCGGCGAAGAGGGTTCGACGCTACGGCTGATAGTGCTTGGGGAGACGGAGTCATCATCAGGATCAATTACACTTGGAGGATCCTCCAGCGTGAGTAAATGAGGTGATCAGATCTTCAACCGAACTAACTAGAAGGAATAATTTATGAGTGATGAATCCAGCGGTGAAATAAAGGAAGCCAGGAAGGACTGGATGACGGAACATCGAGAGATGTACCTGCAATCTGGCGGTGCAAAGGGTCATATTATGGATCTCACCGCAGTCGGGGGGCACCCTCTGGGCACCCACTGCCTGGTCAAGTACACCGGGCGCAAGACCGGCAGGGTATTCATTACTCCGCTGTGTTATGGCGCAATTGGAGGTGAGGTCGTTATCGTCGCGTCCAAGGGCGGCGCCGATCATCACCCCGCCTGGTACCTGAATATTCGCGACGGCAAAGATCTCGAGTTCCAGATCGCCACCCAGGCATTCCGCGCCAACTGGCGTGAGCCCGAGGGGGCTGAGCGTGAAAAAGTATGGAACTTCGTGGTCGATTGCCACCCGTTCTATGCGAACTACCAGGCGTCAACTGCCCGGCAGATTCCACTGGTGATGCTGAGCCCGGTCGAAGAGATTCCCGTGTTCAGGGAGTCCGACGCCACCGGCGTGCGGCCGCTCTGAGGACTCCGCGCCCGCTTCATGCGCGCGAGCCGCCCCAGGTGTTACTCCCAGTCAGTCCTCGTACTTCAGCTCAACGTGGGTCGCCTCGCCATTGGGGCCCATGGGTGAGTCGTACTCCACCACGCTACACACAGGATTGGCGTGAGAGGCGAAGAGAATCGCCTCGTCGGCCATTACCGCCGGGAGACGCTCCTGGCTCCCGATGATTTTTTGCGAGTTCTCGAAATCCTCGCGGCTCTTCCACCAGATTTCCATGATGCAGTCATAACCCGGGTCATGGATCTCGCCGGTAACCGGGTTTTTTTCTGGTTTGAGGTAGCGCCGCACATACCGTGTGGCATTGGGGATGGACGGTGACTTGCCCATACGTTTGGAGAGTTGCGAGTGCTGGTTTTCGTAGTAGTCCATAAAAGCATCCAGCGACATAGCAGGATTTTTTTTGAAAAAGCAGATCTGTTTGAACATTGGGTGCTCCACAGGGCTGGGTGGTCACGTTTAGCTGGCCAAGTTTTGGCAGCTGCGCTATTATCGCCAATAATGAACACGTGTGTACAGTAGCAATCGATGTGATTCAGGTTAAATGCACACTCAGAAAACTGTCATAGCACCGACGATACCCCCGTGTGCGGCATTGATTCAATAGCGTATTGCGCTGGGAACACAATATTCGCAAGCGTAGTGTTCAATCCGCTGCAACAGCTCGTAGAGTTTAAAAAAGGAGTCAGACATCGTGCAACACAACAATGCCAACTACCCGAAGCGTGCGCTCCAGTGGGCGGGCAATACCTTAATGCTGCTGGCGATGTCCCTGACCTTCATGCCTGCGGACAGTCGGGCTGCAGGCATGGACGTGACAGACCTTGCCGAACTCTGCGAGCCCACAGCCGTGGAGGCGGTTGTGTCCAAACTGTCTTTCGGTGTCACAGTGGAGTCACTGCCACAGGCGCAGATGCCGGGCCCGTTCCTGCCCGGCGGTACCGCTTATAAACCTGCGGCCAACAGCCTGCCGGCGTACTGCCAGGTGACGGGAACGTATTTAACGAATGCAAAAATCGGGAAAACCGCCCATTACCTCGCCACATTCCCGGCTAACTGGAACGGTAAATACCTGCAGATTGGCTGCGGCGGGCATTGCGGTACCTTTGCGGTCAGCGACCCCGCGACTTTCCCTGTGACGATTACCACACAGGGGAAACCCGGCGATATGCTTGCCCGGGGCTACGCAGTATTCGCCACCGATGAAGGACACGTGGGTTTCTCCTCGGCCAGTTGGGCGGTGAAAGGCCCGGCGGAGATTGACCAGGAGGCGGTGGATGATCTTCTTTACCGTGCGCACAAGGTACTTTCGAAGATGGGCAAGGCTTTCACCACGGCGTTCTACGCGCAGGCCGCCGAGTCAGAGCCGGAAATCGACTACGCCTATTTCTCCGGTTGCTCCGGCGGCGGGCGTGATGCCCTGATCGCCGCCAGTTATTTCCCGGAAGCGTTTGACGGCATCATCTCCGGTTCGCCCTACGCCAACATGGTGGGCACCGCGTTCCAGAGCACGGGTGTCTCGCTGGCGACTATTCGCTCGCCCAACGCGGATGTGCCTCCCGAACTGGTCGCGCAGATCGAGCCCATCGTGATGAAGCAGTGCGACACCCTCGATGGCGTTGCAGACGGCTTGATCCAGAATCCGATGGCCTGTGATTTTCTGCCCGGGCGTGACCTGCCGCAATGCGCCGATGATCAACCCGGCAGCAATTGTTTCACAAAGGCGCAGATCGAAACGATCAGCGCCGTGCTCACGGCGGTGACGGATGAGAACGGCAATGTGGTCCAGCCGGGCTATTCGGTCAGTGAACTTCAGGCTTCCTTCCGACTCTCCCCGGCTCCGGAAGACCTCAACACGCCCGACCCCTGGCCCGACACCGGCAACCCGGCAACCGGCGGGGGTAGTATGGCTACATTGGGCAATGGCACGTTGAAGGTACTGGTGCATGAGAATGACCCCGCGTTCAACACGCGTTCGCTGCTGGCATTTGCCGAGGGCGGGACAGGGTCGGTGACGGGCTTTCGCGTGGTTGTCCCGCAAAAGGAAGTTGAGCTGGCTGAGAAAAAGTTGCGCATGGGCATCCCGTTTCCAGAGAACGCCGCGAACTTGCTCAAGCTCGATCATAAGCTACTGATATGGGCTAACCTCAGCGACCACCTGTTGACTCCGTACATGTCGGTCAATTACTACAAACGCCTCGCCAGTGAATATGGCGGCTATGACAAGCTGCAGAAGAATGTACGATTGTTCAGTCTGCCCGGCACCGCCCACTGTAGCGGCAGCCTGCTGGTCGGCCCCGGTAGCTTCGATGCATTGAAGGCGATGGAAAACTGGGTGGAAAAAGGGGAGGCGCCGAACGGTATACTCGCCACGCAGTACCCGGCCACGCCGTATGGCGCGAATTTCAGCAAGCCGTCCACACGCACGATGCCGCTGTGCATGTTCCCGCAGATGGCGCGCTACAGCGGCAAGGGTGATGTGAACGACGCCGCTAACTGGCACTGTCCGGCCGAAGATATCGGGTTGTTGACAGTCGGTGAAAGCGGAAAGCAGGCGGGAGTGGTGCAGCCATGATCGATATCGTGAACACTCAGCTTCCCTCAGTAGCCCCTTGTCGCAGCAACTTTTCAAGGTTGGCTGCAGCAGCGCTTACTTTCTGTGTGGGCGCTGCTCTGCCGTTTGGTGCCGACGCTGCAAGTGCCAGCGCAGCGACACCTGTTACGGCTGTGACAGCCGATCGGCCGGAACCGGGAAAGCAGGGCGAGTCCATGGCGGCCGACAAGCCGGGCGACATTCTGGCGCAGCCGTACTCCAGCGGCGTGAATCTGGTGGGCCACAGCGACGTCTGGAGCCGCGACTCAAATATTCAGCTCTCCTGGGTCGATGAGTGCGCCTACATTTCGAGCTCATCACCCAATTTCCTCGGTTGGGGGGTCACCGCTGATCCCTCGACTTTCGGTGTCGCGGTGATCGACGTCAGTGATCCCACTGCGCCAAAGGCGGTGCGGGTATTGCGTGATCGCGGTTCACTGTACTCGGGCGAAGCGATGGATGCGGTATCCACGCCCGATCGCAAAGTGCTGGTCGCCGGCACCTATGAAGGCGGGGCGAAGCCGGCGGAGGACGCCCGCTGGGTGAGCATCTACGATGCGTCCGACTGCGCCAACCCGACGCTGACCGCAGAGTACCAATGGCCAGAACAGGTGCACGCGATTACCGTCTCGCCCAACGGCAAACGCGTGTACGCCACCCATATCGAGCCATTCACCGGCAAGGGCGGGGTGCATGTACTCGACATTACCAACCTGGCTGAACCGCGCTACCTGGGCAAGTTCAGCGTCACGCGGGCTGACGGTTCGAGTTTTGAATTCGCCACCCACGAGATTTCCGTGAGCGATGATGAAACGCGCATTTACGCCGGCGTGCTCGGTTCCGGTGGCGATGACCTGAACCACGGCGTTCCTTCATCCCCGCCCAGTGCCGCGAGTCTGGGACCCGATGCCGGTGGTGTGTACATACTCGATAACAGCGATATCGTTGAGGGCCGCCCGAACCCGAAAATGCGTCTTGTCGGCACGGCTGAACACGGGGGCTGGCATTCCGTGATGCCGGCGCGAATCAATGGTGTTCCCTATCTCGTCGGTGGCGGCGAATTGGGGGCCTGCCCGGGCGCGTGGCCGAAATTCGTCAATATCGCCGATGAAACCAAACCTTTTGTGGCGGGCGAGTTCCGGCTGGCGATGAACAAGCCGGAAAACTGCCCCGAGCGCAGCGCGAACGAGAAGGCCACCGGGGGCATTGTCGGCGACCCCGGCACGGCCGCGCTGCATTACAACGATGTGGACAGTGCCGATAATACCCGGCTCGGGCTGTTTCCGTTCATGTGGGCGGGCATGCGGATCGTCGACCTCTCGAACCCCGCCGAGCCGGTGGAGGTGGGTTACTTCAAGCCGGGCGATGCGTGCGGCGGACACGCGCGCTACGTGCCGGATACCGGGCATATCTGGTTTGCCTGCGGCAAGAGCGGCTTTTACGTGATCGAACTGAAGGAGGGCGTGCGTGCGGACCGATAATCACAGCGCGGCAGTGACCGGGCGCATCGCCGAGCTGCTCGCCCTCTACGACAACCCCGGGGCCTGTGCGGCGCACCTGCTGTGTGACAGGCACGACCCGGAGAAACTCGCCTACCGGATCATCGCACCCGACCTCTCCCGGCGCGACATCTCCTACGGCGAACTGCGGCGGGAGTCGGAGCGCTTCGCCGGCGCGCTGCAGTCACTGGGCATTGGCCCGGGCGACCGCGTGGCGACGCTGATGGGCAAGAGCCGCCAGTACCTGGTGACGCTGCTGGCTATCTGGCGCCTCGGTGCCGTGCACGTGCCGCTGTTCACCGCGTTCGCGCCACCGGCGATTGCGCTGCGCCTGCTCGGCAGCGGCGCAAAGTTGGTCGTCTGCGACGCAACGCAGCGCCCCAAACTCGTCCCCGGTGACGACATTCCCTCGCCCGCGCCGTGGCGTGTGATCACCACCGGGCCCGCCGACGCGGATGCGCTGTCGTTCGATGAACTGATGCGTGCGGCAAGCCCTGTTGATCACGCCGCCACAGTGGGCGGCCGGGCGCCAATGGTCCATATCTATACCTCCGGCACCACCGGGAAGCCCAAGGGTGTGGTGCTGCCGCTGCGCGCGCTGGCCGCGACGCATGCCTACACGGAATTCGGCTTCGACCTGCAGGCGAGCGATGTGTTCTGGTGTGCCGCCGACCCCGGCTGGGCGTACGGGTTGTACTTCGGCATCCTGTCGAGCCTGCAAACCGGCGTGCGCAGCATCCTGCTGGAAGGCGGCTTCTCGCCCGAGCTGACGCTGCGGGTGCTGGCCGAGCAGGGCGTGACGAATTTTGCCGCCGCGCCCACCGTCTATCGCGCGCTGCGCGGCGCCGGCCTGCCGGCGCCGACCGGCCTCGTGTTGCGCTGCGCCTCCAGCGCGGGCGAACCGCTGACGCCGGAAGTGAACGAATGGGCGGAGGTGGCGCTCGGCGTTTCAGTGCACGATCACTACGGCCAGACCGAGGCCGGCATGCTGATCAACAACCACCACCACCCGGCGGTGAAGCAGCCCCTGAAGCCTGGATCGATGGGGCAATCGATGC
>JAGRIK010000330.1 GCA_020443325.1 Halioglobus sp.
AGCGTGGATGTCGCTGCGCCCCTGTAAGTCCCCGACACCGGCGGAACCGCTTCCGGCAGGTGCGCCACCGCCACAGGAAAGTGGTCGGCGCCAACGATGTCGCCAATGGTGGGATCGAATCCCAGCCAACCCGCCCCGGGCAGGTAGATCTCAGCCCAGGCATGCGTGGATCCAACCTCTGTAGAATAAGGCGCGTGAAGATAACCGCTGACAAAACGGGCCGCCAGGCCCAGGGTTTTTGCAGCCTGCATAAACAGGAACGCAAAATCACGGCACGAGCCGGTCCCACTCTCAAGTGTTTGCTTTACGGTCTGTACGCCGGGCTCCTCGCGAACCCTGTAGGTACAGCTGGCATTGATGTGTTGCGCCATGCGCTGCAGCAGCACGTAAGTCTGGATGCTCTCTGACTCCTGCCACAACCCGCTCACCCAGGAACGTTCCACACTGGCAGCCCCTTCCTGTGGCGACATCCGGTAAGGCGACAATAACACAGCGTCTTCATCCAGATAGTTGAACGGGTAATTCAGCGCATAATCCGACACCACGAAATCCAGCGGATCCTCGTTGTGCTGCTGAATAATCACCTCGCTCTCTATCGCCAGTTGCTGTGTCCGGGAAGGCTTGAAATGGGCGACAGCCACGGAATTGCCCTCGACATCGCGGTGCCACTTGATCGTGACGTCAGGCCTGACGCGCAGGTTGAACGACTGGATTCTTTGCGTGTGATCTTCCCGCGGCCGCAACAGCAATTCATGCGCCCCCAACGTCACCGGATCGGAAAAATTGTAATACGTATGGTGGACAATTTTATAGCTCTGCATAGTCCACCCGCTTTTTCACCCTAAGACCCGCGCTAGTGGCTTTCGTGAGCAAACCAGCCCACGGCAATCGCATGGTGGACATCCACCAGTTGTAGCTGCAATGCATCGATGTAATCGTGCAGCGCCGGGCCTTCCAACGTGCTGAAGTCAGTTTCCCTCAGCTGTCGTCGCAGGCCGGCTGCCACAGCCAGCGCACCCTTGTGCTCAGGCAGCAATTTCATACTGCTCTCGATCTGCTGGAGAGAATGCGCGACCGCCCGCGGGAAAACGGTACTTTGGAATAGAAATGCCAGCACGCCCTCTCGCTCAACACTGCGCCGGACGTTTAATCGGTACATCTGGTAAGCACTGAGAGATTGCAGGACGCTGATCCATAGCACGTTACGAAAGGGCGACGTCTCGTCAACATTGCCCATCAGCCCGGCCGATGCCGCGTCGATAATACGGGTACTCATGTCAGCGCGCTCCAGGTTCCTGCCCAGCCTGATAAACTGGTAAGCGGCATCCTGGTTCATGGAGCCGGCGAGTAAACCGGTGATCTGCTGGCAGGACTGTACGATATTATTCAGCACGGCGTGCCGCACACCCTGCGGCAAATCCTTATTGCTGCGTCGCGCCACACTGAGATAGAGACTGTTCACGCGTTCCCAGGTCTCACTGGGCAATATCTCTCGCGTGGTTCGCATATTCTCCCTTGCACAGGTCAGCGAACTGATAATGGAGGACGGGTTCTCCTTCTCGCCGAACACAAAGCTGACGATATTCTTTTCTGTGGGGGCCCCCGGCAAACGGCCAAACGCTTCCTCAGCACCCAATACCTGGAGCAATAATTCCCAGCTCGGCTGTACCTCTTTGGGCAGGTCCAGCACGGCGTTGTGGCGCACCAGGATCAGCCGGGCCGTATTCTCCACCCGCTCCAGAAAACGGCCCAGCCAGTAAACCCGTTCCGCGACTCGCGATAACATCAGTTGGCCTCCGTATCGACAATCCAGGTGTCTTTGCTGCCGCCACCCTGGGAAGAATTCACCACCAACGACCCCTTGCGCAGGGCCACCCGCGTCAACCCCCCGGGCGTCACATAGTGCTTTTTGCCCTGCAGGATAAACGGCCGCAAATCGAGGTGTCTCGGTTCAATATTGTTGCCGCACAGAGTCGGGGCCGTAGAGAGTTTCAGCGCGGGTTGCGCCATGTAATTACGGGGATTTTTCTTGATCAGGTCTGTGAACAGCGCCAGTTCCTTTTTACTTGCGGCGGGACCAATGAGCATGCCGTAACCACCCGACTCGTTGGCCGGCTTCACGACCATTTTGGCAAGATTCGCCAGTACATGCTTGCACTGCACCGGGTCAACACACAGGTAGGAGGGCACATTGGGAATGATGGGATCCTCTCCAAGGTAATACTTGATGATAGCGGGCACGAACGTGTAGATCACCTTGTCATCCGCGACACCAGCGCCGGGCGCATTGGCCAGGCCTACATTGCCCTTGCGCCAGGCTCGAAACAATCCGGGCGTACCGAGCGAGGAATCGGATCGAAACACTTCGGGATCCAGGAAATCATCATTGATGCGCCGGTAAATCACATCCACGCGGGAAAGGCCGCGTATCGTTTTCATATAGACCTTGTCATCACTGCCAACGACCAGGTCGGCACCTTCAACCAGCTCGGCCCCCATCCGCTGTGCGAGGTAGGCGTGTTCGAAATAGGCCGAATTGAAAATTCCCGGCGTCATCACCACGATTTCGGGATGGGCAATGCGCCTCGGCGAAAGTGACGTCAACATATCGAATAACTGGGACGGGTAATCGGCAACGGGCAGGATGGAGTTGCGTTCGAACAACTGCGGCAGTACACGCTTTGATATCGCGCGGTTTTCCAGCATATAGGACACACCTGAAGGCACCCGCAGGTTGTCTTCCAGCACATACACGGTACCGTCTGCGTCGCGGACCAGGTCCGATCCGCAAACATGCGACCATACCCCGTGCCGCGGTTTGGCGCCGACACACTGCTTCAGGAATTCCGGAGAGCTGTCGATGATATCCCTGGGCATCACCCGGTCTTTCAGTATCTTCTGTTTGTTGTAGAGATCGTCAATAAACAGGTTGAGCGCCGTCAATCGCTGTATCAGGCCGCGTTCCAACACCTGCCACTCCTTGAGTGGAATAATCCGCGGGATAATATCCATGGGCCACGAACGGTCAATATTCTGGCCTTCGCTATACACGGTAAAGGTAATACCCATTTCCTGGATGGCCAGGTCAGCGGCCTGCTGCCGGGAAATCAGGTGCTTGATCGTCTGCTTGCGCATAAACGCCGCCAGGCTGCGCGTGGCGGGACGGGCGCGCCCGGGCGCACTGATAATCTCGTCGTAGAACTCGCCCGGATCGTAGTTCGTCCAGTCGATCGTCGCGCGTGGACGGGCGCGAGTGTAAGGCTTCGGGGAAGTGATCCTGGGTTGCGCCATTACTGTAGTTTCCTCCTGCGCTCGACTACTGCCAATACGCGTTATTGTCCTACCAGTCCTGGCGGGAGATATTTCCAACGATGCATCCTATTGCAGAATGCCGAGCGCCGCCTACAAGCAAATTAGTAAACAACTTGGCAAATAAAGCGACCCTGTCACTCACGGGAAAAACCGAGTGCGCCAACTTGCCTCGACTGACTCAGCGCTCTACCAGTTCCACACGACGGTTCTTCTCCTGCCCCGTTTCCTGTCCGTTTGAAAAGACCGGCGACAGCGGGCCAACGCCATGCGGCTCCAGCCTGTCCGCAGCAATATTGAAGCGCGTCTGCAACGCGGCGACGACTGCTGCGGCGCGGTCAGCAGACAACTGGCTGTTGTATGCAAAAGTACCCGCCGAATCCGTATGCCCCACGACATAAAAGGTTTTCTCGGGGTTATCCTTGAGAAACCCTGCTATCACTTCCAGTGCAGGATCAGACTCAGGCTTGAGTGTCGCCTTGTCGAAATCAAAAACGATGCCATCGAGCACTACCCTGCCGTACTGCTGCAGATCGGCGCCCATTGCCTCTGCGTCAACCACGACCAGCCCGGTTTCGGCGGCCTCGACTTCAATAATATCGATCAGGGTCCCAACATAGTCCGCAGAATGCTGCTCGACGCCAATCACAACGTATACAGTGCCTGCCGCGCGCTCCTTGCGGGCAACAATGGCGCCCGCGCCACCCGAGGAGGACGTCCCGGCGAAGAAGGTACCCACTTCTCCCGGTTTGCTGGTGGGGTTGGCAATAAAGTAGACCTCCGACCAGCTGCGGCTACCCACCGCCGCGCCCTTGCGGGACCCGGAGACGCCCTTACCCAGGATCTCAAAATCCTGTTCCTGTAACGCCCTGAGGTAATTCAGGTAGAACTCGGCGAACGTGCGGTCAGTGCCTTTATAGCTATAAAACGTTCGGGTGACACGCCCCTCTATGTCAATCCAGTCGTCAATGGATCGGTAACCTGTAACCTCACCCACCGGTACCCGAAACGGCATGTAATTCTCGATTTGCTGCCAGCGGATTTCCTGCCCCGGATACCGCGTCACCAGGCCGTGTTCGTGCACCCCCTCGACATCTTCTGCCTGAACAACACCGGCCAATCCGATCGCCGACACTAACACTACCAACACCAGATTCATGCGCACCATGCTGCCCCCTCCTGCTTTGCACCATTCTTACCCATACAGGCCCGCTATTCAAACAAGGGGCTGCACACGCTCTTCCAACCGCGCGGTCCGCTCGCCGGGTTGACGCCATGGCCACCACTGATCGATCAATCTTTTGAAAAAGGTTCGTTTCCACGCCGGCACTGGCTACACTACTGACCGCAATGCAAAGCATACCAGATCGAACGTCCCCCTCTCCCAAGGAGCAAGCATGCACAACCCGCACCACCGGTTTTTAAGCCTCGCAGCGACTGTCTTGCTACTGGTCATTTTCCAGGTAAACAGCGCGCCGCCCAGTGAAAACAACAAACCCATGCTGGGCGACTGGGGCCTTGAAACCCAACACCTGTCACCGTCCGTGTCGCCGGGGGATGACTTCTTCACCTATGTCAACGAAGGCTGGATCGAGCAGGCACAATTCCCACAGGGGATGCCCCGGATGGATTCATTCACGGAAGTGTACCTGCGCAGCGAAAGCCAGATCCAGGCAATCATCGAGGATCTTTTAGCCGCGAAAACTGAGCGCAGCCCGGATGGCGAGCAATTGGCGGCGCTTTACCAGAGCTACATGGATGTAGCGCGGATCGACGCACTGGGACTGGCACCACTGCGAGAAGAACTGGATGCGGTACTGGGCACAACAACGGCGGCCGGGATTGCCCGCTGGATGGCAAAGCCACTGCACAACTCAGTGATTGGCATGGGTGTGGACCTGGACCAGAAAGACCCGGATCGCTACATCCTGTACCTCGGGCAGAGCGGGCTCGGCCTGCCCGGCCGCGAATTCTACCTCAGCGACGAACCGCCCTTCCCCGCATATCGCGAAGCCTACCTGTCCTATATCGAGGGCGTGCTGGCTCGTGCACAGATCGATCGGCCGGACAAACGCGCCAAGGACATCCTGCGTTTTGAGACGGAAATCGCGAGCCGCCACTGGACTCCGGCACAACGCCGCGATCGCCTGGAGAACTACCACCCCATGAGCCGCAAGCAATTGCTGGATTACGCGCCGGGCTTCGACTGGAACGCATTCCTGGAGGAGGGCCAGGTGGCCGACCAGAAGCGGTTTATCGTTACCTCCGACAGTGCCATCAAGGAAACTGCAGCGCTGATGGGGCAGACGTCAGTGGATGTACTGCGGTCCTACCTAGCCTTTCACTTCATCGACAACCAGGCTCCGTATTTATCAGAGGAATACCGGGACGCCAATTTCGAGTTCTTCAAGCACACCCTTAACGGTATAGAGGAACAGCGCCCTCGAAACCTCAGCGCCCTGGCGTACGTGAGCGCAAACCTGGGTGAGGTTTTGGGCCGTCTTTATGTCGACCGCTACTTCCCGCCCGAAAACAAGGCGCTTATGGAGGAGTACATCCACTTCATTCGCAAATCGTTTCGCCAGCGACTGGAGCAATCCTCGTGGATGGACAAGCCCACCAAAGAAGAAGCCCTGTCCAAGCTGAACCAATTTATCGCGAAAATAGGTTACCCAGACCGGTGGCAGGACCTGGGCGCTATTGTCATCGAGGCAGATGACCTGATCGGCAACAATCGGCGTATCGAGAATTGGTATACCGCTGATTCCCTGGCGAAACTCGGCGAGCCCAGGCGCCTGTGGGAATGGGCGCTAAGCCCACAGACGGTAAACGCATACTACTCACCTACAAGCAACGAAATCGTCTTTCCCGCCGCTATCCTGCAACCCCCCTTCTTCGATCCGCACGCAGATCCTGCGGTTAATTTTGGTGCTATCGGGGCTGTGATCGGTCACGAAATGGGACACGGGTTTGACGACCAGGGCAGCCGCTCGGACGGCAAGGGTGTACTGCGGGACTGGTGGACAGAGGATGCCCGCAACCATTTCGAAGAACGGACTGCGGACCTGGTTGAGCAGTACAACAGCTATGAGCCCATAGCCGGTACCCGCATCAACGGACAACTGACACTGGGTGAAAATATCGGCGACCTGGGGGGATTAACCATTGCCTACGATGCCTACCGGAATTTCCTCAAGGACAAGCACGACGGCGAGGCACCCGTTATCGACGGGATGACTGGTGACCAGCGGTTCTTCATGGCCTGGGGACAGGTATGGCGCGGCATTCAAACCGAGGACTTCCTGCGCAACTCGCTGCTGACCAATCCGCACAGCCCCGGCTCATACCGCGTGAACGGGATCGTGCGCAACCTCGACGCCTGGTACGAGGCCTTTGGGGTAACACCGGAGCACGACCTCTTCCTGGCACCGGAGGCGCGTGCCAGGATCTGGTGACATTCAGCGTGCAGCCTTCAGTCCAGCCTTGATGCCCAGATCGCCAGCTTGTGCCTCATCGTCTGCTGCGATATTTGATCCTGTGGCACCGGCTGGATGATTTTGTCGTGGACCAACAGCCGGTAGATATATTCGATTTTCTCGGTCGCGGAGTCCGTGGGCTCAAATTCAACGACCCCTCTTTCCTCGCCGTATCTCATTCCGGCAGCGATCGCCTTCTTTACCAGTTCCTTCTCATTCTTAAGCTTCTTCATAGACAGGCCCTAATTGCGGTTGGATAAAACTCGCTTTGCATAGAGAGCGAAACCGTAAACCGTTAGCAGCAGCAGGCCAACAATACCCATTGCGCCCAACACCTTGTCGAGTTTAGGCGACCCCAGCCATTGCAGATAGTGAATTTGGTATAGCAGGTTGATAAAACGCGTATCGCGACCCGATTGCTGCAGCGCGAGTGTGGCCCAATCCAGCGTTATCTGAACATCCGTATCGGTAATAACGCCATTCTTCCCGGTCTCGGTGATAACGCCAAATCGAGCTTTGTTCGTTGACATGGCATCACTGATGAGGATGTTCAGCTCTTCTGCGTTTGGATTAGGTTGTTCGCTGAAGGTGAACGGGTCAAGGTGAACCCATCGACCATCCTGCAAAACAATGAGGTGATACCCCAGTATTGTGCGCATTACTTTCACCTGACTCCATCGGGTATCCTCCGGAAGTCGTATCTGTCGTTCGATAGGGTAAAGTTTTGGCTCGAGTTGTGTGTAGGCATCGCCGTAACCGGTTTTCGTCAGGAAAACGAGACCCGTGGCAGCCCACAATAGCAACGGGACCAGCATCACGATGCCTATTGTCCTGTGAATACGTTCAATTTTCATCGGCAACAATTGACCAGCCAATTCCAGCGATAGCGCGAAACGGCTGGCCCATCTTCATAATCTGACACAATCGGTGAGATTCCACGGCGAGTTACAAAGGGTGGTTGCACCCGCACCTGACAGTTCTTCATGGGAACCAAATCCCCATAGCACGCCTACCGAGCGAATCCCGTTGGCGCGCGCTCCGGCGATATCGTGCAACCGGTCACCGATGATCAATGTCGAGTTTGTGTCGAATTTCTCGCTATCAAGCACATGCGAGATAAGCTCGGCTTTATCCGACAAGTGACCATCCAACTCGCTGCCGTATATGTGCTCGAAATAGCCCTGCAACTGGAAATGCTCAATTATCCTAACGGCATAAATACGCGGTTTGGAAGTCGCCACCACCATCCTGTGACCTGCCCTGGCGAATTCTGCAAGACTTTCGTGGATGCCCTCGTAAACCTCATTCTCATAGAGCCCTACGGTGCCAAAGCGCTCTCTGTATAGCTGAACCGCGGAGTGAGCCTCGGCCTCGTTACCGAGCATTTCCTCAAATGAGGACAGTAGCGGCGGACCGATATATCGCTCGAGGTTCGGATGGTTATCGGGATTCCGATCGAGACGCTCAAGTGCGTGCCTGATACAACTGACAATCCCAAGCTGAGGGTCCGTGAGGGTGCCATCCAGATCAAAAAGCAGATTCATACCCTGTCCGCCACAGCCGAATAGTACGCTACGTGAAAGCCGCATGGCGGCCGCTGCTTATCTGGAGATTTCATCACCCACCTCAATCTTCCCCGACGTGAGAATTGCCGCTCGCAGACCGGTGTGTGCCAAATGGGGCAACACCTTCTGATTTACTGTAGACGCAAGATGAGCACATGGCTCGCAATGCTCAATGCCGAGAAACTTTGCCGGCCCGATCGAAAACTCCTGGCCGATCAGCTCCTTCAATGGAATACCCTGGGTCACAATATTCCGCAGAGCATCGCCATAGCCTAAAGA
Organism: Halioglobus sp.; assembly: GCA_020443325.1. Taxonomy (GTDB): domain Bacteria; phylum Pseudomonadota; class Gammaproteobacteria; order Pseudomonadales; family Halieaceae; genus Marimicrobium. Next base: position 8,630 of record JAGRIK010000330.1, read on the forward strand.
TTCATGCTGTGCCGCATTGAACTCATCGATTTCCTCGGACGCGATGAAAGTGATTTCCCGCTTCCGGTTTCCGGCCAGCTTTTCCGAAAACGTACCCTCCCCATCATAGTATCGGTCACCCACTATCCCCCTGTTTGCTTCTACCAGCGCGGATATCTGTGGGGTTGGCCTTGAGCCTTTTCCAGCGATGTATATTCCCAGAATTTTTCCGGCCATAATCACTCCTGCCAATATCCGCCGCGGCACATCATCCGGCGACCCCACCGGGCAATTTCGCCGATCCCTGGGCAGATTATCAGTGTCCCACGGCAAACACCAAGAAACCGGGCTTCGGCCGATGCCCCTACCGTGCTACCCACATGCTGCATTTGATGGAATACTACGCTCCTCCGCCATCATCACGACCCCGAATTATGAAAACAAACATTGGCCTGTTACTGACTAAACGCGCCCAGATCTGTCCGCACCGGGAGGCCATCGTCGAGTTTGAGCGCAATCGCCGCTTCACGTTTGCCGAGTTGAATGCTCGCGCCAACCGCGTCGGCAACGCGCTGCTGCAACAGGGTATTCGCCCAGGCGACCGGGTGGCCGTACTACTCAAGAACAGCGTTGAATTTGTCGAGACCTATTTTGCGGTCGCCAAGATCGGCGCAGTGCTGGTGCCGATAAACTGGCGCCTGGTTGCCGCGGAAATCGCGTTTATCCTGGAGGACTCGGGCACCAGGGCGTTGGTGTACGATTCAGATTTTGACGACGCCGTCGATGCGCTACACGCCGGCACACAGGGGAAAACAGCCGTCGAGCTGTGGGTGCGCCGCGAGAACGGCGATGCGGGCACACCTGATTGGGCGCAGGATTACGATACGCTCACCGCCGCTTCGGTTGAGGCAGAACCACCCGTGGGTGCCTGGGACGACGACAATCTCTTTATCATGTACACATCAGGCACTACCGGACGCCCCAAGGGAGCAGTACACAGCCACGATGGGATGTTGTGGGCCCAGCTCACCAGCATGAGCACATCCGATATGCGCGATGGCGATCGCTGGCTTCTCGCACTGCCGATGTTTCATGTCGGCTGTCTCAGTCCGACCTCGCTACTGGTACATCGCGGTGGTACCGGCGTCATCATGCGGGAGCTGGATATTGGCGAGATGTTCCGCTGCATAGCGCAGGAGAAAGTTACTATCTTCATGGCCGTTCCCGCGTTGCTGCAGTTCATGCTGCAGACGCCGGAGCGCGAGCAGCACGATATCTCCTCTGTACGCTGGATCGCCACCGGCGCCGCGCCAGTGCCGGTATCACTGTTACACGAATACGAAGCACTGGGTATTCGCATCTTCCAGGCCTACGGCCTGACCGAGTCCTGCGGCCCGGGCACCCTGCTGTTGCACGAAGACGCCGAGGCCAAGGTCGGCTCCTGCGGTCGCCCGCAAATGCACACCGAGATCAAGATCGTCGATGGCGATGGCAAGACGATTCCGATGGGATCTGATCAGCCCGGCGAACTGCTGGTGGGCGGCCGGCACATGATGAAGGAGTACTGGAACAACCCGCAGGCCACTGCCGAGACTCTCCGGGACGGCTGGCTGCATACCGGCGACATCTGCACCTGGGACAGTGAGGGCTTCGTGACGATCTGTGACCGCATGAAAGACATGATCATCTCCGGCGGCGAGAACATCTACCCTGCGGAGCTGGAAAATGTACTCGCCGCTTGCCCCGAAGTACAGGAGGCGGCGGTGATCGGTGTGGCCTCAAAGAAATGGGGAGAGACGCCGCTGGCGATAATCGTTCCCGCAGCGGGAACCTCACCGACACCGGAATCGCTGAAAGCCTACTGCAAGGAGAACCTGGCGGGGTACAAGGTACCGCAGCTCTATGAACTGGTCGACACGCTGCCCAGGAATCCATCCGGAAAACTGCTGAAACCCGAGTTGCGCAAACAGTTTCCCGGCCCGGCGCCGTTTTAGGAGAGTGAGCGCACGGCGCAAATCCTGCACCCTGCGCTCTTCATGCAGCAGGATTCACGATTGATAGATGGCGCATTTTTCCCGATACTGTAAGGGTTTAGGGGTGGGTATACAGAGCATCCAGGGCGGAACCGGGGGGTACTGGCCCGACTTTCGGGTTATTGCATCCCTGTCATAAAAAAGGAAGCTTCAATGCATCGTGGTTTATTGTTCAGCGTATCTCTGGTTCTCCTGATTTTCTGTTCCACCGGAAACTCTGCCGACGAAGTCATTACGGATACGGTGGCAACCGACACGGCCTACCCGGTCGAGGAGTATTCTGTCGATGAATACGCTATTGACGAGGTCGCGACCGATACCATCGCTGTTGAAGGGGAAATCCCTGACGCTACCGGGATCACAGAGGAGCCCACTCCCGACGCCGCTGCCGCCGAACCACTGATTCCCCCGCTGAAGGCGCTGATCCTCACCAGCCCCGGCATTTACCACAACTACGAGCAGCAAACCAAGGATCTGGCGCACGGGATTGTCGCGCGCGCCAATGTGCGCTTTGATGTCTCCCTGGCGGAACCGGATCGCTGGAAAAGCACGGACTACTCCGAGGGCTATGACGTCCTGATCTACAACATCTGTATGGCGGACAATGAAGACGCCGAATTAATTGCCAATATGCGCCGCCAGACGGAGGTGTTGGGCGTTCCGGCCCTGATCATCCACTGCACCGCACACTCCTTCAGGAATACCGAGCTCTGGTGGCCCCTGTATGGCCTGAAGACAAAGGCGCACGAGCCGGAGCGCGCGCTGCGGCAGATCCAGCACGGGCCACACCCCATTCTCACTGGCATCCCGGAAGATTGGGTCCTGCCCAAGGATGAGCTTTACATCAACCTCGACTTCACCGGGCAGAGCCTGTTGTCCACGACCGGGGAAGACGGGAAGTCCCACACCACCGCCTGGATCGATTACCAGGGGTTAACGCCGATCTTCGGTACCACGCTGGGGCACGGCGAGGAAACCATGAAGAATACCGTCTACCAGCAGCTGCTCGCCAACGCCCTGCTGTTCGTCACCGGCAACCTGGCGAGTGACGGCCAGCCTGTACCCGGCATGGGGCCGGTGGGGGACGGGATGGATATCTTCGACAGTTTTTCCGCCCCTGAGGGCGTGAAATTCCTCGGCAGGGAAGGCCAGGACTGCGCCTACAGGAAACTCCTCATCGCCGCCGGGCCCTGCTACCTGGGCTGCATTCTGGACCCGTTTGAGTGGGGTGAGGAAACCCGCGCGTGCAAGCAGGCCTGTGGCGAGGACGTGCCACCCTCGGATGAGTTGATAAAAGCCTGCTCGCCCGGCGCCCTCTAGATTCGCGGCGCGAGGGCCTGCAGCATAATAAAGTCAGGATTGACTGTTTTATTTTTAACACCCATACTGCCCCTCCAACTTTAGCAGGGGATCGATTGTGACCGCACCCACCAGGACAGACAACCGCGCACTTGCGGATATGCCGCTGTTTGACAGCGAGACGCTCAAGTGCCCGTACCACTACGATAAATCCCTGCGCGAGCAACAACCTGTCTACCAGGACCCGACGTCCGGCGTCTTCGTCGTTTCCAGCTATGAGTTGGTGCGCGAAGCACACAAGAATGATGCGGTATTTTCCAACGAGTTTACGCTGGCACTGGGTTCGGCCACGGAGTTGGACGCCGATGTGAAAGCGGCCATGGACAAGACCTACAATCTGGGTAAAGGCACGCTGCTCACAGTGGATGACCCGGAGCACAAGGCCTACCGCGACACCGTCAGGGATTTCTTCCTCGCCAAGAATATCGAGCAGTACCGGCCCTGGGTCAGCGATCTGGCCGGGCGCCTGGCCAGTGAGCTGCCTTTTGGGCAATCGTTCGACTTTATTGAAAAGTTTTCCCGTCCCCTGCCGCTGTCCGTGATCATGCATGTGCTGGGTATACCGCTGTCGATGATCGAGGATACCTTTCGCTGGACGGTCGCCAACGTCACCGTGTTGTCGCAGGTCTCTGACAAGCAAGCCCTGCTGGATGCCCACGCGGCCGTGAAGGAGGAGTACGACTGGTTTGTGACGGCGCTGGATGAGCGTCGCGCCGCACCGAGGGATGACCTCCTGAACCTGATCGCGCACGCTGCCATCGACGGACGGCCGCTGACCATCGAGGAACAACTGGGCCACTGCACCCAATTCCTGGTGGCGGGCAATGAAACCACCACCGCGACACTGGCAGAGGGTATACGGCAACTGTGCCTTAACCCGGAGCAGGAAGCAGCCGTGCGCGCGGATCGCTCACTCATTCCAAACCTGGTTGAAGAGACGCTGCGCCTGGCAACACCCACATCCAACATGTGGCGTATCACGAAACAGGATTACACACTGGGCGGGGTGACATTGCCAAAGGGCAGCATGGTGCTGCTGAAGTATTTTTCCGCCAACCACGACGATGCGCTGTTTCAATCGCCGATGGAATTCGACGTAACGCGAGACAACGCCAAGCGCCATATCGCCTTCGGCTTTGGCAGTCACGTGTGCATCGGCCAGCACCTGTCGCGCCTCGAGATGATTGTCGCCTGGGAGAAGCTCTTTGATGCCACCAGCGCAATGCGGTTGGACTGCAAGCCCGAAGCGCTGGAGTACATGCCCAATATTCTGCTGCGCGGCCTGGAAAAACTCCCCGTCATCTTCGAAAAGTAAGATTCCAGGCGGCAGCCCACCTGCCGCGCAACGCGCTACCGCGCCCGTGACACAACAATAAAAAAGCCCGCTGAAAAGCGGGCTTTTTCTGTGACCGCGCTATGTCATTCCACGTCCAGGTAGCGCTCGGTCAGCTTGTCGATAGACCACGAATCCGGCTTCTGGCTGGGCGGATATTCCTTGAAGGTCGACAGGAACTGGGCCATCACAGCCATCCCCTTGTAGCCCTGGGGCGCCTTGTCGATCATCCAGTCCCAGTAGGTGTTTGAATTGTGATCGGCGCGCTCGAACGGGTCACGGCGCAGGTTGAAGATCTTGAACATACGCAGCGTGACAAAGGGCTCTGCCCACAGTGCCATGGTCTTCGCCCGGTTCTCCGCAAAGACCAGCTTCCAGTCATCTACCCTGATACCCACAGGCATGCCGCTGTCCTCCAGGTAGATATACTCGCGCCGCGGCGCAATCTCGACCTCTCCCGTCAGGTAGGGCAGGAAGTTATAGCCATCGAGGTGGAGTTTGGCGTTCTTGTTCCCCACCTGCCTGCCTTTCAACAGGTCCTGCTTGAGTGTCGTGTCACCGGCGATAGCGGCAAACGTCGGCATCCAGTCCAGGTGAGCCATGACCTGGTTGGAGACCTGGTTGGGCTTGATCTTCGCGGGCCAGCGCACCATGGCGGGCACGCGGTAGGCGCCCTCCCAGTTGGTGTTCTTTTCGCTGCGGAACGGCGTAATCCCGGCATCGGGCCAGGTGTTGAAATGCACGCCGTTATCGGTCGAATAGAACACGATTGTGTTATCGGCGATATCAAGCTCATCCAACTGATCGAGCATCTGGCCTACCAGACGGTCGTGGGCCACCATTACATCATTGTAAAAACCCTGGCCTGACAGCCCGACATTCTTGGCCGCGATATGCGTGCGAAAATGCATACCGGTGGTATTCAGCCAGACGAAAAAGGGCTTGCCCTCATCCACGGCTTTATCGATAAACTTCTTCGCACCCGCGACGAACTCCTCATCCGCAGTTTCCATGCGCTTGCGCGTCAGCGCACCGGTATCCTCGATCCGGCCATCCGCATAGGAGTGAATCACACCGCGCGGCCCGAACATCTTCTGGAACGCTGGATCGGTGGGGTAGTCAGGATCCTCCGGCTCTTCCTCTGCATTGAGGTGGTAGAGGTTGCCAAAAAACTCGTCGAAACCGTGGTTGGTCGGCAGGAAGATATCCTGGTCGCCGAGATGGTTCTTGCCGAACTGGCCCGTGGTGTAGCCCTGGGCTTTAAGGACTTCAGCAATGGTGATATCGCGATCCTTTAAACCCAGTTCTGCACCGGGCAGGCCCACCTTGGTGAGGCCGGTACGGAGGCCAGACTGTCCGGTGATAAAGGTGGAGCGCCCAGCGGTACAGCTCTGGTCACCGTAGTAATCGGTGAAGCGTATACCCTCATCGGCGATACGATCGATGTTCGGCGTGCGATAACCCATAATACCGTCGCTGTAGGCACTGATATTGGTGATACCGATATCGTCACCCCAAATCACGAGGATATTGGGTTTGTCCGCTGCCTGCGCCGCCAGTGCGAGGACGGAGCCCAGTAAAAGCAGCACTGGCTTCATGATTTTCTGATAACTCATGGTGTTGTCCTTTTTATCGATGGTAATAAATGTTGCGGCCCAATCTTTCGACATAGCACATCGTCGGTGCCCGAATGCGTTGGATCGGGATTTCAGTATGGCGTATTTTCACTAAAGTTCAATCGCCGGGATAAATTGGCTGGGAGGCAGAATCCAGCAGCAGGTCGAAAAAGTCTCTAGCGAGCGCAAGACCTGGGTAAAAACTAATCGAGATGAAAACTGGGATTTTTCCGCCTCCTGGGAAGTGGCTTTGTAGGGCGGTTGCGGATAGACAATGTGTTTCTCAGTCGCTCCACGTGATTCGCTTGGTGAGAAACACATTGTCTATCCGCAACCTCAGTGCACACCATTCGACTAGATCATAAAAAAACTTTCCATGCATGCACCCCACAATCTAACGTTCGTCACACGTC
>JAGRIK010000331.1 GCA_020443325.1 Halioglobus sp.
AGCGTTCAATCTGAGCCATGATCAAACTCTTCAGTTTAATCTTTTACCTCTGCCCATTCCCTGTTACAGAAACGCGCAAGAGGGGATGTTTACGTGGTTAACCCCACTTCAACACCCAAATCAAGGGCTCAGATACAATTCGAAAATCAAAAATTACTATGAATTAATGAGTCACTTGTTGTACCTGAATAGTTGTGACAACTATCCCAACAAGTGCCCACACATCTGTCTTCATCTGATTGTTAAACAACATCTGCAACCGCCGGGGCGCAGATAACCAACGAGGACTGCCTCATCGGGGAAGCGCATTATACGCATAGCAACTCCCCCTGCAAGCGCTTTTGCCGAAATATTTTGAGGATATTTCTCCATAGCAAACAACTGCTTAAAACTTCACCAGAAATACGCCCGGCGAGACAACTTTGGAACGACCCAATTCAGGTCCGAGCAGCCGCTCCCGGGCGCACTTTCAGGAAGCGGCGCCTGGCACGCCAGCCCAACAGCGCGGCAAATACCGCCAGGTAGACCAACGCCTCGCCTATGTCGGAACGGGCTTGCCACAGCAGGTGCAGGCATGCCAGCACTGCAGCGGGATAGACCAGCCGATGCAGCCGCTGCCAGTTGCCGCGCAATCGCCGCTGCATGCCGCGCGTGGATGTCATCGCCAGTGGCAGCAGCAAAAGCCAGGCGGAGAAGCCCAGCGTAATATAGGGGCGCTCGGCCAGTTCCTCGCCGAGCGCGGTCGCATCCCAACCAATATAGAACTGCAGAAAGCTTACGAAATGGACGCAGCCATAGAAAAACGCAAAAAGTCCCACCATGCGCCGTTGCCGCAGCACGACAGACTGCCCGGTCCAGGCGCGCAACGGGGAAATCAACAGCGTCACTGCCAGCAATCGCAATGACCATACACCCGTCGATAACATCAACGCTTCAGCGGGATCCGGCCCCAGTCTACCCGTAGCGGCTGAGTAGGCTATCCACAGAAACGGCAGCGAACAAAGCACAAACGTGCCGACCTTAAGCGCTCGCTGCATGCTCAATAATTCCGCGCCAGATCCATACCCTTGTACAGGTGGGCCACCTGGTCGGCGTAACCGTTAAACATTTGCGTGGGAATTCGGTTGGGGCGAAAAAGCGTGGAGGGCAGTCGACGTTCCGATGCCTGGCTCCAGCGCGGGTGATCAACATTGGGGTTCACGTTGGCATAGAAGCCGTATTCCCGCGGGGCCAGGGACTCCCACGTTGTCCGGGGTTGCTTTTCCAACAGGCGAATACGCACCACGGACTTGATACTCTTGAATCCGTATTTCCACGGCACCACCAACCGGATAGGCGCACCGTTCTGGTTGGGCAGCGTCTTGCCATAGAGTCCCACTGCCATCAGGCTCAATGGGTGCATCGCTTCATCCAGACGCAGGCCCTCGCGGTAAGGCCAGTCTATCGTGCTGGTAAAAGAGCGCGTTCCCGGCATTTCACTGCGACGGTACAGTGTCTCAAATTCCACATACCTGGCCTCGCTCTTCGGCTCAAACCGCTTGAGTAAATCAGCCAGCGAAAAACCCACCCAGGGCACGACCATCGACCACGCCTCCACACAGCGCAGGCGGTAAATGCGTTCCTGCAATTCAAACCCACCCAGAATGTCTTCCAAATGCAGCGTGCCGGGCTTGTGCACAGCACCTTCTACCTCCAGCGACCAGGGGTCGACCGTCATCTCGTGCGCGTAGCGGGCTGGATCGCCTTTATCGGTGCCGAACTCGTAGAAGTTTCCGTAGGCTGTCACATCAGAAAAGGGTGTCGCCTGCTCGTCGGTACTAAACCCTTCTGCACTGGAGGAGGGTTTGCGATATTCCAGCGGGGCACCCCCGGTAACAACATCAGATCTTGCTGGCTGTGAAGCGCCTACAAGCACAGGCAGCGCGGCCAGGCCTGCCGCCTGCATAAAATCCCGCCGCTTCAGGTACACCGACTCGGGCGTGATTTCAGACGACGCTATGACAGGAATTTTAAAACGCTGGCGCATGGGTTCATATCCGCTCGACAATGCATACTGTTATTCAGAGCGGCAAACCGGCGATTGGTTCCCCACCGAGCAAACTGGTAGCGCATCAGGCCTTGAGGCGCTTGCGCCTCTTGACGACCAGCATGATCGGCCCCGACAGCGCATAGCCGAGGAACGCAAACAACAAAATACTCGGGGGATCGAGGGTTATCAGGCCAAACACCAGCACCACCGCAATCATCACCACAAAAGGCACCCGCCCACGAAAATCAATGCCCTTGAAGCTGTAGTAGGGGAAATTGGCGATCATCAGGAAACCGACGGTCGCGGTGAGCAGTCCGATCAGGAAAGACAACTCGCGCGGCAGCGCTGCGCCCACCAGGCCGAGGTCGTGGCACACCCAGACCGCACTGGCCAGGATTGCCGCCGCCGCCGGACTGGCCAAGCCCGTGAAATAGTTTTTATCTGCGGTAGCGATCTGGGTATTAAACCGTGCAAGTCGCAATGCAGCGCATGCGACATAGATAAACGCCGTGCTCCACCCGAACTTGCCCAGGTCCCCCAGCGCCCAACTGAACACGACCAGGGCGGGCGCGACGCCAAAAGACACCATATCGGAGAGGCTGTCGAACTCCTCCCCGAATTTACTTGAGGTGTTGGTGAGACGCGCGATACGGCCGTCCAATCCGTCCAACACCATCGCGAAGAAGATGGCGACGGCAGCATTCTCGAAGTCGCCGCGCATCGCGGCGATAATCGCGTAGAAGCCGGCAAACAATGCCGCCGTGGTGAACAGGTTGGGCAGCAGGTAGAT
>JAGRIK010000332.1 GCA_020443325.1 Halioglobus sp.
GGAGCGACTGAAACGCCTACTGGGGTGCGAGCCCGTCGCCCACGACTAAACCCCCGACAGCGCTCAAGTTAGTATCATTCTGCTGGAATAACGCTTGAAACCCGCAGCCAACCGGCACTGCTCCGCTGTGTCTGCAACAAGCCTCAGAACTTGTAGGCGATACCGATGTTGTAAACCCAGGGATCAATATCGACATCGAACTTCACCTCGGCCGCAGTCGCGCCGTCGGCCTTGGCGGTGATTTTGGCGGTGGTGTCGATATCGATATACCAGACACCCGCGTTAAACGCCCAGTGGTCGTTGATGGGCACATCGACACCGGCTTGCACCGCCAGGCCCCAGGAGTCGTCGAGTTCCAGGTCGGCACCGTTGACTGCGCCACCGGTGAGACTACCCAGCAGGCCGATCAACTGGTTGTCCACGTCCTCGTCGAAAAAATTGGTGTAGTTGAGGCCGACGCCGACATAGGGCTGCCAACCGCTGAGTCCGCCGCGCGGGTATAGCTGGAGGCTAACCGTGGGGGGCAATTGCTTGGTTGATCCGGCATCGAGATTAGTACCCTGGATGGCACCCTTACCCTTCGCTTCAATATTGTGCTTGAACGGCGTTGCCGCCAGCACCTCGATTCCGAAATAGTCGGTGACCATATAGGCGGGAATGATACCCAGTTGCGTATCGTCGTCGACATCTGCTTCTGCGACAAGGCCAGTGGGGAGATAGATGTTGTCGCTGTCGGTCTCGGGGCTCACGGTGGTGGCACCTACCCTCAATATCCAGTCGCCTTCCTCATAGGCCTGAGCGACTGTAGTAGCACACGCCATCGCAACGGCGGCGGTCATGGTTAGCACTTTGTTCATTTTTGTCCCCTCTGAATGGTCAGCGATACGGTGTAACATTACGCGCGCATGATAGAGGGGTCCGGTACAGCGAACATTGATGTCAATCAAAAGTAATAGCATGCTGTCAAGCAACTCTCCGCACGAGTTGGAGACCGGGTTTTCTTCAAGTTCTGGCAGGAACAGCACCGCGGCGGTATGAGAAATAGCACAGGCTCCTCGACAAGGGCTTGGAGGACTCTGTAGTATCAGCGGCCCAGCTTTTAGAAGGAACTCTGATATGCCGCGCATCCGGACGAAACCCCTGCGTTTCCTGATTATCGCAGTTACCAGCCTCGCGCTTCTGGCGTGCTCGGACAGCGACGATTCCTATGTCATCACAGGTCCGCAGTACCTGCCTGTCCCGAATCCTGTGGTGTCCCTGCCGCCCGATGAAGGCGCTATCAATCTGCTCTCACAAACCTATGACCTGGGCAGTGTCGGGTACCAGCAGGCTGAGTATTTTCTGGAGGGAACTGCGTCGGCTTTCACCAATGTAAGCGAGTTGGGCCCGGATGGCATGTGGACGGTCGAGCCGGGTGAACAGGCCGCCTACAAGACCCGTATAGTGGTCTACCGGCCCATCGATCCAGCGGATTTCAATGGCAATGTGCTGGTGGAATGGCTGAACGTCACCGCAGGCTTTGAAACCCCGCCGAGTTGGGGCACCGGACAACTGGAAATGCGCCGCGGCGGTTCTGTGTGGGTCGGTGTGTCGGCGCAGATCGTCGGTATCGAGGGCAATCCGAGGGGGCTTCTGCCACTCCATCTCAAAGCGGTTAACCCCGCCCGTTATGGCTCACTGGTGCATCCGGGTGACAGTTTCTCCTATGACATGTTTACGCAGGTCGCACAGGCCATTCGCCATCCGTCGGGTATCGACCCGCTGGATGGCCTGGTGGCAGAACACATCATCGCGTATGGCGAGTCGCAGTCCGCATCGCGCCTGACGACCTATGTGAACGCGATCCATCCGCTCTACAACGCATACGATGGTTATATGATACACAGCCGGGGCGATGGCAGCTCATCGCTGGCACAGGATCCGCTAATCCCGATTCCTACGCCCGATGCCCCGCTGGTGCGGACCGACCTCAACGTCCCGGTTATGACCTTTGAAACCGAGACTGATGTCGTCTTTCTCGAGTACCTGAAAGCGCGCCAGCCCGACACCGACATGTTTCGCGCGTGGGAGGTGGCAGGCACAGCGCACGGCGACTACTACACCTTCGTATCCGGTCGCAATGACACAGTAGGAGACCCCGTATACGCATCCGTCATTGAAGAGAACTCGGTGCTCGGCTTTATCACCTGCGACAAGCCAATGAACAACGGGCCTCAGCACTATGTGTTCAACAGGGCCGTGCGCGCATTGAACGATTGGGTCGCTGATGGGACACTGCCGCCGCAGTCACCGCGGCTGCAAGAGAATGATGACGGCTCTGACTATCGGTATGACGATCTGGGCAATGCCCTGGGCGGGATCCGAACCCCGTACGTGGATGCGCCCTCTGCGGTACTGCGCGGCGAGCCCAATGTCGGCAACAGCTTCTGTCGCCTGTTTGGAACCACCGCGTTATTCAGCGCGGCGCAAATGAGCAGCCTGTACGGCGATGAAGCCGGATTTGTCGACGCGGTGACCAACGCGACCAATGCAGCCGTCGCTGCGGACTTCCTGCTGCAGGAGGATGCCGACGCTATCATCACCTGGGCACCGCAACAGTGGCGGGCGCAGGCAGAAGCACCCTGATGGTGGCTGCGGGCGCGTTCTGATCTGATCAGGTGGTGGCGATAAGCAACCGGATAGGTCGCAGTGACGCCTACTCGAGATCCTGCCAGGGATATTCAAGGTACTGGCCGCAACCCTCGTAGTGGGCGTTATCAAACATGACTGCAACGCGGTAAGGGAACTGTTGGCCACTCATGGTATCCACGCACGGCTGCTCAAGGATCTCCACCTGCACATCGCGTGTGCCGGCTGTACCCGTGTAAACCCGCGTGGTGCCTCTATCGATCGCTACCGGATCGGGCACCAGGTTGCGTTGCATTCCATATCCCAATACCAGTAACAGTTGTCGCCCACTCTGGATTTCGAGATGCCAGCCCGGCTCATTGCCCACGGCGCGAAAATCCACGCCACGGCGCCGCGCGTCCTCCCACGGCACCCGCTCCGGCTGCAACTGGCAATTCAGGTAGCTCTGTCCCGCCACAGTCAGTATCGCCTCCTCGCCCTTGCTCCAGAAAGAGATATCCCCTTCCTCGTACAGGGTGCCGCTTGCGCTGCGCACCTGGGAGAGAATGACATATTGGTCGGGTAGCCACATGGCCATTTCGCCGGGACCGAGGCGGGCAATAAACTCGTAGCCGTTGCAATCGTAAACGAAGGTCGTTGCCAGCGGGCGCTCGTCCGGATTGAAATTGCTGCTGTCCGCAGAAAAACTCCGAAAGGCATTGCCAGCGCCACACCCGGCAAGCGACAAACACATCAGCACACACAGGCGCAACAACATCAGGTAACTCCTCTCAACGAATACCCTTTAACTTCACAGTGTCATCACCGGTAGCGCAATCATACGCAATGCCAGCAACGTAACCATCCAGCGAAATAACCGTAAAAAATTGATCTGCGGCACGAGGTGTCGCAGACGTGTTCCAACCCAGGAGCCGGCTATACTCGCCGCGACCATGCCGCTCAGCAGCACCCACCACGATGCGAAACTGAAACCGATGACGACAAAAGCAGCAACGCGTATCGCATGATTCAGTGTCATATACACCGCCGTGTTGACGACCAGCCAATCGCGAGCGGTATTGCGCCGGAGCAACACGGCTGCACCCAACGGCCCTGTGGCGCCTGCCAGCATACCGAGGCCTGTCTGGTAGAACCCCAGCAGCACCAGAGACAGTTGTCCACCCCCGCGCACCGCGGGGAGCGGCGCCCAGGTAAACAACAAGATCAACACACCGATCAATGCCGGCAGCCAGTGCATATCCAGTTGCTGATAGACTTCAGAACCCAACCACGCGCCCACGACTGCACCGACTACGAAAGCAGGAATGATGCCGAAATCGATATCCCGCCAGCCGAATACTGCGCGCGAGCTGTTACTGGCAAGCTGCGTCGCCGCGTGCAGCGGCAGAATCACCGATGCCGGCACCAGCCCCGGCATCACGGCTATCAACAGCACTCCCCCACCCATGCCCATGATCGCCGTCAGGCACGAGGTGAGGAAAACAATGGGCACAAGAAACAGTTCGCTCATGTCTGCTCCAGCGGTGAATAGTGCAATACCCGTCGCTAGCCCATCGGGTAGGGGATGTCTTGCGACACGGCATCGATGGCAGCCAGCGTTTCCGGCGTGAGTACAACATCTGCCGCAGCTAATAATTCCGGCACCTGTTCTGCCGTGGTGGCTCCCACGATAGTGGAAGCAACGAAGTCGTGCTGTTTGCTCCAGGCGATCGCCATCGTGACCACAGACATACCCAGTTCGGCGGCAATCGCCTGGTAACGCCGGGTAGATTCCAGTGTCCGCTCATTCAGGAAGCGCTGTAACATCACGCGCTGGCGTTTTTCACCGTCCTTGTACAGCGCAAAACGCGACCCCTCGGGAAACGCACCGTCACTGTACTTGCCGCTCAGTACGCCGCCCGCCAGCGGCGAAAACGGAAGAAGACTGACGCCCTCCTGCCTGCAGGCCTGGGCCAGCTCATCCTCACAGCGGCGATTATTCAAACTGAAATTATTCTGTATCGTGTGATGCCTCGCCAGCCCATGGGCATCGGACGCCCACAGGCTTTTCATCAGCCCCCAGGTGGTTTCATTGCTGCAACCCAGTATGCGCACCTTGCCCGACTGCACCAGTTCATCCAGTGCCCTCATGGTCTCGTCCAGCGGAAAACCTGCATCCGGCCAGTGCGTCTGGTACAGGTCGATGTAGTCTGTTTGCAGGCGCTGCAAACTGGCCTCGACCGCGCGCACAATATGGTGCCGATCGAGACCGGTCTTGGCGCCACGCAGCGGCGCCTTTATCCATGAGTGGCTGGGCCCCGCGACCTTGGATGCAATAATCAGGGAGTCGCGATCTTTAGTCTTCATCCAGCGACCGACGATTTCCTCCGTTGCACCCACGTATTTGATATCGGGAGGCACGGGGTACATTTCGGCGGTGTCGTAGAAATCAACGCCGGCATCATAGGCCATATCCATAATACGAAATGCGGTCTTTTCATCGGCCTGGTGACCGAACGTCATGGTCCCCATGCAAATTTCCGACACCACGATGCCACTCCTGCCAAGGCGATTACTCTTCATGAAGGCTCCACACATGAATTTCTGTTTAAGGGCACCCAGACTACAGGCGTCGGCAGAAAAAAAGAACAGTTGCTCCCGCGGATGGGTCAATTAAACTCTGCGGCATGACGCGCTCCCACATGTATCAATTAGGCCTTGGCCTGCTCCTGCTGAGCGTCGTGGGCGCTGGGTTCTATCTCTACCAGCACCTGCCGGAACTGCTGCGACTGCGCGCACAGCACTTCGCACAACAATACGGTGTGAACGAGATTGACTTTGAAGGGCTTCACGTCTCTCGCGATCGCGCCGGCATCGACACCCTGGTACTGCGCGGCACGTATGAAAACTTCGGGTACGAGGCCAGGCTCACAGCGGGTGAAGTGATATACGATTGGCGGGTACTCATCGGCGGTAAGGTTGATAACCTCACAGTCTCCTCGCTGGATATTGCCATTGTGCAAACCAGGGAAAGCGAAAAGCAGGGTCAGGGAGCATTTGCGCTGGACGCGGTGCTACCCCATCGCCTGATAGCGCAGCTTCCTCTCGCGACAGCCAGCATCACACGGTGGAAACTCACCTACCAGCCATTGGAACGCCAGGGCATCAGCGCCAGTGGCTCGCTGCAGATCGACCAACAGCTCGATGCGCAAATGGTCACCACGCTGGCAGGTCACCCGTTACAGGCGGATCTGCGCTCAGATCTCGACTCAGGCAATATGCTCCTGAACCTGTCACTACGCGAGGACCACAACGACATCGCAACAGTATCCGCGCAACTGGCGCAAGCAACGGATGACAGCTGGGCGTGGGATCTGCAAGGCACAGCACAACACACCCCGCTGCTGGCCTGGTTGCGCGAACTGGAATCCGGCGGGAATTTCACGCTGGGAATCCCGGCGGCACCAGCGCTTTCGATTACAGGTGAAACCGCATTTACCGCGCGGGTTCTCCACCCAAACGCA
>JAGRIK010000333.1 GCA_020443325.1 Halioglobus sp.
AATTGTAAACGTTTACGCTGTGACGCCCAGGTGAATACCGGTGCAGCCTGTTTGAAGGGAATCGTGATGGTAAGTTCTCTCCTTGTGACTGTTAGTAATGGAAGTCGTGATATGAAGTTAAAAATAGTAGTGCTGGTGTGCGCCCTGGTTCTGGCAGCGACATCCTCGGCCGCTCCTGATGATGTTGAGTATGATGTCCTGCAATTGCCGGCCGTTCAGAGCAAACTGGCGTCGAAATCCCTCATCTACTCCATCAGTAAATTTGGCGACCGCTATTTCGCGACGGGGCAGCACGGCCATATCTTATACTCCGATGACGGCGGCACAACCTGGACACAGGCCGAGGTGCCGGTTCGCAGCAGCATCCTCGATGTCGATTTCCCGACGCCGGAACTGGGCTGGGCAGCCGGGCATGAGGGCGTGATCCTGCACTCCAGTGATGGCGGTAAAACCTGGGTCAAACAGTATGACGGCCTGCGGTACGGGACTGAGGGGCTGGCGTATTACAAGGCACTTGCGGAAGCCAACCCCGAAAATGAGACCTATCCCCTCCTTGTAGAAGAAATGGACTTTGCGATATCGCAGGGTGCCGACAAGCCCCTGTTCAGGATTTCCTTTCCCACCAAAGACCACGGATACGCTCTGGGTGCCTACGGCATGGTGCTGGAAACCGAAAATGGCGGTAAGGACTGGGTTCCCGTTCTGGAAAATGTCCAGAATGACGGTTTCTTCCACATCTTTGATTTCGCCCCGATGCCAGAGCAGGGCAAGTTTTTTGCCAGTGGCGAGGCGGGGCTGCTGCTGGAAGTAGACATCAACGAGGAAATTGCGAAAAAGGTGGAGACGATCCCCTGGGAGGGGAGCTTTTTCACCATCATTGATGCTCCCAACGGGGCGCTCGTGATGGGCGGATTGCGAGGCAATATGTTCCGCACCGATGATGTCGGCGTCACATGGGCCGCGGTGAAAAAGCCACCCACCAGTGCAATCGTCGATTCCACCCGGCTCTCTGACGGTCGGCTCGTGGCAGTGGGTATTGGCGGCGAGGTATTGGTGAGCAAGGATAACGGCGTGAGTTTTGCCAATGTCCCAGTGGGTGGTGCTGGACAGCTCTATACCACCAGCGGGTACATCTATGCGGTTGCGGAAGGGCCGGAAGGCACGCTTTTACTGGGTGGCCCCAACGGTATTCGCAAAGTCACGTTGCCGAATTAAAAAATTGGAGAATAAGTAATGGCTCACGCATCACAGTCAGATCTGCCGGTTATTGCAAACCTCAGGGAGTTCGACGATCAGTCCGGCACTTTCCTCGAGAAATTGGTGTTCAACAACCGTGGCATTGTGCTGTCGCTGTGTGTACTGGTAACGCTGATACTTGGTTTCCAGGCAACCAAAATCCAGTTGCAGGCGGGTTTTGAGAAGACACTGCCCAAGGCGCACGAGTATGTACTCAACTACCAGGCCAACCAGAATGGCCTGAAGGGCCTTGGCAACAACCTGCGCATTGTCGTCGCGGTCAAGGAAGGAAATATTTTCACGCCCGCGAACCTCCGGTACCTTGAGAAAGTCAGCGACGAGATCTTTTTCGTGCCGGGGGTGGACCGCAACGGCATGAAATCCCTGTTTACGCCCAACACCCGATGGCGTGTGGTGACGGAGGAGGGTTTTGAAGGGGGGCCGGTTATTCCCGGCGACTACGACCCGGATTCACCCAAGTCCATCGCAGAGATCCAGCTCAATATGGTTCGTGCCGGCATCATCGGCGACCTGGTTGGCAACGACATGAAATCGATGACGATTATCGTGCCCCTCCTGGACAGGAATCCGGAGACAGGGAAGCGCCTCGATTACGCCGAGTTGAGCGACAAACTGGAGGAAGTGCGCACGCGCTTCACCGCTGATGATCCGGACAAATCGATGCATATCGTCGGTTTTGCGAAGCTCGTCGGCGCTCTCATCGATGGCCTGTTTGCCGTGATGGGGTTCTTCGCCATCGCCGTGGTGATCGCTGCCATCCTGTTGTACTGGTATACGCGCTGTATTCGATCCACGGTGATGGTCATTTTTGTTACGCTGGTCGCGGTCACGTGGCAGTTGGGTATCCTGGCGTGGTTGGATTATGAGTTGGACCCTTTTTCCATTCTGGTACCGTTTCTGGTATTTGCTATCGGTGTGAGCCACGGCGCGCAAAAGCTGAACGGCGTGATACAGGATATCGGGCGCGGCACGCATCGTTATATCGCCGCGCGCTACACGTTCAGGCGGCTGTTCCTCGCAGGGGTAACGGCGCTGCTGTCTGATGGCGTCGGGTTTGCGGTGTTGATGATTATCCAGATCCAGGTGATACAGGATCTGGCTATTACCGCCAGCATCGGGGTGGTGGTGCTGATCTTCACCAATTTGATCCTGATACCGGTCTCTCTCTCCTACACGGGTGTCGGCAAGAAGTGCGCCGAGTTGGCCAGTCGCGAAGTAAAAAGTGCGGAGGAGATGCACGTTCTCTGGCGCTTCCTGCTGTCGTTTACGAAAAAGGGTCCTGCTACAGCGGCGATTATCATCAGCGTGTTGATGGCCGCAGGCGGTTTCTATGTGTCCAAGGACCTGGCCATTGGTGACCTCGACCCGGGCGCGCCAGAGTTGCGCGCCGACTCCCGCTACAACCGGGACGTCGCGTTTATGATCGAGAACTACTCGGTCAGCACCGACGTGTTCGCGGTGATTGTGAAAACAGAAGAGAACGGCTGTATTGATTACGAGGGGCTGAGCCTGGCCAATGAGTTGGAATGGCGCATGCGACAGCTTGATGGCGTGGAGGACGTCGGCGGCCTCAATATTCGTACGCGGCAGATCATGATGGGGCTCAACGAGGGTTTCCCCAAGTGGGAGGCATTGTTCCGCAACCAGGACACCATCAATTACTCCGTCACGGAACTGGCCAACCTGGATTATGTCGATCCCGGTTGTTCGATATGGCCGATGCCCATCTACCTGTCCGACCACAAGGCAGAGACACTCACCCAGGTCGTCAATACCCTGGAGCAGTTTAACGAGGAGTGGCCCAATGCGGATATCGAATTCCTGGGGGCGGCCGGCAGCGCGGGGTTTGAGGCGGCGACCAATATCATCGTGAAGAAAGCCAATACGGAAATGTTGTTTTACGTGTATGGCGCGGTAATCCTGCTGTGTCTCCTGACGTTCCGTTCGATTCCGGGTGTCATCTGCGCGGTGCTGCCATTAATGCTTACCTCCATTCTCTGTGAGGCATTGATGGTGTGGCTGGGTATAGGTGTCAAAGTGGCCACACTACCGGTGATTGCACTGGGTGTGGGTATCGGTGTTGACTACGCGCTGTATGTATTGACCGTGATCCTGGCGAAAACCCGCGAGGGTAAGGACCTCACCACGGCCTACTATGAAACGTTGAACTTTACCGGTCGCGTGGTGGCACTAATCGGTGTAACACTGGCTGCCGGTGTGGTGACGTGGTCGCTTTCACCGATCAAGTTCCAGGCCGATATGGGTATATTGCTCACCTTCATGTTCATCTGGAACATGTTTGGTGCCCTGATCCTGATGCCGGCACTGGCAGTGTTCCTGATCAAGCCCAGTAAAGTAGACCAGTCGGCCTGATTGCAGCGCCGGGAGGCGCGCATGCCAGTCGGATAGTTGGATCCAGGCGTTCGTTAAACGGCCACCAGGTAAACCCTGTGGCCGTTTTTTATGGGGCGCTGGTGGGTGTGGTGCATATCGATGGAAGGATGGATTGAACAATGAATTACCTCAGTGACAGGATCTTTGCCGGAATCGTCGCGGCGGCTTTGCTGCTGTGTCCTTCGGCGACCTGGGCCGCCGATGTCAAGGACAGCCTGGATGTGGTGTCCGGCACCAACCGCAGCGCTGCCGCGTCGCAAAAGAAGATCGATGAACTGTCAGCGCAGAGCAGGGCGCTGTTGGAGGAGTACCGTCGTCTGCAGGACGGTGTCGAGTACCAGGCAGCTTATACCCGTGAGTTGGAGGGCCTGGAGCAGGCCCAGCGCATCCAGATAGAGGAACTGCAACGGCAGATCGCCCAGGCCGCCATCACGGGCCAGAGAATTGTCCCGCTGATGCGCAGTATGGCCGATGCGCTGGAAAAGTTTGTCGTGCTGGACCTGCCGTTCCACCATGAGGAGCGCATTAACGGGGTGCTGTTGTTGAAGCGGCGCCTGAACGAGGCCGACCTGTCGGTATCGGCAAAGTTTCGACTGCTGCTTGAGGCCTATCAACTGGAGCAGGGCTACGGCAGCAATATAGAAGCCTGGCGCGGTCCGCTGCAGCGGGAAGGTGAAGCGCTATCCGTCGAGTATTTGCGCATAGGCCGGGTGGCGCTGTACTACCAGTCACTGGATGGCGCCATCAGCGGTTATTGGAGTGCAGAGCAGGAACAGTGGGTGCAGCTGGAAGCCGGGTTCAACCGGAGTGTGGCGCAGGCGCTGCGCGTTGCCAAAAACCAGGTGGCGCCACAACTGTTGGATTTGCCGATGCAGGCGCCGGGAGACGCATCGTGAAGCGCGTGGTGCTGCGGGTACTGGCAGCCACATTGCTCTGGGCGGGCTTGGGGTCACCGGCGCTGGTGGTGGCGCAGGGTGGCGCACAACCTGAACAACAGATTACCAATCTCAATGAACTACTGGAGTCTGTGCGCGATGCACAGCGCCAGCAGCAGGCGCGCAACGCAGAGAGAGAACAGCGTTTCATGCGTGACAAACAACAGCAGCAGGAATTGCTCACGCAGTCCCGCCGGGAGTTTGAGCGCAGCAAGAACGAAAACCAGCCCCTGCTGGCTGTCACCGAAGCGAACGCACAGGAGATCGAGCGCTTGAAAGCCCAGCTGTCTGCGGAGGTGCAGGAGATGGGGGACCTGGCCAGCACTTTCCGGGAGTTCGCGGGCGATTTTTCGGCTGTGTTGCAGGATTCCATGATCAGCGCGCAACTCCCCGAGCGACGATCGCAGCTGGAGGAGCTGGCTTCCGCCACCACGCATCCCACTATCGATGAGATTCAGTCACTCTGGTTGCTGCTGCAGGAGGAAATGACGGAGGCCGCGCGCATTACTGAATTTGATGCGCCGGTGGTCCAGGTGGATGGCAGCGCATCCCCGGGCCGGGTGTTGCGTATAGGGCCGTTCTCCGCATTCAACGCGGGCGATTTCCTGCGCTTTGTGCCGGAGACCGGTGAGTTGCTGGTACTCAGCCGACAACCCGCCGCGCGTTATCGCGATGCCGCCCGGACGTTTGCGGAGCAGCCGGGCGTCGTTGCGCCGATTACGGTTGACCCCAGTCGCGGCAGCTTGCTGGGAATGCTCAGTTATACACCGAGCCTGCGCGAACGCATCGACCAGGGCGGTATGATCGGCCTCATCATCATCGCACTCGGTACACTCGGCCTGGCCATGGCGTGTTGGCGCGGGATCTACCTGGGAATGGTCTATTTTCGTATCCGCAGCCAGTTGCAACAGGTACAGACGCCAAAAGATTCCAACCCGCTTGGCCGGGTGCTGAAATCTGTGGAAGGTATCAACCCGCAGGACGAGGAGTTGTTGCAGTTGAAACTGGACGAGGCGGTGCTGGCGGAAATGCCCGCGCTGGAGCGGGGCAATGGCGTGATCAAGTTGTTGGCGGCCACGTCACCGCTGCTGGGCCTGCTGGGGACGGTGACGGGTATGATCCTCACGTTCCAGGCCATCAGCCTGTTTGGCACAGGCGACCCGAAGCTGATGGCGGGCGGTATCTCGCAGGCGCTGGTCACCACAGTGCTGGGGCTGGTGGTCGCGATTCCATTGCTGTTCAGTCACAGCATCATCGCCTACCTGTCGCGCTCCATGATCCAGCGCCTCGATGAGCAGTGCGCCGGTGTGCTGGCGCGCAGCGCCGAGCAGCAAGAGCGCGCGCGATGAATACGCTCTTTGTCGTCTCCAATGCGGTACTGGACCTGATCGACCAGGGCGGCCCGGTATTGTGGGTGATTTTTGCGACCTGCCTGTTGTTGTGGCTGCTGATCCTGGAGCGCCTGTGGTTTGTTCGCATCACCTGGCCGTCGCGTGCAGCGCGATGGGTAGAGCAGTGGAATAGCCGTGAGGACAGGATCTCGTGGCGGGCCAAAAAAATCCGGGAGGCCATTATCTCGGAGGTGCGCCTGGAATTGCACGCGATGCTGCCGTTCATCCAGTTGCTGGTGGCGCTGTGTCCACTGCTGGGGCTGCTGGGTACGGTGCTGGGCATGATTGGCGTTTTTGAGGTGATAGCGATCAGTGGCAATGACGATGCCCAGGCCATGGCGCGCGGTATTTATCGCGCCACTATTCCGACGATGGCGGGCCTCGTGGTCGCGCTCACCGGTATTTATTTTACGGTGCGGCTGCGGCGGGTAGCCGACCGCGAAACGAGTCGCTTGCAGGATCGGCTCACATCACAGGAGATGGCTGCCACGGGAGCTTTGTTATGAGCGCAAGACGCCACATCCCGGCACAGGAGGAGACCGAACTGGATATGACGCCGATGCTGGACATCGTGTTTATCATGTTGATCTTCTTTATCGTGACAACGTCCTTTGTCAAAGAATCCGGTGTGACGGTTAACACACCGCAGGCGTCCACGGCCGCAAACCAGGAAAACGCCAATATCTTTATCGCAATCACGGCCTCCGGAGAGGTGTGGATCGACCGCCGCCCGGTGGACCCCCGTTCTGTGCGCGCCATCGTGGCGAGACTGCACGCAGACAACCCCGAGGGCTCTGTCATTATCCAGTCGGATGCCGAATCGGCCACCGGCACCCTGGTAGATGTGATGGACCAGGTACGCCTGGCCGGTGTCGAGGGTATCGCCATCGCCGCCGACAAGCGTGCGGAGTAAGCGGGGACGATGCGCATAATCCCTGCGCTGCTTGGTGCGCTGCTGATTACGCTGGCGGTTTTCCTGTTCATGCACAGCCTGATCCAGCGCGGCAAGGAGGAGGGGGTGCCGGTGGTGGTGTACAACGACGTGCAGATTCTGCAGCAGGAGCCCGAGGAACCCCCGCCAGAGGAGCAGGAACCTGAGGCGGAGCCAGAGGAGATGGAAGAGCCCAGCATGGAGCCACTTGCCGTTGCAACAGTGAGTCCGGCGGCGCCGGTTCCCGCCGATACGCTGGAAATCCCGGCTCTCGACCTGGCCGCGGGAGACCTCAATATTGCCGCGGCGGGCAAGCGTTGGACGGCGCCAGTGGGCGGGGGCGGCGGTGAGGTGGTCGTTGGCGGGAAGGATGTCCAGGGTTATGTTGAAGTAGTGCCGTTTGATACACGCAGGCCCAATGTGCCGGAAGTCGCCTGGCAAAATAAAATCGACGGCTGGGTGCTGGTGGCATTTTCGGTGACGGCGCAGGGCAGGACGCGGGATGTGCGCGTGCTGGATGCCAGCCCGCGCGGGGTTTTTGAAGAGAAAGTGATAGCGGCCGTTGAAGACTGGACCTACCGCATCAGCTTTTCCGGTGACCTCAAAGGTGATGTCATTCTCACGCAGAAAGTGGAGGTACAGTGGCAGAATTTCCCACAGAATTTACCGAATGTGGATTGAGCGAATGCGCACAGGCCTGTTAGCGGTACTTTGTATCACCCTGGTCGGGGTATCGGGGTCGCCTTCCGTCGTTATGGCGCAGGAGGGCCAGTACCGCAGCAAGGTGCTGCTCACGCCCAATGAGGGCGATTGGGCAAAGGATGCGGGGCTGTCTATCGAGGAACTCGAACAGCAACTGGGGAGTATGGAGGATATCTATGCCAAATCCAGTGCCGGTCGCCATCTGGCGCGCCACTACGTCGAGCGCAAGGAATACGATAAGGCGATAGAGTTTTACCGGCAGGCGCTCGCGGCCGAGGGGCTATCCGACGTCGCCAATCGCGAGATGCTGCGTGAACTGGCGCAGGTCTACCTGCTGAAGAAGGACTACACCGCAGCCGCGCAGGCACTGCAGCAACTCCTCGCCATCGACCTGGTGCCGGAAGTCGCGGACTTCCTGCTGCTGGCGCGTGCGCAGCACCACCTGGGTAACTATGTGGGGGTAGTGGCCACGCTGGACGGTATCCAAAAGGCCGGGCTGGCGATGGATGACTCGCAACTGCAGCAGGCACTGGCGTTGTATTACCATGCCGGGGCGTATGCGCAGTGTGAGGTATTGCTCGCTCGCCTGCTGGAGTCACAACCGGACGATGCGCAGAACTGGCATCTGCTGGCCTCTGTCTATCTGCAGCAGAACAAGAAGAAACAGGCGCTCGATCAACTGACACTGGCGCGCGACAAACTCGTCCCGTTTTCCGAAAAGGATATCCTGCTGCTGGCCAGCCTGCACGGGGCAAACAACAACCCCTACGGCGCGGCAGAGGTGCTGGAGAACGCGCTGTCGGCAGGCGAGGTGCCCCAGGACGCCACGACGTATCGCCGGCTGTTTGAATTCTGGCTGCAGGCCAGGGAGCAGGAAAAGGCAGGCAAGGCGCTGCAGCAGGCTGCAAAACTGAGTGGCGATATCGAGTTGTACCTTTACCTGGCCCAGTTGCAGATGGAGCAGGAGGACTACGAGGCGATGTACCAGACAATGCTCGGCGCCTGCGCCAAAGAGTTGCCGGATAAGTATGTGGGGCGAGCCAACCTGCTGCTGGGCGTCAGCCAGTTAAAGCTGGGCGATGAGGTCGGCGCGCGCCGCTCTTTCATCAATGCGAGCCTGGTGGGCGGGGTCAATGCCCAGGCCGGGCAGTGGCTGCGGTTCATGAATGGCGCGCCCGCGACGGACGACGAGACGCGCCGGATTGTCGGAATTTGCTACGGGGCCAACGACAAGCGGCTCGAGGCGTCTGCCAGTCCCGCGCAGACCCGTGTTGAAAGCCCGGCTGATGAAACCCCGCAGGAGAATGCAGCCAGCGGATTTGAGGTTAAAACGGTTTCCCCGATGTCCCTGTTTTACCTGCAATCCACCAAACCGCTGGCTGAACTGATGGGGTCGCTGAAGGGCACCGTCATCAATATGTATGTGAGCCTCGCGAAGTCCGGCGGCAGCGCCGACGGGCCGTTGCAAATCATTTTACTGGGCGATCCTCGGGAAGCGGGGGTTGAGGTACAGCTTGGCGCACCGTTTAGGGGGTCTACCAATGGCAGTGGCCGTTTCAGGGTCAGGACGACGGAGCCTTTCAAGTGCGCCTCGCAGACATATGAAGGGCCGGCCGAGGGGATGGCAGAGGCGCTTGCGCAACTGGCCGAGTCGGTGAAGGCCGCCCAACACCAGTTCACGGGCGAGACACGCCTGGTCCTGCCACAGGGCGACGGCGCGGACACGCTTAAGGTCGAGTTGCAGGTCGGTATCCGCTGATCGCGGCGGGGAGAGGCCTGTCGCCTATTACGCGCCGGCGGCGTGCCCGGCGGCCGTAAAGTCGCCTTGATCATCGCAAACAGTGGATACCGGCCGTTACCAGATCGCCTTCAGCGGAAACGGCCGTGATTAATTCACGCAGATAGTACACATTTTTCGCATTGGACATGAGAGGATAGTCCTGTAGTATTCGCTTTGAAAATAGTGGCTGAAGCACCGTACTGAAGCCCGGAAGACTGTATGAGGGTTACCCCCGGTATCTCGTTATACCAGCCCTTTATAACTCTAAAATGGATGGTCATAAGATGAAAAAATTGCTCGCCGTTTCAGTCCTGGCTACAGCAGCCAGCATGCAGGCCCAGGCATTCAAATTCGATACGCCCAGTGACTGGGATATCCGCTGGGATAACACCGTCAAAGGCAACCTGATGATGCGGGTCGAGGATCAGGATCCGTCGATCTATGATCCCAATCGAACCCAGGGGCCGACAGGCCCGAACGCCACCGCAGCCGGGATTTCGGACGACGCCGACTTTTCGGTCAAGCAAGGCCGGTTCGTCAGCCAGCGGGTCGACCTGCTGTCCGAGGTGGACGTGATCTGGAAAGACAAGATGGGGTTCCGGGTGAGCGGTGCGGGCTGGTATGACTTTGCCTATGACGGTAGCGGATACCCCAGCAGCGGTCTTACACCGAGCGACCGATCTCCCTTGTCCACCTTTGCCTATGTGACGGTGCAGCCGGGCGAGTACAACGATGCCGCGAAAGACCTGCACTACCGCGGAGGCGAATTGCTCGACGCCTTTGTGTTTGCTAACTTCGATATTTCTGAAGATGCCTCTGCCAACCTCCGGGTAGGTCGCCACACGATCTACTGGGGCCAGAGCTTATTGTCCACCGGTGCAATACACGGCTTTGCGGGCTCCATGGCGGCGCTTGACCTCGCCAAGGGTTTGGGAACGCCTGGCAGTGAGGCCAAGGAACTGTTTATCCCCAACAACAAGATTTCTTCAACGCTGCAAATATCCGGCGGATGGAGCATCAGCGCCTTTTACGCGCTGGGCTTTGAGCCACTGCGCTGGCCTGCATCGGGTACCTACTGGAGCTTGAACGAAGCGTTGACGGAGCACTCCGAGTGTTTGACGATCGGGGCTGGCGCTGACGGCAGGGCCTGTATGCGCTCGGTTGACTACAAGAGCAAGGATTCCGGCGACTGGGGTATCAACGTTGGCTATTACATCGAGCCCTGGGACCTTGAAGTCTCCGCCATCTACATGAATAACACCGACAGGCTCACCAGTGGACTATACGGAGCGAGGGGCGTAACGGATGCCCAGCGCGCCGAGGGTGCCGCTACCAACGCCACCATTATTGGCCAGTACGGTTGGGTCTACAAGGATGACATCGACACATTCGGTTTGTCTTTCTCCAAGCAGATGTGGGACATCAGCTGGGGTGCAGATTTCGTCTATCGTCTCAATAATGCGCTGAACCCGGATCTGTCCAGAAGCTTGCTGGATGGACTGGCTCCATATTATGCCTCTCCGGGGGACGTCAATACCAATGACAGATATCCAGGCCCCACGGGTGACACTGCACATATCGTGCTCAACGGCCTTGGCTTCCTCGATGGTGAATGGGGTCTTTGGGACGGGGGCACCTATCTCGCAGAACTGACGATGTCGCAACTGATCGATTTTGGTGACTTTGAGGAAAAAGCTAACCCGTACATCAAGGATGATAACTTCTGCTCGCATTTCGCTGGCGTCTTCAAGCCGACCTGGTACCAGGTGCGACCGGGTTGGGATTTCAGCGCGCTGGGTAGTGTCAGCTATGCCATCAGCTGTAAGCAGGCGCCGAACTCAGCGGGCGGTAACATGCACGTCGGGAATGCGAGTATTGGTGGCTCTGTCGACATCGATCAGGTATGGAACATCGCGCTGAACTACAACATGTACTACGGTCCCCAGAAGCAGGGTACAGTAGCATTCATCAAGGACCGCGACAATATCGCCCTGACCGTCAAGAGAACCTTCTAGGCGCCTGATCTTCCTTTCCTGATCACATCCGGCCGCTCCCAGTTCTTGGGGCGGCCATTTGCTTCACCCGAATACCCTATCGTTGAATCTGCTATTTTATCCCGGCTTTATAGGCTTTCAGCGCGGCGGCTGTTGTCGGCGTCCCTGTCTCGTAATACAGCTTCATGGACAGTGCGACATCGTTGATGGTGGCCTGCACAAAGCCGGCCATTTTTTCACCCAGCCACGCGCCCAGGCGGCCCCAGGGCATTTCATAAACAAGGCTGGTGGTGAGCAGGGTGTAGCCATTGCCGCCATCGGCTAACGCGTAGCGGAACCAGGCGTCCCTGAAAGGTGGCGCGGGTTTATCGCCCCGGTGGAGGTGGATCAGGAAGCCTTTTCCCTCGTCCCACTCCTCCACAGTTTCCTGGATGTAGCTTTTGGCGTTGCGGTACACGTAGCGACTGGCACCGACACCCTCGGCCTGCTCGCTTACAATTTCGGTTTTGACGATACCGGGAACATAATTGTGGGCCAGGGAAATGTCCCGCAGTTTTGCCCAACATTCATGCAGCGGCAGATCGATGAGTGTTTGTGCGCTGACTTCCTGGCTCATGGTTTCTCCTCTTCCTCCCGGAGCTTTACCGGGCCGAACTGATCGGGAAATTTCCCCAGCATACCGCTATAGAAGTCGCGGAAATACTGCATGTCCTCGCGTACCTCGCCGGTTACTGCAAGCGCCGGCCCGAAACCACCCCGCTTGCCGCCGTAATCGAGAAATGACGGCACGATGGGCACGCCGGCCTGGCGGGCAATGTGGTAGAAACCGGATTTCCAGAAATCGGATCTCTCCCGCGTACCCTCTGTGGGTACGACCAGTACCAGGTGTGGCACGACTTTGAAGGCTGCCACCATCGCGGAGACCACATTCTGGTTTTTATTCCGGATGATCGGCATGCCCCCCATCGCGCGCATAATCCATCCCATGGGAGGATAGAAAAGGCTGTGTTTTGCCATCCATGTCACCTTGATATCGAACGCGGCGGCGAACATCAGCATCAGTGGGAAATCCCAGTTGGAGGTATGGGGTGCCGCAATGAGGACGTAGTGGTCACACTGCGGGCGTGCACCGGACAGCTGCCAGCCATTGAGGCGCAGCAGCCATCGCGCAAGGCGTTTTTTCATGAGTTTATTTTACCGGGAAGGAGGGCAGGTGTTATCGTTGCTCTATGTGAATGCTTTCGCAGTATAGAACAGAATGTCATTTTATTGGAGTCGTCCATGGAAAAGTTGAGAGGCCATTGTGTAGTCGTCACCGGGGGTGCCAGCGGCATCGGTGAGGCGACCGCGCGTGCAATTGTAGCGGAGGGTGGTTCCGTCGTGATCGCCGACCTGCAGGACGAGCGCGGCGGCGCACTGGTAGCGGAGCTAGGTGAGCGTGCGCTGTTCCATCACACCGATGTGACACAGGAAGCCGATATTATCGCCGCCATCGACCTGGCGCAGAAGCACTTCGGCCCGCTTACCGGGATGGTTAACAATGCCGGCATCGTTGGTGCCATCGGATCGATTATGGACACCGATGTCGAGGCCTTTGATCACACGATGGCGATTCTATCGCGCGCCGTGTTCCTGGGTATCAAGCACGCTGCGAGGGCGATGCGACCGCAGGGGCGGGGCTCTATAGTCTCCCTCGCCAGCACGGCGGGCGTGGTGGGCGGGCAGGGCCCGCATGTCTACACCATGGCCAAACACGGTGTGGTCGGAATCACCAAGTCTGCCGCCTGCGAGCTGTCCCGGTTGGGGATACGCGTTAACGCTGTGGCACCGGGAGGTACCGTCACGCCAATGACGGATGCGCTGGGAGATAACAACCCGGAGTCCACGGCACAGTTCATCGCACAATCCTCCCCGCTGGGTATTGCCTGCATGCCAGACGATATCGCCCGCGGGATACTGTTTCTGCTCAGCGACGACACACGCTATATGACAGGGCACACGCTGGTGATCGATGCCGGCCTGACCACGGGCGCGGAGCCACCGCCGTTCTTCTCGCAGGAGGCAGACCTTCTGCTACATGCCGGCCAGCGCGGCAGTGATTCTGTGAAAGCGGCTTCCAGCTAGCGGTGCGTTGGAAAAGTCTCTAGCGAGTGCAAGACCGGGGGGGAAACTGGGGTATTTCTGCTTTCGGGGAAGTGGCTTTGTAGGGCGGTTGCGGATAGAAATGTGTTTCTCAGTCGCTCCACGTAATTCGCTTGGTGAGAAACACATTTCTATCCGCAACCTCAGTGCACACCATTCGACTAGATCACAAAAGAACTTTCCATCCATGTACCTCACAATCTAACGTCCGTCACACC
>JAGRIK010000334.1 GCA_020443325.1 Halioglobus sp.
ATGTTCGCCTCCGGATAGGCTGTTTTCAGGGCGATATAGATGTCAGTTGCCCGCGAATCCCCCAGAAGCAGGATATTGGTTTTACCTGGCTGGCGTTCGCCACAAAATATCTCTCCCCTGGGCACGCAGTTTTTTTCCAGGAATTTCATGCGGCGTATCGTGTCCGCCATCGGATTGATGTTCATCAGTTCCCTTGCCTCGTCGGGCATTCGCGATGGCCAGCCTTTGAGAATAATCAGTGCGATGCAGGTCAGGGCGGCGACAGATGCCGCTGTAACGACTGAAATCAATACGGTGCGGGAAGAAGTGCCAGCGGCGGTTTTATTGCCGTTAGGGGCGAGACGGAATCTTCGCTCGACGCCGCGATTCAGTGCGACGCTGGCGACAAGTATTACGCATAACAGGGCGACCTGTTCCTGCACTGAAAGGTCCGCACCGAAGTAGGCGCGGTAAAAGACAATAATGGGCCAGTGTGTGAGATAGAGGGAATAGGAGATTTTGCCCAGTTGGGACATGATCGGGTTCATCAACAGAATGCGGGCGCTGGGGGAGGGGCCCGCCAGCAGTATCAGTACGGCTCCCACCAGTGGCACCAGCATCGTGACCCCGGGCAATGACACCTGGCCGTGGAATGTGATTGCGCCGTATAGAATCAGACCAATTCCCACCAGTGTCGCTGTCGCGGAGAACCCGCGGGATTGCTGGAAAAGTTTCAGGCCTGGCAGTGTGGCCGCGAGCCCGCCAAGCGCGAATTCATAGAAGCGCAACGGGGTGAAGTAAAAGGCAGCAGAGCGGTCCGTTTGTAATACGATCTCACTGGCGATGGTCCCCCCGACGAAGATAATGAGTAACAGGGTGATTACGCCCCGTGTCCCGCCGATGCGGTGGCTCGCGACCAGCAGCAGCGGGTAAACCAGGTAGAATTGTTCCTCCACGCCCAGTGACCAGGTGTGCAGCAGTACGAATTTGTCAGCGGATGGGGCCCAGTAGTTTGCCTCCGTCCAGAAATAGAAGTTGCTCACTGAAGCCAGCGCATAGAGGCTCTCTTGCGCCGTATGGATCAGCGCAGCCGGTTGCTGCAGGTACATGGCGACAGGAAGGACAAATACAATCATTGCGATCAGCGCGGGTAGAATCCGCGCCGTTCGCCTGAGGTAAAAGTCCCTGAAGGTGAAGCTCCCTGCGCCCAGGTTTGAGACAATTATCTGGGTGATCAGGTAGCCCGACACCACGAAGAAGATATCGACACCGATGAACCCGCCCTGGAAGGCCGCAATCTTCAGGTGAAAGAAAATAATGACGAGGACGGATACTGCCCTGAGGCCATCTATTTCCTGACGGTAATTCTTGTTATTCATCAAATCCAGTCGTCAGGAAGTTCAAAACGCGGTGGTGATCAGGCATACCGCCGCAGTATAAAATATTTTGCGACGGAGCGAGAGCACGGGTGGGCTACCGTGCTACAATCGCTGCCGTTTTCTCAGGGGGGCAGCATATCACCTTCTTGAGTTCCACGAACCCCGAAGCAACGGAGCATACTATGGGCTACAAGCATATTCAGGTTCCTTCACAAGGTGACAAAATCACCGTCAACGAAGATTTCAGCCTGAACGTCCCAAACAACCCAATCATTCCCTATATTGAGGGAGATGGAATCGGAATCGATATCACGCCGGTAATGGTCGATGTGGTAAATGCCGCGGTCGAAAAGGCCTATGGCGGCAAAAAGAAAATTTCCTGGATGGAAATATACACCGGCGAAAAAGCCGCAGAGCTGTACGATGGTGACTGGTTCCCTGAGGAAACACTGGAAGCGATCAAAGAGTACCTCGTTGGTATCAAGGGCCCGTTGACGACCCCCGTGGGCGGCGGTTTCCGCTCGTTGAATGTGGCCCTGCGCCAGGAACTGGATTTGTACACCTGCCTGCGCCCGGTGCGCTGGTTCGAGGGTGTGCCGTCACCGGTCAAGGCCCCGGGCGACTGCAACATGGTTATTTTCCGCGAGAACTCTGAAGACATTTACGCGGGAATTGAGTACCAGGCCGGTAGCCCCGAGGCGCAGAAGATGGTGGATTTCCTCATCAAGGAAATGGGCGCCACCAAAATTCGCTTCCCACAGAATGTGGGTATCGGCATCAAACCTGTCTCTGAAGAGGGTACCAAGCGCCTGGTGCGCAAGGCCATTCAGTACGCCATCGACCAGGACCTGCCCTCGGTGACCCTGGTGCACAAGGGCAATATCATGAAATTCACCGAAGGTGCATTTCGCGACTGGGGTTATGAGCTGGCGCAGCAGGAGTTCGGCGGTGAACTGCTCGATGGTGGCCCTTGGGTGTCTATCAAGAACCCCAACACTGGCAAGGAGATCATCATCAAGGATGTCATCGCCGATGCCATGCTGCAACAGATCCTGACCCGACCCAAAGAGTACAGTGTTGTCGCGACCCTGAACCTGAACGGCGATTACCTGTCAGACGCCCTGGCGGCGCAGGTCGGCGGCATCGGTATCGCGCCGGGGGCCAACCTGTCCGATACCATCGCATTGTTCGAGGCCACGCACGGAACGGCTCCCAAGTACGCCGGCCAGGATAAAGTGAACCCCGGTTCCCTGATCCTGTCTGCGGAGATGATGTTGCGGCATCTGGGCTGGAACGAGGCGGCAGACCTCATCATCGACGGAATGAACGGTGCCATCCAGAAGCGCACCGTGACCTATGACTTCGAGCGACTGATGGATGGCGCAACCCTGCTGAGCTGTTCGGAGTTTGGTAAAGCGATAGTGGACGCGATGTAACCACCACAACCGCCCATAAAAAGGCTCGTGGAGACACGGGCCTTTTTTTTCGATGGTGCACAGGCAGAATACGGGGCTGTGCGCAACATTGTTTCATGGAATTGCGTGACCAAGAGCAAGACTCGCTGTGTTCCTTGTTTCCCATCCCTTGAAAAATCGTATAATGGAGGCCATACAGTGTGTTGGTGCAACAAACAAATGGCAACAAGGGTGTGGATGTGATCCACCAAGCAGGTCAGTGGCGTATGAGCAAGGAGAAAGAGGGTTCCTCAAGCGGTCTTGCGCTGGAAGAGTCGAAGCCGGAACTAAAGCGCCCGTCGCTGTTCAAAGTCGTACTGATTAATGACGACTACACGCCGATGGAATTCGTCGTGGAAGTGCTGGAAGTCTTTTTCCGTATGAACCGTGAACAGGCCACCCATGTTATGCTGACAGTGCACACTCAGGGGAAAGGCGTTTGCGGTATTTACACCCAGGATATTGCCGAGACCAAAGCGGCACAGGTCAACCAGTATGCCCGGGAAAATGAACATCCGCTGTTGTGTGAAATCGAAGCCGTTGAGGGGTAAACCCCGGAGCGTCAACTATGTTGAGTAAAGACCTGGAACACACGCTGAACGAAGCCTTCAGGGGCGCGAGGGCGAAGCGTCACGAGTTCATGACGGTCGAACATCTGCTTTTGGCACTGTTGGACAACAACGAGGCGATTCGCGTGCTGAAGGCCTGTGGCGCGGATATTGGCAGCATGCGCGGCGACCTGATGGAATTTGTCGACGCCACCACACCCCTGATTCCCGAGGATGAAGAGCAGCGCGACACCCAACCGACGCTGGGGTTCCAGCGTGTGCTGCAGCGCGCGGTCTTTCATGTACAGTCCTCAGGCAAGAGTGAAGTCACTGGCGCCAATGTGCTCGTGGCCATTTTCAGTGAACAGGAAAGCCAGGCCGTCTATTTCCTGAAGACACAGAGCGTGGCGCGCCTGGATGTGGTCAATTACATGACCCACGGTATCTCCAAAGTCTCCAACGACGGCGATGCGCCAGAGCCCGGGCAACTGGGCAACGACGAGGCCCGCGAGGAAGAGGGGGAGAGCAATCCACTGGACAATTTCAGCACCAACCTCAACGCAGAGGCAGCGGCCGGTCATATCGACCCGCTGATCGGTCGGCTTGAGGAGGTGGAGCGCGTTGCCCAGATACTGGCCCGCAGGCGCAAGAACAATCCCCTGCTGGTGGGGGAG
>JAGRIK010000335.1 GCA_020443325.1 Halioglobus sp.
GATGGTCATCGTCAAGCAGTCCTCCCACCCCGAGGCCGAGAGCGAGGCCAACGAGGTGAATGGCCCGCTGATCTGGCACGCCATTGCCGAACACCTGATGCAGCGTCCCTGAACCAAAACGACCGCCGGCGGCGGTCGTCAGGTGATGCCGTGGCTTGTACCTACCAGTTGTAGCTCGCCTCCACGGCATAGCTCATGCGCTGGCCCGGGGTGCTGACAAAGCTGCCCAGGTCGTCGCCGGTGCCGCTGGTCCAGTACTCCGACTCGGTCAGGTTCTTGCCGATCAGGGCTACCTGCCACTGGCCATCCAGGGAGCCGACCCAGGCCCGGGCATTGAGGATGCCGTAGCTGTTGACGTTATAGGCGGCATAGGACAGCGGCGTGATGGCCATTTCCTCGCCGTAGATGTCATCGCGCCAGCTGTAGTTGAGCTGCATGCCCGCGCCCAGGGAACTGCTTAACTGCCACTCATACCGTGCCTGCAGGTAGGCGCTCCAATCCGGGGCGTAGGGGCGGGTGTAGCCGTCCAGGTCCACCGCCACATCGGCGGGATCCAGGGCGAAATCGTTGGACTTGTACTCCGCGCTCAGCCAGGCGACCGAGGCCTGTAGAGCCAGCCCGGGCAGCATCCCAGGCAGCCATTCCATGTCCAACTCGGCGCCGATATGTTCCGCGTCTCCCAGGTTTCCCAGCGCGGATACCACTGTGCCCGTCTCTTCGCTCAGGCGCTGGGTATAGCCCTGCACATCCTGGTAGTCGTAGTAAAAGGCGGCGCCATTGAGCTTGAGGGTATTGGCCAGCCAGGTCGACTTGAAACCCAGCTCATAGGACCAGACCGTCTCCTCGTCGTAGGGGTTCAACTCCTCGGGGGTGAAGGCGAAACCACCCGGAAAACCGCCGGTCTTGTAACCGCGGGTAATCCGCCCGTACAGCATCAGGTCATCGCTGGGCGCCCAGTCCATGCCCGCGTGCCCGGACCAGTTCTCCTGCAACTCGTAGGATTTGCTGACATCCTGGTAGTAGTAGAAGCCGTCGATAAGATCCTGGGTGAAACCGTTTTTGTATTTCTTGTTCTCGTCCGAATAACGCAGGGAGCCGTGCGCGGTCCATTCGTTGTCAAGGTCATACTCCAGCTGGCCATATACCGACCAGTACTCGTTTTCCTGGGTGAACCCTCTCTCCGTCAGGCTGGGAAACACAAACAGATTATCCAGGGTGTTGCCGAAGCGGTGCTCCTTATCCTCGTCCTCGCCATAGGCTGCGCCGGCCAACCAGTTCAGCGGACCGTCGCTCTGGGAAACCAGGCGGAACTCCTGCGACCAGACCGTCAACTCAGCCTTGCCATCCTCCTCGAAAAGTACCAGCGGGGAGCCATCGTAGTCGAAGACCTGCTTGTTGTCGTAATCGAGATAGCCGCTGATCGACGTCAGCATGGCGAAGTCGAGGTCCCAGTTCACCTGCAGGTTGACTCCGCTCCAGGAATTATCGAGCTTGTTGATGGGATTGGACAGAACCACACTGCCGTCACGCTTTTGCGATGAGGCCAGCGGACCCGCGTCCCCCGGGGTCAGGGCATAAAAACTGGTGATGTTCGCCAGGGTTACGCAATCCTGCTGGTTCAGTGTTCCCGCGAGGGCACTGGCGCAATAATTGCCACTGCCATCGGGATCGAACAACGCCCGGGAATAGGCCAGGGTGGTCTCGGACTTGTCCTCGCCTCCATCGACCTTGAGTAATAACTCCAGCTTGTCGGTGGGCTGGAACAACAGCTGGGCGCGGCCGGAGCTGAAATTCCGATCGCCGTAATCATCGTCCCCCGGCGTGGCCAGGGTGTCCTGCCAGCCGCCATTCTGATCGGTCATACCCGCTACCCGGTAAGCCAGCTTGTCGGTGATCTTCCCGCCTGCCGCCCCTTCGGCAATAGCACGGTCCCAGCGGCCATAGCTGCCCTGGATATAGCCATTGAAATCCTGCTCCAGGTCGGGCCGTACCGACAGCACCCGGACCGCGCCGCCACTGGTATTGCGGCCATAAAGACCGCCCTGGGGCCCCTTGAGCACCTCCACTCGGGCAATGTCGTACATACCGATACCACCCATGACGTTGGAGGTGAGGTAGAACTCGTCGAAGTAGATGGCCGCGGTGGGGGTGTTATTGGCATTGAAGTCGGCCAGGCCCACGCCGCGTATAACCCAGGTGGGCTGGCCCGAACCGCGCTCGTCGAACAATTCCACCCCGCTGACCGACTGGGTGAGGTTTTCCAGGTTGGCGATTGAAAGGTTACGCAACTCCTTCTCACCGAAAGCGGATATGGCGATCGATACGTCCTGCAGGCTTTCCGTGCGCTTCTGCGCGGTCACCACAACCTCCTCGAGAGTGGCCTGTCCCTGGGCGGAAATGGCGGCGGAAAACAGGGAAAGTGCGCCCAAAGCGCGGGATACACGGATACTCATTATGGTCATCCTGGTCGGCAGAAAACCGGAAAATTATTGTTCGGGCAATGGTGGACCCGGCCTGCGCGCATGTCAAATAATATGAATTAGAATTCACATTAGTGGTCGGAGAAGAATTGCGCTAGCCTCTACAGCATATCTATCGAGAGCTGCCACACGGAACAGATCATTGCC
>JAGRIK010000336.1 GCA_020443325.1 Halioglobus sp.
ATAGGCACCTCCGTGGAAAAATACGACAACGGGACCAGCGTCACGCGTGGCACGTGGGTCGTACAGGCGCATCCTGATCTCTCCGCCGGGGCCGGGCATTGTGATGTCCTTGATTGTCGCCAGTTCCCCTACCGGCAGATCATCCTTGCTCGTCATGGCTTCAGGTGGCAGTGTGCGAATCATCGCCAACAACTCTCGCGTGAATTGTGGCCTCGGGTTTGCCGCCAGCTTGTCGAGATAGGCGCGCACATCAGGGCGGACATAGGGCGATCCGGCCACTTCGGCCTGCACGTTTTCCGCACTGTCTGCCATTAGCTGATCCGCCCTTACCACTGGCCCTAACAGTGCAAGTGCCACAGAGGAACCAACGGCGAGACATTTCTGTTTCCAGGACTGCATACTATTCTCCTGTTACCTATTCCACCACGACACGCACGCGACCCAAATTCGGGATGAGTGTATAGGGCGTGGCAGAATCTCCATCACGTTGTGATTCAATCCGCAGCACCGGAAAATAAGTCCCCGGCGAAGCAAAACTGTAAGACGCTGTAATCACCTGCTCTGCTGCCGGCGTCGCCGCAATATCAGCCGCCACCGGGAAGGTACCCTCGCCATCGAAATCCCATTGGGCGGATACGATTGTTCCTGCGCCCGGCGGCACCTCAACCGTTGCTGAAAAACTTACCTCCTGACCGGGCTTCACCACAGTCCGCGATTTGCCATTGGCACTGACAGCTACCAGCGGTTGGATACCTCCGCGCTTCGCCGCCGTATCCGCGAGAATGACCTGCCCATCAACAACGGTATAGCCGGTGGTCGGCGGCGGCGGAATGCCCTTTTCGACCCACTGCGCCAAGTCGCGCAACGCCTGCTGCAAAACAGGCATATAGCTGATCACCCGCGTCGGAGCACGCTCGCTTTCACTGGGGCTATGGAGCGCATTCTCGGTAAACCACAACCGGTAATAGTCATCTGCCTTGTCACCCAGGTGTTCCTTGAATCTTTGTGCATACCAGTCTGCCTGCCAGGGAAACGCTTCGCGATCCAATCCGGATTGGACGACTATGATCTTGCCATGGATCTTGCCGCTGGGCACCGTCCCCGCCGCACCCATGGCAAAGAGCGGGCCGAGGTTAATAGCGCGCTGCGGATAGATGGGCTTGCCATCCTTGTTACGAAACTGATCCCATACTTTATAACTTGCATCGGGCACCTGGTGCCGGTGGTAGGTTTGTGCCGCGAGGAAATTGCTGTTGTCGACACGCACCTTGTCACCGGGATTAAGCAGGGCAAGCGTACTCACATCGGCGACACCCAGTGTCACCACATCACCAATAATCTCACGCACGGCAACCCGCTTCCCCGCGCCCTCTCCCGACAGCACAACAAGGTCACCACCGAGAAAGCCTACGTCAGGCGGTGCATCGGCCAGTTGAAATGCCGCGGGACGATCAGACCCATCATTCACCAGCACCTTCCAGGCAGAGTCGGCTGTGCCGCGATCGACTCCCAGATCGCGCACACTCTCAAGTCCTTTCGCTGTTGCCTCTTCATCTGAAAGTGCCGCGCGAATGGTGGTCTCAAACTGCAGGCGCGCCTTCTTCAGCGATTCTGGAGGGTTGGCACCCAGGTAACCGGGAACGGTCCAGAAGTCATCGAAGTAGGAAGGGTCCGCCATCACCATCCCCTGATAGAGCAGGGTGAAAGCATGAACACCCATGGAGTCGTATTCAAACCAGCTGTTGGGTGGAAAGCCCATACGTGTCACTTCACGCAAGGCAGCGGCCTCCTCCTCATTCAGCCCGGCATAGGGATCACCACTGCCACCCGCATCCATGGCATCGATAATCTGCGGAAACTTGTCTTTGAGAATACGCATGGCGTGCATTCGCACTGCAAAGACATTAGGTGCGGCCATGGGCGAACCCAGCACAAAAGGTACCGCGCCGTCCCACACGCCTTCGGTATTTTCCATGCTGCCCAGCGTGCGGTAACCACCGCCGCTGCCGCCATAGAGATAGCCGAAGGGGCGATGCGCCCCATACATTTGCGCGGCTACCACACGTGAATAACGTGCGGCGGCGGCATTGGCACGGTAGGCCGCGATACTCGGATCCGCATAGAAGGCCGGCCCGGCCGTCGCCGCGGAACCGCCGCCATTGGTTTCGATGAAATAGGCGCCGCTGTCAATCGAGAAACCAATTTTGTCGTCAGCATTCTCCGGATTCTGGGCGAGATTCTCGCTGTCCGGAACCGGTGTCACATATTGGAAGAAGCGACCTTCATAGCTTGCCTTCTCCGGAAAATAATAGGAGAAGCGGGTATCGGTGTTCTTGAAACCACCGTGAACATACCGGTGGCGCACGGGTGTATCCCGCCATTCATCGGTATCAGTATAGGGCTCAGAAAACAGTGTATCTTCAGCCGCTGGCATAGTCATAACACTTTCCTTCTGGCTGGCCTTGACGGATATTGTGGTTGCGGTGACCACTGCCACCACAATCATCGCGGACCACACTGCCTGCATACTCACTATCCTTGCTGCACAGCTGACGACTCAAACTAAACGCGGTTGGGCAGCAAAAATCGCTGCCGATAATGGGGGACTTGCTTCGACATCCTCTTGCCTGCATTCGCGTTGATAGACCTTCGAACCGGAGGAATCTGTTAACGACCTGCAAATATTACCCACGCCATTATTTTTAATCAACATAGTTGACTATAATAATCTCGCGTCCTGGATTAACTCTCTTATCTATCATTCCCCGCAGCCGTTAAACGCTCGCCCACCCTCATCCAGCGCCCGCTTCGGAAATAGAGAATTGCCATTGCGGTGCTGACGCAGGCAGCTATTACACCGGCCCACCACAATCCGTCTGAGCCCAGCGGCGAGAAACGGGACAGCAGATAGGCCGCGGGCAGTTGTACCACCCAGATGCCGACTAGCGTCAACAGCATGGCCGTGAACGTATCGCCGGCGCCGCGAAAGGTGCCGGCCAGCGACAGTTGCAATCCGGTTAATGGGTAAGACAGCGTAAAGATTCGCAGTACCAGCGTACCCTGCTCAATCAGTTGGGGGTTGCCCGGAACAAACAACGCCATAATCGGTGTCGCGAAGCTGAACAGCAACACCGCAATACACAGCATCAGGGAAGAGCTGCCGATCGCCGACACAACCGTGGTCTGGCGGGCGCGACCGCCCTCGCCCGCACCGATGTGCTGGCCCACCAGTATCGAGGTGGCCATCGAAAAACTGAACGCTGGAATAATCGTGAACATCAGAATGCGGAACACCAGCCCGTAGGAGGCCAGTACCACCGTATCAAACCTGGCCGCCAGCATGGTCATCGCCATCACCGTCAGCGCCTGCATCGATTGTTCCAGCGAGGCCGGAAACCCAAGCTTCACCAGTTTCCCGATCATCGGCCACCGCGGATATAAGTCCGGCCACGTTAGCCGCAATCCAAAACGCGGCCTCAGCATCAGGTAAATGCCGGCAACAGCTGTGATCAGTTGGGTAAGTAATGTAGCGTAGGCAGCGCCGTTCACGCCCATCGGGCCGATGGGACCCCAGCCAAAAATCAATACCGGGTCCAACAACGCGTTCACACCGACGCTGGCAATAATAATCCGCAGCGGTGCCTTGGCCTCCCCGATGCCGCGCAGGATGGCCTGGTAGAAGGCACTCAAAAATAGGAATACCGTACCGGCCAGGGATATCCGCAGATACTCGATCGCGCTATCAAACACAGCGTCTCGCGCGCCGATGGTACGCAGAATGCCCGGGGCAGCCACATAGCCAACTGCGCCCAGTAACAACGCCGCCAGGATCATAGCGACAAGGCACTGCGCGATTGTATGATTGACCTGCAGGGTATCTCTGGCCCCAAAATATTGCGCAACCAGAATTGTACCCGCCAGTGACAGGCCGCTGCCCAGTGAAATCAATAACAGGTTGACGGGAAAGCAGACGGATACCACGGCGACGGCATCAGCGCCCAGCCTACCGACCCAGAACGCATTGATCAGGTGGTAGCTGGTCTGCACAGCACCACCGATGGCAATCGGGATCGCCAGTGCCAGCAGTTGCCTGAGCGTTTGCGTGTGATTAGCGCTGGGCATTTACCTGCTCTGCGGTAACAGCGCCGGCGTCATTGCCAAAGTTGCTGCGAACATAGGTCGCGACGTCAGCGATATCCTGGTCCGAGAGGCGTTTTCCAAACATCTTCATTTTCGTGCGATTGACGACGAACGGTGGCGGCGGAAGATGCGGGCCGTAAAGAATCACATTGAGCAGGGATGACGGGTTCGGTGCCTGCACAATCGCACTGCCGGCCAGCGCAACCCCGAGCACCTCGTCCCCCAACCCCGTGGGCAGATGACAGGAACCGCAGTGCACTGTGTAGACCACCTCGCCCACCTCCAGTGAGGCGCTACTAGGCTCGTCCTCCAAAGGCTGACTATTTGCTGGAATACCTTTCAAATAGCCTGCCATCGCACTGGCATCTGCATCTGTGAGGTGGCGCGTGGAGTTCATTACCACCTCATTCATCGGCCCGTGCACCACCGCATGTCGGCTCTGCCCGCTTTGCAGATACTCTGCAATATCAGCATCGCTCCATTTGGCAAGCCCGGTAGCGTGTGGCGTCAGGTTGACGCCTGACCACTCGCGAAACCTCCCCGTTTTTACCCTGTCCCGGTACACGCCGCCGGTGAGTGCCATATCCTGCACTTCCGCCCCGAGTATATTCCGCGGCGTATGACAGGCACCGCAATGGCCAAGCCCCTCCGTGAGATAAGCTCCCCGGTTCCAACTGTCGCTTTGCGTATCATCTGCCTGGTAGGTTCCCGTATCGTGAAACAGTTGATTCCACCCGTGGAGCAGCGGACGAAAGTTATACGGGAACTGCAAGTCATTGGGCGGGATGCGCTGGCTCTGCGGTGCAATCGTTTGCATGTACAAATACAGCGAGGCAATATCGGTATCGGTAAGCTTGGCAAAGGCCGGATAGGGAAACGCCGGATACAGATGCGCGCCGTCCGGCCTGACCCCGAGTTTCATCGCGCGATAGAAATCCGCGAAGGACCAGTTGCCAATACCCGCCTCCCTGTCCATCGTGATATTCGTCGAATAGAGCGTACCGAAAGGTGTCTGGAACTCCACACCGCCGGCGTACGGCTTGCCACCCGTGACGGTGTGACAGCTGGCACAGTTGCCGATCAACGCCAGGTAGTGGCCCTCTTCGATCGACGCCTGGTAACTCTCCAGAGCAGCAGGTCCGGAAACATCGTTGCTTTGCAGGACAAAGCCACTCAGCAACAGCGCGGTTATTGCAGCCAGCGCCGTATAGAAAATGTATCGACCTGTTCGCTGAGTATTGGAGACGCCAGGGCTCATTTGGAAGAGCGCCTGACCCGCGGTTTCGATTTCTGCTTCACTGCCACCGTTTGTGCTTTACCCGGTTTTATCTTCGCCGGCGTATGGCCAGTGAATTCGGCACTGAATGGAATACCGGCCAACAACAGCCAATTCTTGGTTCTGCGCACCAGGAAATCGACTGAATCGGTTTCCTCTACCGCAACAAAATTCATGATGGTGCCGGTAAGGTGCGCACTGAAGGCGGAGGCTGCCTCCTCGCGATCAATACGGGTTTTGGGCATGACCCGCAGAATTGCGTCCCGCAACGCCGCTCCGCGCCGCTTTTCTATTTCGGCGAGTTCGGGCTCCTGCATGTTGGCAGCGTAGTTCGAAAAGAATGAGGGCACACTTTTCCGGTCGCCCAGATGCCTGCCGATAAATGCGGCGACCTGCAGCAGGCTATCCCCACCTGGTGTGGTCGGCAGTTGATCAAGCAGGCCGATAAATGCATCTGCCATTCTTATCATGAGTTGCACTTTCAGTGCCTGGGTACTCTTGAAACGCAGGATAACTGCCGCCCGCGACAGCCCGACCTCAGCGGCGACATCGGTAAGCGTAAAACCGTGAGCGCCGCGCCGGGCAATCACATTTCTTGCCGCAGTGAATATTTCGTCGTCACTGACTGTTTGAGTTCTCGCCATGTTTTTCTGCTCTCCTTACACACCTCGGGATTTGCCATCCCATCTGAACTCTCATTTTACCCGAGGGTGTTGACAATACTTACACTGGCGTCATAATAATACTTACACAACTGTTAGTAAAGGGACGGGGAACATGAAAAGCGCTGACTGGACATGCCAATAGTGCGAGATGACAATCTGGCGGGCGCAGCCCAATGGATGGCCGCCAGCGGCCAGTACAACCGGGCGGCCAGGATATCGCTTGCACTACTGCTGTTGTTCTACACGTCTTTCACCTACGCGCAGCTGCCGTTTGTACAGAATGGGAAGGCGGGATTTGTGATCTCCCAATTCAGGTATGCTTTGCCTCAGGATGCGGCTGAGACCGGCGCTTGTCCGCAGGGTATGTCATTGAACGTGCAGGATATATTTGCGCAGACGGCCGCGGGTAAACGATTACCGCAGGAGTCGGACAACGAATACTCAGCGCGGTTGCGCAGCGGTGGAGAATTGTTTGCGACTGCAGCCGATGGACAGAACCTCTGTATGAATCCGGAAGCCGGAGAACCTGATCCGCACTTTCGCACAGTGGACCTGAGCACGATGCCTATGCCCGGCATCGACCTGGATGGCGGACATTCCGCAGAAGATCGCGCTGAGAATACCTGTGAACACGTCGCGTTTACGGGTACGGACGGAGAGACAGGTATTGATAACCAGTTTTACCGCGTGGTGGGCTGTTCCGCCTCCTTCCAGTCAACGGGACCGTCAAATGGGTTTGACACGGAGATGCTGACCGGTTCCTGGGGCATACTGATGACGCTGTCAGGGCTGGACGATATCGTCGATGACGACAGCGTTGAGGTGAGCATCTATGCGAACTCCGATCCTATTCAATTGAGTCCCGGCCGCAAACCCCTGGCGTACGCTACCTACCTGGCCGATCCCGACCCAGAGTTCAGCGCCACTACACAAGGCCGGATCAAGGACGGCATCCTCACCACAGATCCGACTGACGTACTATTCCACCATGTGGTCAACAGCATGTACCTGCGCAGGCCGTTGCGCGCCGCGCGGCTGCAGCTTGCTGTATCCGAAGATGGGCGGCTCGAGGGCTATCTGGCAGGCTATGCGCCGGTAGAGGCAATGTATAACGTGCTGTATGGCTACCGCGATGGCAAGACCAGTACCGGCGAACTCGCCCCTCTGCGGTTGCGCTCGGGGTCGGCCAACGGTGCCGCCCAGGTACTGGGGCACACCTGCAACGGCGCCTACCATGCACTGTATCGATACGCGGACGGTCACCGGGATCCGGAAACCGGCAGATGCACCTCAATCTCAACGCAGTACCGAATCGAGGCACTGCCGGCGTTCGTCATCGAGAGAAATGAAAATGACATCGGGCAAGGTATTTCGGCGGAGCGAAGCAATGCGCTTTAAGAGTATTGCCTCAGGCTTCACCCGTTTCGGTTGGGGGCTGCTGCCCGCCTCTTGTCTACTACTGTCGGTCGGCCTCGGTGGCTGCGGCGATAACCAGAGTGGACTGAGCGAACCCGCACCGGTTGGCGGCCCCGCACTAATGCGCCGCCTGACTGAATCCCAGTACCGCGCTACTATCAACGATGTCTTCGGGCCCGGGATAAGCATTCCCGCGCGATTCGAACGCGGTTTGCGGGTAGAGGGCCTGCTGGCCATCGGCACCAGTGAATCGGGCATGTCGGCATTCAGTGTTGAGCAGTACGATGCCGCAGCGCTCAGCATCGCCGATACCGTGCTGGGGGCTGAGCACCGCGACCGCTTCCTGAACTGTGCCACTGCGTCTGAAGGGGCTTTCGATGCGCAGTGCACTACTCAATTTGTTCAGCAGTACGGTATGCAATTGTGGCGACGGCCACTGACGGACCCGGAAGTGAGCAGCCTGGTGAATGCAGCGCACCAGGGCTTTATACAGCTCGGGGATTATTATGAGGGATTGAAGTATGCCCTTGTCGGTTTACTGGTGGCGCCGGATTTCCTGCTGCGAATCGAACGCACACAAGCACCCCCAGAGGGTTCGGGCCCCGGTCAACTGGA
Organism: Halioglobus sp.; assembly: GCA_020443325.1. Lineage (GTDB taxonomy): Bacteria > Pseudomonadota > Gammaproteobacteria > Pseudomonadales > Halieaceae > Marimicrobium. The sequence goes on from JAGRIK010000336.1 coordinate 8,113, forward strand.
TGCGTTTTCGCGGGCGGCACGACTGAGCTTTTTCCTGACCAACGCAAGTCCGGACAAAGAGCTGTTGCGCGCCGCAGCTGCCGGAGAACTCGACACGCCCGAAGGCCTCGCAAGCCAGGTGGACCGCCTGATTGCATCTTCGCGATTCACGCGGGCTGTGCGGGCCTTCTTCGAGGATATGCTACAGTTTGACCTGTTTGCCGACCTGGCCAAGGACCCGGTCATTTACCCCGCTTTCAACTCCACGCTCGCCGCCGATGCGCAGGAGCAGACGCTGCGCACCATAACGGATTTATTGATCGAACAGAACGGCGATTATCGCGACCTGTTTACCACCCGCAATGCCCACCTCACCCGCGCGCTGGGCATCGCGTATCGCGTACCGGTACCCACCCGCAAGGGCTGGGAAGTATCCGAGTTCTCTGCGGACAGCAATCGCGCCGGCATACAGACACATATTGCCTTCCTCGCACTACACTCCCATCCGGGGCGCTCTTCACCGTCACTGCGCGGCAAGGCGATTCGCGAAGTGTTTCTGTGCCAGGAAGTGCCTCCTCCTCCCCCGGAAGTGAACTTCAGTGTGGTGCAGGACCCCTCAGATGCCAACCTGCCGACGGCCAGGGACCGGCTTGAGCTTCACAGAACCGAGCCGTCCTGTGCCGGATGCCACCGGATCATGGATCCTCCCGGGCTGGCGCTGGAGAACTTTGACGGCCTTGGCACCTTCCGTACCGTAGAAAATGGGGCGGCCATCGACGCCAGCGGTTCACTGGACGGTATCGATTTTACCAACACCAATGGTCTTGCGCAGGCGTTGCACGACCACAGGGAAACTCCGCGGTGCCTGGTAGAAAAAATGTATCGCTTCGCGGTGGGCCGGGACACTGTGTGGGATGAGCGGCCCTATATGGATTACCTGACCGAAACGTTTGCGGTGCACAGCTACAGCGTGCCGCAGCTTATGCGCGCGATTGCATTGAGTAAGAATTTCTTTGCCATCGCGCCCCCCACAGGGGAAACCAGTCACAACCTCGCAGGCCTTTCGCCCGCAAATGGAGCTACGCGATGAATACCTTCCCACGGCGCACTTTTTTACGCGGCGCACTGCGCGGTGCAGCTGTCGGCGTCGCACTGCCGCTGCTGAATTGTTTCCTCGATTCCAACGGCAAGGCCTACGCCGCCACTGGCCAGCGCATTCCCTTGCGTTTCGGCACCTGGGTCTGGGGTTGCGGTTTTATTCCCGAGAAGTGGATTCCAGCCACGACGGGAAGAGACTACGTGATGCCGGAACACCTCGCACCGCTGGAACCCTATCGCGACCAGCTCGCCCTGTTCAGCGGTTTTGATGTCAAGCTGGACGGCGTCGCCAACAAACCCCACATCACAGGCTGCCTGGGACTGCGCAGTGGCATTCCGGTACCCGATGAGAACGTTAAAGCGCCCACACTCGACGTGCTTATCGGTGACGCGATTGGCAATGGCTCCCGATTTCGTTCAATCGAGGTCAGCACCTCCGGTATACAGCGCTCCTACTCCTATCGCACGGCAGGTTCACCCAACCCGAGCGAAATATCACCGCTGGCATTGTATCAGCGGATATTCGGCGAGGGCTTCCAGGATCCGAACTCCATTGCCTTCAAACCCGATCCCAAATATATGGTGCACCAGAGCGTACTCTCCGCTATCGGGGATGACCGCCAGCGATTGATGCGCACCGTGGGTGCTGAGGACCGTCACCGTCTCGACGAGTACTTCACGTCGATCCGGCAACTGGAACAACAACTCGCGCTGCAACTACAGCCACCGGCGCCAGTGGAAGGGTTCGTCATGCCGGCTGCGCCTGCGGACGTGGCATTGGATTCAGAAATGGACAACGTGTTGGTCATTCACCGACTGATGGCAGGTTTGCTTGCAAAAGCCCTGCAATGCAACCAGACCCGCGTATTCAATGTGCTATTCTCGGATACAACGTCCAACCTGCGCCGCCGGGGCACTATCGATACCCACCACACCCTGACGCACGAGGAACCGGAAGACCCGACCCTCGGCTATCAGCGGGAAGTCGCCTGGTTTGCGCAGCAGAGCATGCAGGCATGGCGCGAGTTTCTCGACGAACTGGCCAGTATCCCCGAGGGAGATGGCACCCTGCTCGACAACTGCATGGTGCTGGCGCACTCGGATTGCTCTATTGCCAAGGCCCATGCTGTAGAGGGCATCCCGACGATGGTCGCCGGCGGAGGCAATCGCATTCGCACGGGCTATCACCTGGCGGGTAGTGCCGACCCCATTTCCCGGATTGGTTTGACGGTACAACAAGCCATGGGACTACAGGTAGAGCGCTGGGGTTCCCTGTCAATGGAAACTAACAAAAGCATCACCGAACTGCTGGTTTAGAACCGGGCAACACACTAACAAGCCCGCAACATTTGAAGAGAGGATACGACCATGAACCGACGAGAGTTTCTAGAGTGTGCTGCCGTGCTGATCAGCGGCACCGCAATCAGCCGTTTCGCCAGTGCCCTGAGTGAGGAACAACGGGTCTACCTGGCGAGCGCGCCGGACTACACCAGCCAGAAGGCGGATTTTTTCAGCCCTGAGCAGCGCAAAGTCGTCGCCGCCATCGCCCAGACCATAATCCCTCGTACGGACACACCCGGCGCCATCGATGCCGGGGTTCCGCATTTTATTGAGCTGATGGTTGCGCAGTGGTTTAACGAGGAGGAACGCGACATTTTTCAGGAAGGCTTGAAAGATATGGGCACCCGTATTCCCCGGGAATACGGCCAGCCCTTCGATCAACTGAGCGGCGAACAGCAGCTGTCCATACTGGAAGCGATGGAGGAAGCCGCCAGCGATTCGCCATGGTATGCACAGGGGAATATACGACGGGCGTGGGTCAGTGATGCACCGTTTATCTGCCAGATAAAAGAACTCACGGTCTGGGGATTCTTTACCTCCGAAGTCGGAGCCACACAGGTGCTGCAGTACAACGTCATGCCCATGCGCTTCGACGGCCATGCGCCCCGTACACCCGGCGAAACCAGCTGGGCGCCTTTTAATTTTTATCACTGATACGTTACAGCACAAACAATAATTCCCGGGAGAATGAAAATGATCAAGGCAACCACTTACGATTTTGACGCCATTGTTATCGGCTCTGGCATCACTGGCGGCTGGGCCGCAAAAGAGCTGTGTGAAAAAGGATTGAAAGTCCTGGTACTGGAACGCGGCCGGGACATGCCAGCGGGGACAGGTTACCTGGGCGAACACGCGCCAAGCTGGAAACTGCCTTTCAACGGCAAGCCTGAGCGCAAGCTCTGGGAGCAGGACTACCCCGTACAGAGCAAGCTGTATGCATTCAGCTCGCAGAACATCCAGTTCTGGAACAACGACAGGGAAAACCCTTACGCAGTGGACGAGGGGACGCCTTTTGAGTGGTACCGGGGAAATGTCGTGGGTGGCCGCTCCCTGATGTGGGGCCGTCAGACCTATCGCTGGAGCGATGAAGATTTCAAAGCCAACGCGAAGGACGGTCACGGTATTCCATGGCCGGTCAGCTATGAGGATATTGCACCCTGGTACAGCTATGTCGAAAAATTTATTGGTGTTAACGGCAAAAAAGAAGGGTTGCCGCAATTACCCGACGGTGAATTCCAGAAGCCCATGCCCTGGTTTGCTATTGAAGAAACAATCAAGGCCAGGTTGGACAAGAATGCGCCGGATATCACACTGACTAACGCGCGTACCGCCATCCTCACCGAGGACCTGCCCGGTCGCTCGGCCTGCCACTATTGCGGCCCCTGCGAAAATGGCTGCTCCAGCGGCAGTTACTTCAGTTCCCAGAGTTCCACCCTGCCCGCGGCGACCGCTACCGGTAACATGACGCTGAGGTCCAACGCAGTCGTTGAGCGACTAGAATATGATAAAGAGACGGGCAAGATCAGCAAGGTGCATGTGATCGATGCTAAAACAAAGCAGCGGGTAACGTACAGTGCCCGGGTATTTTTCCTCAATGCCTCGACCGTCGGCAGCACCCAACTGCTGTTGAATTCGGCCTGCGAGGAGTTTCCCAACGGACTGGCAAACCACAGCGGCACGCTGGGCCACTACCTGATGGACCATTTCCTGGGTATTGGTGTGGCCGGTATGTACAGCGAGAACCAGGACAGTTATTACTTCGGCAACAGGCCTACCGGCCTGTATATTCCGCGTTTTCGCAACGTACAAAAGCAGGATGAGGACACCAATTTTATACGCGGCTATGGCTTTCAAACCATGATAAGCAGTGGCAACTGGATGGGGCAACTCAATACCAGGGGCTTTGGCGCTGGCTTGAAAGACACCCTGAGCAAGATCCCGCCAACATGGACATTCTATATGGGCGGGTTCGGTGAATGCCTGCCGCAGGAGCGCAACCGCGTCTTCCTGAGCAAAACCAAAAAGGATCGCTTTGGAATCCCGCAGGTCGCGTTTGATTTCGCGTGGAGCGATAACGAGAAAGCCATGGCGAAGGACGTAAAAAGCCAGGGCGAGCGCATCCAGAAAGCGGCCGGCGCCGCCTACTCAATGGCTTTTGGGGACACCGAAAACCTGTCTGCCCCCGGCGCGGGCATTCACGAGATGGGTACCGCCAGGATGGGCGATGATCCGGCGCAGTCAGTTCTGAACAAACACAACCAGGCACATGACATCCCCAACCTCTTCGTCACCGATGGCTCGTTCATGGCGTCCTCCTCCTGTGTGAATCCCTCGCTGACCTATATGGCATTTACTGCAAGGGCCTGTGACTATGCCGTTACACAGTTGAAGGCTGGGGCCATATGATTGGCTCTCGCACCGATGCGGCTCCATACTCTATAGCGGGCTAACCAGTGATGAATCGTATCGCAATCTGGCTTGGTGCCTCGCTCGGCGCACTTTTTTTCGTCGCCGTGATCGGTATTGCATGGATCGTATATACATGGCCGGAGAAACTCGTGCCACCGGCGAACCCTGAAGGCCAACAAAGTATTTCGCAGTATGCACTCGATATCCCTGTGCAGGCAGGCCACCCTCCGGAACTACTCGATGCATTTTCCTGGGACGATATTGCCAGCCCTCCCAAATCTGCCCGGGCCTGGACGCGGTGGTGGTGGCCCGGTGGAAACGTGGAGACAGAGATACTGATTGAGCAACTGGCGTTATTCGATAGTGTCGGTTTCGGCGGCGTTGAGATCCAACCGTTTAACTCCGGACTGAACGCGCTGAGCAACCGGGACGATGTTATGGGGCGTGTATTCAGCTTTGATTCGCCCGGGTACTACCAGAAGCTCCAGGCAACGATAGAAGCAGCCGCCGAGTTGGGCATGCAAGTCGATCTCACGCATTTTAGCGGATGGCCGCCGGGAGGCCCTGAGGTGAATCTGGAAGACAGCCTCACTACCCTGGCCTACAGCGAAATCACTGTCAGCGGCGATCAGGATATTTCAGTGGTGTTACCTCTACCAAAGGCGGGCCCAAATGAGGTCATGCTTGCGATAGCGGAACTGGCGCAGGAGGATTTCATAAACTTTCCCAGCGATCGGGCAGAACTGATCAGCGTGGTAGCGGCCAGGAAATCGGGTGGGCACCGTTCCCGCAACCTGTTTAACATGAACGACACCGTGGCGCTGGAGGAGTCCTCGTTAACAGTTCTGACAGACCAGGTGGAAAAAGGCGTGCTCAACTGGCAGGCACCTGCGGGTGAGTGGCGAATCATCGCCAGCTATGTGGTGCCCTCGGGCGAAGTACCCATGGTTGCCGCACAAAAACCACCTGGATTCGTCGTGGATCACTTGCGTGTTCCCCAGGTAAAAGGCCACTACGAATACGCCTACGGGGAACGCACCGGCTTACCCCAATACTATGGTGCGGGCTTGCGCGGTTTTTTTAATGACAGTCTGGAATTTCGCCTTAAGCGCATGACTACAGCGGACATTCTGCAGGAGTTTGAACAACGCCGGGGCTACGATTTGGAGCCGTACCTGCCGGCAGTCTATCTCGAAGGACACGACAGCATGATGTTCAGCGAAATAGCCCAGATACACCCCGCACCCGAGTTCCAGATTACCGCGATGGACGATCGCATTCGCTACGACTACCAGCGGACCCTGTCAGACCTGATGATTGAACGTTTCATCGAAAGCTCCGCCATGTGGGCCGGCCAACGCGGCCTGATATCACGGGGGCAGAGCTACGGCATGGGCATCGATGTGCTGCGCGCCCTGGGCGCCAACACTGTTCCAGAGACTGAACAACTGGGGTCCGGCGGTGCCAACGCGGCGTTGAACTTTGCGTCATCGGCAGCAGCACTTTACGGCCAGACTCTGGTCAGCGCGGAATCGTTTGTGTGGTCGGGGCTCGATTATGCACCCGTTGCCCGCCGATTTAAGGCGGCCGCAGACAAGCTGTTTCTTGCAGGCATCAACCATATCATTTACCACGGCACGCCCTATCCGTTGGCTGAGGATGAACGACAGCCATTTGGCAACGAGGGCTGGACGCCTTTTTCCGGGCCCGACAACATGGCGCACTTCTCCTCCAATGTATCTCCCGGAAATACTGCCGTTTGGCCGGATGTTCCCGCATTAAACGCCTACATCGCGCGCGTCCAGAATCTTCTGCGGCAGGGAACTCCGGCCGTCGATGTTCTGATTTACTACCCCTTCCTGAGCTTACCGGGCATGGCCCATGTCGAGGGATCCGAGGAAGCGCTCGTGGCGGGCAGCTTTCCTGATGCCGACCCACGACCTACAGGCGTTGAGGAATCGGACATATTCATTGACGTGGTGCACAAGTTCCTGACCCTGCCACAACACCAGACGGATGAGCGACTCGCCTGGCTCGAAACACTACAGCCACTGCTGCGGGCGCTGGAAAACCGGGGGATCAGTTGGGGCTGGGTGAACGATCACGCGCTGCAAAACGGCAATGTGACACCGGGGCGACTTCCCGCGTCCGGGGGTGCGTTTCAGACAGTACTGCTTGCGAACATCGAGAGCATTGATCAGGCGACAGTAAAGCGCCTGACACAACTGACGAAGAGCGATGTCCCGGTATTGATAGCGGGAACCCGGCCCGAGCGGCAGCATGGATTCTCAAACGCTGAGCAGGGTGACGAGGCAATTCAACGCACAGTCAGTGTATTGCTCGCCGCCGGCGGCGAATCGGTAGCCCTTGACGCCGATGCCATCCTGGGTCACCTGAGCCCAGCGAAGTATTCCGACGTCAGCTATAACAATGACAGCAGCATCCACCGTTACCGCCGGGACGTATCCAGTGACGTAAGCATCCATTTCTTCGCCAATCAATCCGCTGCGGAACAAAGCCTGTCCCTGACCATCCCCACCGACAAAGCGCTGTGGTGGTTTGATCCAGTCGAGGGTGTAGCCTGGCCGATCGTGCAGCAGGAGAAGGTTCTCGGCTTGAAGCTTGGCGGATTTGCCAGCCGCTTCCTGATCGTTGGGATGGAAATGCCGGATACACTTCAGCGCCGCCCTGCCAATGCATATCTGATCCAGAATCCCCGGATCGTGCACAAACTGGACGATTGGCAGCTCAACGTCGCCGGAGAATCATTCAGCCGGGACCTTCCCGAGCTGATGGATTGGCGGGATATTCCTGAACTCGCACTCAGCAGCGACCCGGGCGTGTACACCCACAGTTTCGAGATCGACGGCAGCAAAGCCGGCACGGACTATCTACTCGACCTGGGCCTGGTGCAGGGATCAGCGCAGGTGATTATCAATAGTGAACCCGTTGCCCAGTCAAGTATTCCACCATTTATCACCGACATCAGCGCATACCTTAAGGGCGGCAAAAACGAGATTGAGGTTATTGTGCAAGCGCCCCTGCGCAACGGCTTTGTCGGTCGCGCGCTGTCGGGCGACCCGCGCTACGCGCACATGAAATCGTATGAAAACAAAACGGTAGCGGCCGGACTTATCGGGCCTGTCACTATTGCGGAGATTCAATGAGCATTCAATGAGGGCGGCAGCACCTCATCTGGCAGCAGGCGCGGACATCGTAACTGGAATCAATACATCGGCTCATCGCCAGAGAGCCCGAACTGCGGGAAAGCCCCGTGGATATGTGTCTGGCAGTTGCCGTAGCCAATGGCGCCAGTCACCTTGTCCTCCACCCGGATCATGCAATCCCGAAACTGGTTGTAACGCGCCAGCACCTCAGACGCCGTCGCATCACTGGCATAGTCTCCATCCACCAGCAGCTGGCCGCGCCAACTGCCGTGGTAATGGCCATCGCCACCATGATAATGGCCCGCACCCAGATAGAAACCGGTCTGGGAAAGCCGTTCAAACACCATGGAGCGCTCGCTGCCGTCCTCCATCTGGAACAGGAACTCCCCACCCTCCAGTCGCTTGCTGGGCGACTCGAAACGCAGCAGCGGTGTCATGCCGACCACCCTGGCAGTTTGCCCGGTCTCATCTTCAAAACCGCCCTGGATTCGCTGCTGGGAAAAGCCCGGCCCAGAGAACTGCAGGTAGTAATGGTGGAACGCGTAGTGAGAGCCATCCTCGCGCTGGAAAAGTATGGGATTCCAGATAGCGAGGGCCTGCGGGATATGCCGATGATAATCCGGCTCCATGTCTTCGACGGGAACACCCACCATGGGCCTGATACCCCAGGATTTATCGCGTGTGGCGACCCACCCGCTTTCGGCGATTTCGAAGCGCTCGCCCTCGACCTCCAGCCAGCCACTGGCGACTCCGGCCTGGTGGTAGCGGAGCTGGTCGGTGGCCCTGCGATAGCCATGCATGTCACGGCGATCTTCCCTCTGCTCCAACACGCAGGCTGCGGCGGCATGGAAGACCAGTTCAAATGCGATCGGCTGGATGTCATTGGCCTTCAGGGTCACCCTGATTTGCTGCAACGGCTCGAGCACTTCATAGCTGATGGGCCCTACGTCTACGGTATTGGGATCACTGTTTAACGCCCGGCTACCTCGCACTACCCATTGCTCAGTGCCCCGGGAAATGCCCGCGTAGGCATCCACCACATTGCGATTCGTGTACTTGCCAAAACCGAAGCCGATCTGCAGGGAACCGTCTTTGGCGGCTGCCATACCACAGACTTTCTCCGTCCAGGCCGGATCGCTCTGGCCCACCGTTGCAAACGTTTCCACCACCTGGTGATTGAACTGCTCGTCACTTGGCAGCAAAGGGCCGATAGTTCCTGTCATAATCAGACTCTCCAGATATTCAGTACAATTACAGCATTGTGGTCAATCCTTCACCGAACGGCGAGGATATCCATCAGGTTCTAACGAGGCGTAACACTTCAGCCAGGGATGAAACCTGATCAATTTGCTTTAACGCCGCGAGCAGGGAACTGATCTGTTGCGCGTTCGAATGAATCGTGGCGCAAGTGATAAATTTTTGTTCCAGTTGCTCATCGGTAAGCGGCTTCTCTGCGCTTCCCTTGGCATAGTCGACATTGCCCGATATCACCTGGCCACCCGTCAATGTAAGTTCGATCGTCACGGGAAAGTGCCCTCGCCTTAACTCACCCGGGGAGGAACTATTCGGCTGGTAGTGCCGCGTTACCTTCTGCATTAATGTTCGCACGGGCTCTCGCTTCACCTCGGCGTCGGTAAACTGTGCCGGACCGATCTCACGCCGCAACAGCGCCTGGGCGATGCAGTATTCAACGCTGAATCGGGCCTCATCCGCATTTGACGGATTGCTATGCAGTAGTATCGTCCTCGCCGACTCCGGAATCGTGACATCGATCGCGGCGATCTCCTCGACAGCAACTGCATGCGAACTGCAGATTTCCAGGATGCAATCAATCGCTGAATGGTTCGCCGCACAACACGGATAGGGCTTGAAGTTCAGGCCACTTTCCAGCAGTGAGAAATGCTCAACATTCAGCAACGGCATACTTTCTGCGTCCGCGCTGGACGATCCGCTGCCATCGGGATCTACTTCCCCGAACAAGCGAAGATAGCCGAACCTGCCCTCCAGCGCCGTGCTGCTTGCGCCAATACCGGCGCGCGCAAGAAGGGATGCCCTGACTCCCGATGCACAGGCATGTCCGGCGGCAATGGGCTTTGCCTCACTCCCGCTGTTCTGGCGCAATCCCGATGCGGTATTTGCGGCCAGACCCAACGCATGGGCGGTTTGCCGGGGGTTCAGTTCAACCAGGCAGGCGCAGGCGGCCGCCTGCATAACAGGGCCGAGAATGCCGACGGGAAACCAGCCGCGTTGAATCAGTACCGGGTGCGTCTGGTTAGCAATGGCGATACCCACTTCGAAGCCCACCTGATAGGCCCTGATGAGATCGCAGCCGCTCTTGCCCTCGGCCTCTGCCAGCGCAAAGAGTCCCGGCAACAACTGGTTGCTGGGATGCGCAACCATATGCGTATTAATATCGTCCAGTTCGAGACTGTGAGCCGCGATACCGTTATAGAATGCCGCGTCGGGAATCGATGCGGACTGCCCGGTCACCCAGATACTGGCCGGGCCTTCAGTAGCGGAATGCAGCGTCAGGGCCTTCTGGAATACCGAAGACGTTGCTCCGGCGAGAGTGACCCCCACGTAGTCGATGATGGCCGCCTTGATCAGCCGCACAACGTCATCCGGCAATCCCGCCCTCGGATAGGATGCGATAAATTCTGCAAGTTGTTGCGTCTTAAGCATCATTACCGAGCTTCGTTATCGAGAACAGGATTGAATATAGTCAGTTGTTGCGTAAACGCCACATTTCAAACAAACACGCCCGAAAGATAGTCGTGGCTCAGCTTGAAGCTAGTTTGATTCGTTAGGGAACGTGACTGAAGCCCTGTTGCGATAGAGATCAGCATCGACCGCAGCAGCCATCTTATCCGCATCGAGTTTACCGCCAAGGAATTCGGCCAGTTCAAGGCTGACTTCCCTGGGGCGATCAATCAGGTCTTTGTAGTTTACGCTGATGGTGCGAATGTTCGCCCTGGGTCCCAGCCAGATATAGACATCTTTCAGGTGGTTCTTATAGGCGCGAGTCAGTTGTTCTGATTCCAGTTCAGCACCGTCGCTGCCCCTGTGTTCGATCATTTTCGATTGCGAAGCGATTATTTCATCGAGATCACGACGCATAAAGATCAAATCGTACTCTTTGTCGTCAGGTAGGTACTTGAGCAGCGGCGACACAACCTTTACGACCTTTCCCTGGGCATCCTCGATCCAGGAAGCATCATCTTTCAGCTTCTGCACAATCTCCAGTTCGTAGTAACCCCTGGGGTTGTCTTTGTCAGGTGTGCGCAAATCATCTGTAAGAGCCTCCATACCCGCCCCGACCAACATTTGCATCATGGCTGAGGTCCCTGACCGGGGAAGGCCGGAAATAATTGTAATCCTGTCGCTCATACTAATTACCAGGTCCATTTAGTGGATAAGTAAAAACGTCTTTCCTGCCAGGTAAACGCTTATCGCTTCACCATCGGCAAAACAGTTCTGATTCGTCAGGATATAGGCATTGGCCATAAATTTGGAGTGATTTACGTCATTTTCCGGGAGATTTTGCAATTACTGTGTGACGTGCAGCAAGTTTCAAGGCTCACAGCACCGCGTGCCACCGCGCACTACACAAAAGCGTGACAGATGGACTATTATGGGGGCCGTCACAATTTTTGTGCACAGGGGATCAGTCAGGGGGAATAGCATGCGCTTATCAGCCACGGAACGAAGACACCCAAGGCCGAGCGAAGCAAAGGCCCTTGCCCTGAACATCATTATGGGGTTGATTGGAACTGTGTTTCTGCCCGCTCTTTGTGCCCAGTCCGACGAAAGTAACCCTGCCATGAATCGCGCTGTCACAGTTAACTCCGGTACCATCAGTGGCAATCAACTGCGAACCGGTGTGCTCGAGTTCAAGGGGATACCCTATGCGGCAGCGCCAGTGGGCAAGCTCCGCTGGAAGCCACCCCAACCAGCCACACCGTGGGAGAACGTCAGGAGCGCACAGAAGTTCGGGCCCCCATGCCCACAACCCGAGGATTCGAGCAGCCCGCTTTTTGATTCAGATACAGCCTCGGAGGATTGCCTCTACCTCAATATCTGGACACCCGCCAAAAATGCCAGCGACAAACTTCCTGTGATGGTGTGGATACACGGAGGGGGCTTTATTTCGGATACCGCCTCCCAGGACTTCTACAGTGGGGAAAAGCTGGCACTCAAGGGTGTCGTTTTTGTCAATTTCAATTATCGCATCGGCCCGCTTGGCTTTATGGCGCATCCACTGCTCTCGAAAGAGTCTGGGAACAATGTCTCGGGTAACTATGGCTTGCTTGACCAGATTGCAGCACTGGAATGGGTAAAGGAGAATATTGCATCGTTTGGCGGTGACCCGAACCGGGTAACCCTGTTCGGGGAATCCGCGGGCGGAAGAAGTGTCGCCCACCTGCTCGTGAGCCCGCTCGCAGAGGGCCTTTTCCACGGCGCGATTATGGAAAGCAGTTCCACCTACAGGCCTATCCAGCACATTCGTGAGGAGTGGTATGGCAGGCCCGCCATGGAGAAGGTGGGTGAAAGCATCGCCAAAAAACTGGGCAGTGACCAGAAGGAAGACCCGATCGCAGACATGCGCAGCAAAAGCGTAGAGGAACTCTTTGATGTCGCCAAGCCAAGATTGCCCGGCATGTCGGTTGCTTCACAGGATGACGACGATGGCTTTCCGTTTGAACCCATCGCGGATGGCTGGGTGGTTCCCGATGATCCCGCAGACCTATTTGATCAACACAAGGCGCAGAAGGTACCCGTGATAGTGGGGTCAAATGCCGATGAAGGGACCCTGTTTTTGCGCAAGGCTTTTTTCATGACAACGAACAGGGCGCGGGCTTCCATTGACGCGGCCTACCCGAAATACGGCGACAAAATAGCCAGTGCATACAAACTTGAAGCCGACGACACAGACCCGAAACAGGTACTGAACCTGCTCTCGGGCGATATGAACTGCGCAGCGCCCATGCGTTCTATAGCGAGAAATATGGTGGCTTCCGGCAACAAGGTCTGGCTTTACTATTTTTCATACGTGCGCAATGACTTTCTTGGTAAACGGCTGGGCGCATGGCACGGCAGTGAAATCCGCTTCGTGATGAACAGCCTTGATAATGGCAAAAGCAAGGTAGAGCCGCGCGACAGGGTTATGGCCGAGACAATAAGTAGCTATTGGACAAATTTTGCGAAGTCGGGAAACCCTAACGGCCAGGGTTTACCGGTATGGCCCAGTTTTACTGTGGCATCGGGTGACTACCTCGAACTGAATGAGACAGTGTCAGCTAAAACCCACCTGCGCAAGGACACGATAGACCTGGTCGCAGAGATTGAAATGGAACGCCGCAGGAACAGAAGGGAGCAATGAGGCGCGCAGTGACCGCAGGGAAGTACCACAGATGAGCCCGGCAAATCCCTCGAAGGCGTATACACGAAGCCTGACTCCGTTGGAACGCCGTTTTTTTCGCGCACCAAATTCCTTTGTCATTCTAATCGTACAGATCAAAGGCGCTATTGATCCGGAGAAACTCCGCGTCGCCGTCAATGCAGTACAAAAACGCCATCGCTTACTGCAGTGCCGCACATTGGTAGATGACAAAGGTAACGTCTCGTTTACCACCGAGAATGTTCAGGGTATCCAGGTAACGGCGACAGTTCGTCACACTGCCGATCAGTGGTTGCAAGAAGCCCTGGATATGCAGAAAACTCCCTTCAGGATAACCGAGCAGCCGCCGATAATATTCAAGCTGCTACAGGGGGAAGATCGCTCAGATCTCATTATCTGCTGCCACCACATGATTTGCGATGGCTTGTCACTGACGTACATGGCCCGGGATATTTTCGAATGCCTGGCCCATCCCGACCGGGAAATCGCGCTACTTCCCGACCCAAAGCCTGCAACCAGAGCCAACATCGATGCAGCTGTTCAACTCGCACCGGATTGGGCGAGCAGGATCCAGGACGCAAACAAGGCGTGGGAAAAACAAAAAGTCAGTTTTAGCGAGGCCGATTATCTGGAATTGTTCGATGCCTATTGGAAACACTACACATTTGATGCTCGCAGTATAGAACTCAGCCGCAGCCAGACATCCCGTCTCCTCAATCGCTGCAGACGCGAACAAGTTACCGCCAACACCGGGTTACTGGCGCTGCTACTCCATACGCAGTATCAGGTACAAGGTGATGACGCGGCGTATCTTCGTAGAACAGGGGTGGCAGTAAGCACCAGAAACTTCTTACTACATCCGCCCGGCGAAGCTTTCGGACTTTACGCAGCGGGTGCCATGTTCGACTTCCCCTGCAATACAGGTAACTCCCTGTGGGATTTTGCCCGCAAGCTACACCAACAAATAGGCGATTCAACTTCCAAGGAAAACATACTCACAGGCCTGGCAAGCGCAGATGCCATCGACCCCACGTTACTCGATGCGGTGCAAATAAAGCGTTTCGGACATTTGATAGATCCCCGCGCCAGCGGGCACCAGAAAATTTCTGAATTCTGTGAGCGTGAAGATGTAATCTCTGCGATGGAAAGAAACCGGGCGAAAAACGCCAAGCGCGGCGTACTGCTAACGAATCTGGCGCGAATCGACTCCTTCCCAAACGAAGGCGGGCTCGAGGTGGAGAAGCTGTTTATCTACCCGGGCGCATCTGACATATTTGAAAAAGCATTCGGGGCCCTGACCTTCAAAGGCAGCCTCACTCTTCTAATCAGCTATATCAGGGAGTGTATTGACGAGGAGACTGTATCGAAGTTTGTTGCAACGTTTGAGCAGACCCTTAAGAAGGAACTGGATCTTTAAAAAAAGCTCTCGATTACACTCTATTCCGGCATTAGGGCTTTTTCGCGGAAACCAGCAGGCACAAGGTTGGGTGCTCGCCAAACAGTAATCGTTTGGCGGTGGCGATTATCTCGTCATCAATCACCTGGGATAGCTTGAGTGAGGCGAGATACAAATCAAAATATTCTCGTGTTTCCAGGAGAGTGGCTTCAG
>JAGRIK010000337.1 GCA_020443325.1 Halioglobus sp.
ATTCAATGCGAAAAAAAGCCGAGATGTCAGATGAAGGTCTTTCAGCGCGCTGCTAGATAACCAGCCACTCGGGAACAGGGAGCCCCTTGTTCTCGAGGAATACCGGGTTGAACAGCTTGCTCTGGTAGCGGTTCCCGTAATCGCACAAGATGGTGACAATGGTATGCCCCGGCCCGAGGTGCTCCGCGAGCCGCACGGCGCCCGCTATGTTAATGCCCGATGATCCACCCAGGCACAAACCCTCGTACTTCAGCAGATCAAAGATATAGGGCAACGCCTCCTCGTCGCTGATCATGAACGAGACATCCACTTTCGCCTGGGCCATGTTATCGGTCAGGTGATTGATACCGATGCCTTCCATGATGGATGCGCCCTCGCTGGGCTGCAATTCGCCGCTGTGGAAGTATTCGTACAATGATGCGCCAGCCGGATCTGCCAGGCCAATGGTAACGCCGGCATTGTGTTCCTTCAGCGCGGTAGATACTCCCGCGAGCGTGCCGCCGGTGCCTGCGGCACACACGAAGCCATCTACCTTGCCATCAGTCTGCTCCCATATCTCCTCGCCGGTTGTGCGCCGGTGGATATCCATATTGGCAAGGTTGTCGAACTGGCGAGCCCATACGGCGCCGTTTTTCTCGCGCTTGTTGAGCTTCTCCGCCAGGCGTTGTGCAGTGTGTATGTAGTGGTTGGGGTCACTGTAGGAGGTTGCGCCAACCAGGTGCAGGTCTGCGCCCAGCAATTCGAGAGTGTCGATTTTTTCCTTGCTCTGGGTGACGGGCATTACCACGGTGCTCTGGTAGCCCATCGCATTGGCCAGCAGCGTCAGGCCGATTCCGGTATTGCCCGCCGTGCCCTCGACGATACGCCCACCCGGTTTCAGGTCGCCGGAAGCCTGGGCAGCTTGAATGATCCCCAGGGCAGTGCGATCTTTTACCGAGCCACCGGGATTGAGGAACTCAGCTTTACCGAGGATCGTGCAGCCGGTCTTCTCCGATACCTGTTTCAGGTATAGGAGTGGGGTGTTGCCAATGAGCTGGGTAACGTCAGACGCCGTGCGCACGCTGTAATCTCCGCAATAGTGCCCGGTGAGTATGCCACAGCGCGGGCTTCTGGTCAGGGCTTTGTCGCATCCCTGCCCCGATACAGCGCTACACTCAGGAGCAGGGCCACAAAGGTAATCAACACCATGAAATTCAGCATCGGTGCGGGCGTATCGGAGAGAAATGTACCGACCATTGCGGTGGCAAAGGCGGACAACGCCATCTGGATAAAACCCATCAGTGCCGATGCGGTGCCGGCGATGTGCGCGAAGGGTCGCAGTGCCACCGCCATCGCATTGGGCAGCACCAGCCCCATACCCGTGGAGTAAAACATCATCGGCAGCATCAGCACAGTGATACTCCTCGGGAACAGGTGTGCGCCCACCCACATGATAATGGTGGACACTGCCACCAGCGCGGCGCCAACCAGCACTGTTTTCTCCGAAGCAAAGCTGAGACTCATGCGGGCGCTGAGTGCACTGCCCGACATGTAGCCTGCCACCGAGGTGAGGAAGACAAAGCCAAAGTACTGCACCGGCACGCCCAGCATGTCGATATAGACAAAGCTGGAGGATGATAAATAGGCCAGCAGGCCGGCGTACACAAATGCGCTGCCCACGGTGGCGGTAATAAACATGTGGCTGCGCAACAGCTCGGCGTAGTTACGAGCGATCGAAAGCGGGTGCAGGCTCTGCCGCTGCGGCAGGGACTCCGCCAGGAAAACGTGGATGAGAACAATCATAGCGACGCCGTACACCGCCAGGAAAACAAAAATACTGGGCCAGGGCAGCCACAGCATCATGATACTCCCCATGGTGGGAGCGACCGCCGGGGCCAGCGCCATCAACATTGCAATCAGTGATAAGGCCCTGGCTGCGCGCGTCGGACCGAATACATCGCGCGCCACGGCGCGGGCGAGTGTGGGGCCGACACAGGCGCCCACGCCCTGGATAAAGCGAAACAGCAGCAGTTCTTCCACCGTAGTGGACAGGCTGCAACCGAGGCACGCCAGCACGAACAGCACCGTACCGCCGATCAGAACCGGTTTACGCCCGAAGCGGTCGGCCAGCGGACCGCAGGCCAGGTGAAACAGCGCGAAGCCCGTGAGATAGGTGCTTAGCGTCAGGTGCATATGCCGGATATCGGTGCCCAGCGCCGTCATCATCGTGGGCATGGCGGGCAGGTAGACATCGACACTCAATGGGCCGAGCGCGACCAGTGCCGCCAGCAGTGCCAGCAGCCAGCGGGAGTCGGGGTGCAACTGTCGGTGAGCCATGGGGCGGCGATGCTAGTCTATACGACAGACTAAAGCAAAAGAGCGAACTCGGCGGTGGGAGCCGCTGGGATCGCCGCGATGTGCGTCGGGCATCGGCCGGAGGTATTCGGGATGGAAGCCGGTGTTCGCCAGCTATGCCTTTTTAAAATAAATAATCGCCCCGAGCACGCCGTGGTCAGTCAGTACTACATGACTATTACGCACACCGAGCGACCAAAGTTTTTTCATGATGACATTCAGGTCGTACTCGTTCATCTGCATGTGAGGGGCGTTAAGGGGCTTCCCCTGAATCAGGTTTCGCAGTTGCTTGTTGAAGGGGATGTTGCGGATCAGTTTCCAATACCAGAAACGTGAATTGCTGAATGTAAAATGCAATACACCGACACCACCGCTGCGAAGACTGTCGAGCAGTTTGTCGAGTATCGCGTATCCCCTGTCTTCGGGAATGTGCTGAAAAACGATATAGGAATGTACGAGGCAGAATTGGTTTTCACCCAGTTCATTGCAATCGCTGGTCTCGATGAACGATACGTTATCGATCCCCTTTTTTGCGGCCTCGCGAGTGGCCTCTGCCAGCATTGAGGGCGATACATCCACGCCTGTTGCACGCTCACACCGTGTGCTGAGTGCAAAAAGCAGCCGCCCAACACCGCAGCCAAAATCCAATGCGTCTACAGGTTGGAAATCGGGATCGATGTGCTCCTTGATATTCTGGAAAACGACGTCGATATCGTTTCGGCCCGATTGCCAGAATTCCTGCCTGGACTCGTCACTCAGGTTCTCAGACAGGAATTTCTCGTTCGATATAACCCCAAAGTAAGGATTTTCCGCGCCGTAGGTTTCCCAATCCCTGTCCGAATTTTCAAACATCGTTGTAGTCCACTGACTGGTTACTCGCAGTTAAGTCTGCGGCCCCAGTTTAACCAAAGCGCTTGTCAATTCCAGTTTCTTAACGATGGCTGCGAACGTCCAGTGGAGCGTGGCTTTCACTTCTCGAAGTTCATCACAGCTTTCCACCACAGCTTCGGAAACAGTGCGCGCCACAGGTACAGCATCCTCGCTTCTTTCGGATAGATGATGTCCTGGTCTTTCTTCACGCCCTTCTCGATTGCGTCAATCATGTGCTCCGGGTCGCTCAGGCGCCCACTTTTCTTCGCCTCGATGAAGCTGCCGGGAGTTTCGGTCGACATGGTCTGGTCGACCAGCGGCGTGTTGACTGCCGGGGGACAAACCAGGTGAACACGCACCCCTGTCTTGCGTATCTCATTCTGTAGCACTTCGATATAGGCGTTCACAGCAGCCTTGGTCGCGCAGTAGGCACCCATTTTTGGCACCAGGGCAATACCCGCTATGGAGCCGAACACGATGATGCGACCCCGGCCCCGCTCTATCATCGCGGGTAGCACGGCTTTCACAATATAGGTGGTACCGAAGTAGTTGATACGGAACAGGCTTTCCATGCCCTCATGGGTTTCGTTGACAAGGGCGTGAGCTGGCATCAACGCGGCAGCGTGCACCAGCAGTTCGATAGGGCCCAGTGCGGAGGCAACTTCGGTAACCTTTGCCTCGATATCCTGCAGGTTGGAGATATCGCAACGATACGCGGTGATGTTGTCAGACTCCGCCGCCGTCTCCTGCAATCCCTTGTCGTTCACATCGAAAATTGCGACTTTGGCTCCCTGCTTTGCCAGGCGCCTGGCCGTTATCTGGCCCATTCCGCTGGCCCCGCCCGTTACGATGGCAACTTTGCCCGCCATGTCTATCATAGTTACTCCACACATTTATTGAATGAATTGTCGGCGCGTAGTCTGCTGGAATCCTGCGCCCCCGGCAAGCCTGCAAACGGCCACTGAAACTGGCCGTTTATTCACAGCACAGTAGCGTCGGAAATGTGCTCCAGTGGCAACGCGGTTCTCTGTACCACCCGCCGCAGTTCAAAACTGGAATGCACGCCCGTCACGCCCTCGATACGCGTCAGCTTGCCGAGCAGGAAGCGTTCGTAGTATTCCATATCCGGTACCACGGCCTTGAGCAGGTAGTCGGACGCCTGGCCGGTGACGACGGAGCACTCCATCACCTCCGGATAGCTTGCGACCTCCGCTTCAAACGCCTCGAACCGATCCGGCGTATGGCGATCCATACTGATGCCGATGTACGCGGTGAGCTTCAGTCCCAGCATGGCCTGGTTCAGCAGGGTGACATGCGCGCGGATCAGGCCCGACTCCTCCAGCCGTTTGACCCTGCGCGAACAGGGCGTGGGCGACAGGCCCACCGCATCGGCCAGTTCCAGGTTGCTGATGCGGGCATTGGTTTGCATGGCCTGCAGTATCTTGCGGTCGGTGCGATCCAGTTTCATGTGAGACTCCCCATGCGTCAGATGCCATATATTTCGAGGTGATGAACTATATCACTAACAAATATTAAAATATTAGAGAATTGTTGCTATTAAAATGGATTTAGGCGCAATATTTGCAGTTTCTCACTCACGCGTGTGCCCTATACTGTGCGTCCGGCTGATCAATCACCCGTCGCTGCGGGTGCTGGTGGGGTTACCCCTCTGCCAGCGCCCTGTACATTGCCTCACGAGGGCGCGTACAGACCAGGCGCACGGGTGATCGGCCACCTAAACACGGATTACAGGTAGAGCATCATGAGCAGTTTTGATCACCGCAAGTACCGGGCATTCCCTCCCATCGCGATGCCCAACCGCCGCTGGCCCGACCGGGTCATTGAGCGGGCGCCGCGCTGGTGCAGCGTCGATCTGCGAGACGGGAACCAGGCGCTGATCGAGCCGATGACGGCGCGGCAGAAGTCGCTGCTGTGGGACCAGTTGGTCAAGATTGGCTTCAAGGAGATCGAGGTGGGCTTCCCCTCTGCGTCCAGCCACGACTACGACTTCGTGCGGGAGCTGATTGAGAATGACCGGATCCCCGACGACGTGACGATTCAGGTGCTCACGCAGGCGCGGCCCGACCTGATCGAGAAGACGTTCAAAGCTCTCGAAGGCGCCCGACGCGTCATCGTGCATGTGTACAACTCCACTTCGACCGTCCAGCGCGAGCAGGTGTTTGGCCTGGATCGCCAGGGCATCATTGATATTGCCGTGAAAGGCGCTGAACTGGTCCGGGACTGTGCTGCCCGGCACCCGGAGACGGAGTGGGTCTTTGAGTATTCACCCGAGAGCTTTACCGGTACGGAGCTGGATTTTGCGGTGCAAATTTGCGATGCGGTCAATGCCGTGTGGCAACCGACGCCCGAGCACCCGGTGATCATCAACCTGCCGGCCACAGTAGAAGTGAGCACACCGAACGTCTACGCAGACCAGATCGAGTGGTTCTGTGATCATGTCGCCAACCGTGAAAGCCTGTTGATCTCCCTGCACACGCATAACGATCGCGGTTGTGCCGTTGCCGCTGGCGAACTCGGGGTATTGGCCGGTGCCGATCGGGTAGAGGGCACCCTGATGGGCAACGGTGAGCGCACCGGCAATATGGATATCATCACCATGGCGATGAACCTGTATAGCCAGGGTGTAGACCCGCAGTTGCAGTTGGGCCATATGGACGAAATTCTGCAGACCACCCGCGAGTGCACCCAGTTGCCGGTACACCCGCGCCACCCCTATGCGGGCGAGCTGGTGTTTACCGCCTTTTCCGGCAGCCACCAGGATGCGATCAAGAAATGCCTGGTCAAGCGGGATGAAAACGCGCCCTGGGATGTGGCCTACCTGCCCATCGATCCACAGGATATCGGTCGCTCCTACCAGGAAGTGATTCGGATCAACAGCCAGTCGGGCAAGGGTGGCATCGCTTTCGTGTTGCAGCGTGATTACGGCTTCGACTTGCCGCGTTGGTTGCAGATCGATTTCAGTGCTTCGGTGCAGGCGTATGCCGAGGAGCGCGAGACAGAGGTGGGCTCTGCGGAGGTCTACCAACTGTTTCAGGACACATACCTCGCGGCGAACGGCCGCTGGACCCTGGGCAACTACCAGGTAAGCCGCGAGGAAGGCGTGGACAGGCTGCAGGCGGAATTGCAGGAGGGCTCGGTAGTACACAAGTTATCCGCGACCGGGAACGGTGTCGTCGCGTCTTTCGTCGATGCCATGCAGGAGTTTACCGGCAAGCAGATAGTGCTGGTGGAGTACAACGAACATGCGCTTAGCCACAGTGCTGATGCCGAGGCAATTTGCTACATACAGCTCAATATCGACGGCGATCGCTTCTGTGGGGTCGGCCGCAGCTCGGATATCATCCAGGCATCGCTGGACGGTATTCTGGGAGCCATCAACAAGGCAGCTGCAAGACAGCACCACGCCGCCGCATAATCCACCAGAACCCAGCTTTTAAGTGGAAAGTGTGAGCTTGTGCGCTTTGCGCAATGGCCTCAGCCCGTGCGCCGGTGTTAATGTGGGCCGTCGTATAGGCGTATAAGGGAGTATCAGGGATCATTCAGTTGATCCGGGTATCCGATATGGGCGCTAAACTGATTAATACTAATAAGGCGCGGTGGCTGCGGCTGAAGCGTCATTTTACAGAGTCTTTCACCGGGGATCTTCTGCCACGCAAGGGCACCCAGGATGAAGGCCATATCGATGAGGCGCGCGATAAACGTCGACGCAGCGCCTATCGGTATATTTCCCTGCTGCTGGCAGTCATTCTGCTGCCAATTGTTGCCAACAACTTCTACCTGGGCGAACAGTTGCTCGCCATTGCCGCGCTGCTGCTGCTGAGTATCCTGTTGTTGGATATTGTGCTGATCAGCCTGCACCGGGAGGCGCTACTATCCCCTCCGATGGTGGTTGGGATCAGTATCGGGCTGGTAATACTATCGCTATACCACGGGCAGCTTTACAGCCTGTATCTGTTGTTTCCACTGTTGGTGTCATTGCCCGTGATGTTTAAGACGCGCTGGGCTATTATTCTCGGGGTGGTTGCAGCGGCGACTGCGGCCCCTGTGGTGCTGGCACACTTTGACCTGACGACCACACTGGTCATCTTTATCAGCGCGGTGCTTACCTGGCTGGTCAGCTCCTGGTTGGTGTATGCGATGACTGAGCAGTCGAGGCGCCTGAAAAGTATGGCGATCACCGATGCGTTGACCGGCGCCTTCAACCGCCGCTACCTGGAATTGCAGGCGGCCAGGGCGCTGCAGGATTGGGAGCGCAATCGGCGGAGTGTTTCGCTCCTGTTGTTGGATATAGACCACTTCAAAAGGATTAACGATGAGTTCGGGCACGATGTCGGGGACGCGGCGCTGAAAAATCTCGTCGGCCTGATCAAGGAACGAATCCGTGGGGTGGATACCCTGTGCCGTTACGGCGGAGAGGAGTTTGTCTTGTTGCTCAGTGAAACAACCGCATTGCAAGCGAAGATTGTCGCCAATCAGCTGCGCCGCGCCGTCGAGGATGCATCGCTGCTGCCGCAGGGCCCCATGACTGTCAGTGTGGGAATTTGTGACTTAAGGCAGGTGCCCGATCTCGAGAGCTGGTTCAGGTTTGCCGATGCCGCGCTGTATTGCGCCAAAGACCTTGGCCGCAATCGGGTAGAGCTGGCTGAGCTCCCAACTTTACAGACATCCGATACAGCACCCCTGTTTAACAATGTTTCAATGGGCCGGCATTAAGCGGTGCAGAAGCCCCGCTTCCATTGGATCAGGGCCGGCATTGTAATCGGCGGCTTCCTGCTGCTCGCAGCCTGTAGCAGCACCACATTTGTTTACAATCGACTGGATTTTCTCGTGCCGTGGTACGTGGACGATTACGTCGATCTGAACCAGCAGCAAAAACAGTACCTGGACGGTTTGCTGGAGCCGTTCCTCGCCTGGCACCGCGCGCAGGAGCTTCCCGATTACCTGAAGATACTCGACAGTGTCCAGGACAACCTCGACCGGCCGCAGACACCCGAGATGGTTGCCGCGGTGTTTAACGATTTTGAAACGGCCTGGTTCCGCCTCGAGGGCCGGTCACTGGATTGGCTGCTGGACCTCGGTGCACAGCTGTCCGATGCCCAGGTTGCAGAGTTAATGGAAGAACTCTGGGAGCGGCAGGATGATTTCGAGGAGGAATACCTGGACCGCACGGACGAGGAGTTCTACGAGGAGAGTTACGAGAATGCCAAGAACAATGCGCACGAATACCTGGGGACATTGTCAGATGCGCAGCGCGACATGCTGCGGGCGTTCAGCGACAGCCTGCTGCGTTCGGATCGCGCCTGGCTGGCGGCGCGCGCGCAGTGGCTGACAAAGCTCGGCGTGTTGCTGGAGCGCAAACCGGGATGGCAGGAGCGCGTCAGGGAGGCCGTTGCCGCGCAGCGAGAAAACCCCTCGCCCGAGTACCGGCGGGTTTTTGACCACAACCTGCAGGCCATTTATGTGGTCATCGCGAAACTGCTGGACGGGCGTAGCGAACGGCAGGACAGGCACCTGCGCGATCGGCTCACCTCGCTGCGTGAGGACCTGCAGGCGCTGATTGCAAAAGGTGAGGTGCCGGCCCAGCCCCCGGTACTCGAGCCGGCAGGTTAATCGAGGAGCGACAAATCCCGCACCGCACCTTTGTCGGCGCTGGTGACCATCTTGGCATAGACTTTCAACGCCGGCGTGACCTTGCGCGGGCGCACTTCAGTCGGCTTCCAGGCCTTGTCGCCCCGCGCCTCCATGGCCGCCCGGCGCTGTGCCAGTACCTCATCGGAGAGTGCGACGTTGATGCTGCGGTTGGGGATATCGATCTCGATGATATCGCCATTTTCTACCAGTCCTATCGCGCCACCCGCAGCCGCTTCCGGTGAGGCGTGGCCTATCGACAGCCCGGAGGTGCCCCCGGAAAATCGTCCGTCGGTGAGCAGCGCGCACGCCTTCCCGAGGCCCTTGGATTTGATATAGCTGGTCGGATACAGCATCTCCTGCATGCCCGGCCCGCCGCGCGGACCCTCGTAGCGGACTATGACGACGTCGCCCGCCTTCACGCGGCCAGCGAGAATGTCGTCAACCGCAGTATCCTGGCTTTCACAGACGTGGGCGGGGCCGGAGAACTTCAGTATGGAATCGTCTACGCCGGCTGTTTTTACCACGCAGCCGTCCAGCGCGATGTTGCCGGTCAGAATGGCCAGGCCGCCCTCGAGCGAGAAGGCGTTCTCCAGCGAGCGGATACAGCCACCTTCGCGGTCGTTGTCGAGGCTTGGCCAGCGCGTGCTCTGGCTGAACGCTGTCTGGGTCGGTATGCCCGCAGGCCCGGCACTGTAAAACTTGTGCACAGCTGCGTCCTCGGTGCGCATGATGTCCCAGCTGTCCAGGGCTTCTCCCAGCGTTTCACTGTGAACGGTTCTACAGTCAGTGTGCAGCAGGCCCGCGCGATCCAGCTCACCGAGTATGGCCATGATGCCGCCAGCACGGTGCACGTCTTCCATGTGATACAGGGGCGTGCTCGGGGCCACCTTGCACAGTTGTGGGACTTTACGCGACAGCCGATCGATATCCTGCAGCGTAAAATCCAGCTCAGCTTCCTGGGCGGCGGCCAGCAGGTGCAGGATAGTGTTGGTTGAGCCACCCATGGCGATATCCAGGGTCATCGCATTTTCAAACGCCTTGAAATTGCCGATGTTGCGCGGCAACACGGACTCGTCATCCTGCTCGTAATAACGTTTGCACAGGTCGACGACCACACGGCCGGCGCGCAGGAACAACTGCTCCCGATCCGAGTGCGTCGCCAGCGTAGAACCATTGCCCGGCAGCGACAGGCCCAGGGCCTCGGTCAGGCAATTCATCGAGTTGGCTGTGAACATACCGGAACAGGATCCGCAGGTCGGGCAGGCGGAGCGCTCGTACTCTGCAACTTTCTCATCGGAGGCGTCGTCATCGGCTGCAATCACCATCGCATCAATCAGGTCGAGCTTGTTTTCAGACAACTTGGTTTTGCCCGCTTCCATCGGCCCGCCGGATACAAACACCACGGGAATGTTCAGGCGCATGGCAGCGTTCAACATGCCGGGGGTGATTTTGTCGCAGTTGGAAATACACACCATCGCATCGGCACAGTGTGCGTTGACCATGTATTCCACCGAATCAGAAATAATGTCGCGCGAGGGCAGGCTGTACAGCATGCCGTCGTGGCCCATTGCGATGCCGTCGTCCACGGCGATGGTGTTGAATTCTTTTGCGACACCGCCGGCGGCTTCAATCTCCCGCGCCACCAACTGGCCGAGATCCTTTAGGTGCACGTGACCGGGTACGAACTGGGTGAATGAGTTCACCACCGCGATGATGGGTTTGCCGAAATCGCCGTCCTTCATGCCGGTGGCGCGCCACAGTGCGCGGGCACCGGCCATGTTGCGGCCGGCGGTGGAGGTCTTGGAGCGATAGTCAGGCATGAGTTGGTCCTGGGCCGGCGTTGGGCCGGTTATCCCTTTGCGAAATGGGCAGGAAGGATAGCAAATATTGGTCGAACTTTAACCTCGTATTTATCTGTGCTTGTGGCTGGTTTTTCCGGGGCG
Source organism: Halioglobus sp. (assembly GCA_020443325.1). Classification (GTDB taxonomy): domain Bacteria; phylum Pseudomonadota; class Gammaproteobacteria; order Pseudomonadales; family Halieaceae; genus Marimicrobium. The sequence continues at coordinate 10,800 of JAGRIK010000337.1, forward strand.
TCGCACGCTTGGCGTCAGCGAGGTGCTTGCGACGGCCGCAGGCTGGCCCTTGTTGCCGGCTGCTGCGCAACTCGACCAAAAAATGCTGCGCATTTTTTTGGGACTCGGACAGTGCTCGCAGAAAGCTCCCGTCAACAAGGGCCAGCCTAAACGCGGCCTTAATGTCGCAAGCACCTCGCTGACGCCAAGCGTGCTTACATCGCGCGTTGAAATAGCATCACCAAGGAC
>JAGRIK010000338.1 GCA_020443325.1 Halioglobus sp.
CCTGTCTGATGTATTTGCCGGGCGAGAACCCGCTGATCTGGCCATGGCCACCAGGCAGACCTATCGAGATTGGGGTGTCGATGCGCATTTTGGCGACCCGGTCGACAAAATCGAACGCAGCCGCAAACGGGTTGTCACCGCAAAGGGTAGAGTCTTCGAGTACGACAAACTGGTACTTGCGACCGGTTCCTACCCCTTCGTCCCGCCGGTGCCTGGTGCGGATCATTCTCGCTGTCTTACCTATCGCACTATTGACGATCTGGGCCAGATTCGCGCCAAGGCCAAGAACAGTCGCGTCGGCGTTGTGGTCGGTGGTGGATTGCTGGGCCTGGAATGTGCGAATGCGCTGCGCAATCTCGGGCTCGAAACGCATGTGGTGGAATTTGCACCGGGCCTGATGGGTGTGCAACTGGATGACGGCGGCTCTCGCATGCTGCGGCGCAAGGTAACCGCGCTGGGCGTGGAGGTTCACACCGGAAAGAATACGCAAAAAATTATCGACGGCGAAACAAGCGCACTGAAAATGGAGTTCGCCGATGGTGAGCACCTGGAAACGGATGTGATTGTGTTCTCCGCCGGCATCCGCCCGTGCGACAACCTGGCCCGTGATTCGGAACTGGCGGTTGGCGAACGCGGCGGAATCGTTATCGATTATCACTGCAAAACATCTGACTCCGACATCTTTGCTATTGGTGAGTGCGCCCTGTTCGGCGGGCGCATCTATGGGCTGGTGGCACCTGGCTATCGCATGGCAGAAGTGGTGGCTGAACAATTGTCCGGGACGGTGGCACAGTTCAAGGGTGCCGACATGAGTACCAAACTGAAGTTGCTGGGCGTGGATGTCGGTTCGATTGGCGACGCCCACGGTCGCGCAGAAGGCAGCATGTCGTTTGTCTTCAGTGACGAGCGCGAGGATTGCTACAAGCGCATTGTGACCAGCGCTGATGGGAAACAGCTGTTGGGTGCCGTTCTGGTCGGCGATTGTGACAGCTATGACACGCTGTTGCAGTACCACCTGAACGCGATTGAACTACCCGCTGATCCCCAGTGCCTCATTGTGCCCAGCGCGGGTGCAGCGCCGCTGTTGGGCGTGGGCGCGCTGCCCGCTACGGCGACAATCTGCTCCTGCCACAACGTGACCAAGGGCGATGTGGTCTCGTCTCTCGACGCGGGTTGTTGCTCCCTGGCCGAGGTCAAATGCGAGACCAAAGCCAGCACTGGCTGTGGTGGCTGCGCGGCGATGTTGAAAAACCTGGTAGAAGATGAGCTTGCCGCCCGCGGTGTCAGCGTGGACAAGAGCATCTGTGAACATTTCCCCTACACGCGCCAGGAGCTCTACCACCTCGCCCGTGTTGGCGAAGTAAAGAGTTTCGGTGAAATGATTGAGCAGCACGGCAGCGGCAGGGGCTGTGATATCTGCAAGCCCGCGCTAGCCTCCATCATGGCGTCGCTGTGGAACGAGCATGTTCTGGAGCCGCAGCATGTGGGCTTGCAGGACACCAACGACAATTACCTGGCCAATATGCAGAAGGACGGCACCTACTCGATCGTGCCGCGCGTTGCCGGTGGGGAAATTACCCCCGACAAACTGGTGGTGCTGGGTAGCGTCGCGCAAAAATACAATCTCTATACCAAGATTACCGGCGGCCAGCGAATAGACCTGTTCGGTGCGCGCCTCGACCAGTTGCCGGCCATCTGGCAGGAGCTGGTCGCGGCTGACTTTGAGACGGGGCATGCCTACGGCAAGTCGCTGCGCACGGTGAAATCCTGCGTCGGCAGCACCTGGTGCCGTTACGGTGTGCAGGACAGCGTGGCAATGGCGATCCAGCTGGAGAACCGCTACAAGGGGCTGCGCTCGCCCCACAAACTGAAGTCCGGCGTGTCGGGTTGTACGCGCGAGTGCGCCGAGGCGCAGTCCAAGGACTTCGGTGTCATCGCGACCGAGAACGGCTGGAATCTTTATGTCTGTGGCAACGGTGGTATGCGGCCGCGACACGCCGATCTCTTCGCGACAGACCTGGATGACGAAACGCTGATCCGTTACATCGATCGATTCCTGATGTTTTACGTGCGCACGGCCGATCGCCTGCAGCGTACCTCCGTCTGGATGGACAACCTGGAAGGTGGGATCGACTACCTGCGCGAGGTGGTGATCGAGGACAGCCTCGGCATTGCCGCGGAACTGGAGGCACAGATGGCGCACATCGTGCAGACCTACGCCTGCGAGTGGAAAGCGACCCTCGACGATCCAGCCAAACTGAAACGTTTCCGCCAGTTCGTCAATTCCGATGCAACAGACGATGGTGTTGTGTTTGTGAAGGAGCGGAACCAGGTGCGACCCGCCAGGGTGGAAGAGCGCCTGCGGCTGGTGGCAGTAGGCGAATGACAGGGAACGAGACGATGACGGCAGCAGAGACATTTAACTGGCAATTGATCTGTACGCGCGAGGATCTGGTACCCGGCTCCGGGGTCTGCGCCCTTGTGGGCAAGGAGCAGGTGGCGTTGTTTTACTTTCCACAGGACAAGCAGAAGCTCTACGCGCTGTCCAATCGCGACCCGATAGGAGAGGCCAATGTGCTCTCGCGCGGCGTGCTCGGCGATATCAACGGGCGCCTGGTGGTGGCATCACCACTCTACAAGCAGCATTTCGATCTGCTCACCGGCGAATGCCTTGAACAGGATGATGTTCGCGTCGAGGTCTACAATGCTCGCCTGGACGGCGACAACGTACTGGTAGCGCTTTGAGCAGAGAGTCTCGCTGATGTTGTTCGGGCGCCGAAAGAAGAACCCTATTATCCTGCGCGACAAGGGCGTGGTGGAGTGGAAGTACGCCACCTGCGGCTACTGCTCTACCGGCTGTGCGATGGAGGTCGGCCTCGACGCTGCCGGCAATGCCGTGACGACCCGCGGTGTGGCAGACGCGCCGGTAAACCTGGGCAAGCTGTGTATCAAGGGCATCACTGAGGCGGAGATCCTGCGGGCGCCGGGGCGGGGTACCGACCCGTTGATGCGCAATCACAGCTACGAGCAGTGGCAGACCGTCGATTGGGACAGCGCCCTGGACAAAACGGCATCCGAGTTCAAGCGGGTGCAGGAGCGCTACGGGCGCGATGCGGTTGCGATTGTGTCGACCGGGCAAATCCTGACCGAGGAATTCTATACGCTCGGCAAACTTGCCCGTGGCGTTATCGGCACCAATAACTACGACGGCAATACCACTTTATGTATGGCCTCGGCCGTATCGGGATACAAGCGCTCCTTCGGCAGCGACGGGCCGCCGGGATGCTACGACGATTTTTCCCACACCGAGTGCCTGATGGCGTTCGGCTCCAACCTGCCCGAGCAGCACCCTGTTATCTACTGGCGGCTTAAAGAGGCGCAGGAAAAGCGCAAGTTTCCGGTGATCGTGGTGGACCCGCGCGTGACCATGTTTGCGCAGTTCGCTGATATCCACCTGCCAATTACACCCGGCACGGACCTGGTGTTACTCAACAGCCTGGCGCACGTGATTTTCGCCGAGGGCCTGGCGGACGAGGACTATATCGCGCAGCACTGCAACGGGGGCGAGGACCTGCGCGAGCTGGTAAAGCGTTACGACCCAGCCACCGCTGCGAAAATAACCGGAATCGACGAGGATATGATCCGTAACGTGGCGCGGATCTATGCACGCGCCGGCGCTGCGATGAGCATCTGGACCATGGGTATCAACCAGAGCACACACGGTTCCGACGGTGTTTGCGGTATTAACAACCTCAACCTGATCACCGGCAATATCGGCAAGCCCGGCGGTACCTCGCTGTCGATTACCGGGCAGTGCAATGCGATGGGCACGCGCGAGTGGTCATCCTGCTCCGGCCTGCCCGGATACCGCGCACTGGAGAACGCGGAACACCGGAAGGAAGTCGGCGAATTCTGGGGCGTTGATCCGGCGTTCTTTCCCGAAAAGCGCGGCCTGTTCATGACCGACATTTTTCCTGCGATAGAGTCGGGTGAGATCAAGGCGCTGTGGCTGGTCGCGACCAATCCCCTGACATCCATGCCCAACACGACACGTATTCGCAAAGCACTGGAGAAGCTGGAATTCTGCGTGGTGCAGGATGCCTATGCCGATGTCGAATCGGCGCAGTATGCCAATGTGTTTTTCCCCGCCAGTGTCTGGGCGGAGAAGGATGGCTGCTTTACCAATACCGAGCGGCGCGTGAACCGTGTGACCCCGGTGACCGCGCCGCTGGCCAACTCAAAACCGGACCTGTGGATATTCAATCAGTTGGCCAAGCGCTGGGAGCAGGGCAGGACAATGAAATTTCCGGACACCGCCGCGCAGGTGTTCGAGGAGATGAGAGCACTTTCCCCAGGCACCGGGGCGAATGGCGAGCCGCGGATACTTGATCTGTCCGGTATGGATTACGACAAGCTGCTCAGCCAGCGTGGTATTCAATGGCCGATGCGCGAGGGCGATGAAACCGGTACGGCGAGACTGTATACCGACGGTGTATTCCAGTTTGCAGACGGCAAAGCCAAACTACTGGCCATGGAGTGGCGGGACAACAACGAGAAACCCGATTCAGATTTTCCTTTCTGGCTGAACAGCGGCCGGGTGGTGGAGCATTTCCATACGCGCACCAAAACCGGCAAGGTCGGCAACTGCAACAAGTACAGTCCCACCGCGTACATGGAGATTAATACAGATGCAGCGCGCGAGTTGGGCATAGAACAGATGGAGTATGTGCGGCTGGTATCGCGGCGCGGCGACGCCGTTGTGATGGCGCAGCTGACCCAGCGCGTCCCCTACAACATGGTGTTCGTCCCCTTTCATTTTTTCGACTGTGTGAACCGGGTGTCACTGGGATTGCTGGATCCGCATTCGAGGCAGCCAGCGTTCAAGCAGGCCGCCGTGCGCCTTGAGAAAGTGGATCAACTGGAAGCGGCGCGACTCAATCGTGAGCTGAGGGCTTATTGATGAATGCGCCGGAAAAAGTCGTCAACCTGTTCGATCCTATCGACAAAGCGCGACCGTCCAGTTCGCTGTTCCCATTGCGTGACAATGAACCGGAGTACGCGCTGCTGCGCGACCCGCATTCACAGGAGACCAATCGTTACGGTGACCGCATCGCCCTGCTGGACCTGGTGGATGAAGCGGTATCCCTGAACATTAACGGCGTACGAGAGGTCGGGTTTAATCCCAATCGGTACAAACAGCACGCGTTTCACTTTACTGCCGACAACTGCATCGGTTGCCACGCCTGCGAGTCGGCCTGTAGCGAAAAAAACGACTTGCCGCCGCATCTCAGCTTTCGCAGTGTCGGCTATGTAGAGGGCGGGACCTATCCCAACTACACCCGCATGAATATCTCCATGGCCTGCAATCACTGCGACGACCCGGTCTGCCTGAAGGGCTGCCCGACACGCGCCTATACCAAGCACCCCGAGTACGGTGCAGTGATACAGGATCCGGATATTTGCTTCGGCTGCGGCTACTGTACCTGGGTGTGTCCCTACAACGCGCCCCAGCTGGACCCGGTCGCGGGGCAGGTAGAGAAGTGCAATATGTGTGTGGACCGCTTGGAAGTCGGGCTCAAGCCCGCCTGCGTGTCCGCTTGCCTGGGCAACGCCCTGAACTTTGGTGTGGTCGAAAACACGCCCGAGAATCGCGAACAGATCGCAACGCATTTGCCGGGCTTTCCCGACCCCGAGATCACCCACCCCAATATTCGTTTCCAGCAAATTAAAAGCATGCCGCGCGAGGTCACGCGTACGGACAGCATGCCGGTGAAGTACCGCCGCGATGACAAGTCGGGCAGTTACAAGCCTGCGGTGGACCAGAAAGCGGGGAAAGCCCGGCACTGGAATATCGCACGCCTCAGCAGCAGGGAGAATCCGCTGGTGCTGTTCACACTGGCGTCGCAGGCGGCTATCGGCCTGTTCGCGTTGATGCTGTTGGGCGATACGCTGGGCGTGCCCGCGATCAGCACATTTACTGGCAGTGTGGCCTATCCCGTTGCTGTTTTCCTGTGCATCGCGCTGGTCGGGTTCGGTCTGCTGATGTCGACTGTCCACCTGGGCAAACCGCTGCGCTTCTATCGCGGTTTCAATAATCTTCGCCATTCACCCGTAGCGCGAGAAGGCGCAGGGGTCGCCCTGTTTATGGGCTTTGCCGGTGTGCATATGCTGCTTGAACTGGGGCAGGCGCCCTGGCTGGTCAGCGAATTCCCGTGGTTGGCTGGGTTCGGTGCCGGCCTGGCGATCGCGGCCGGAGTCTCAGGTGCCCTGGCGTTGGCGGGTGCCCTGATCGGGTTGTATTACATGGTTCGCTGTTATCGCATTAAGGCGAGACCTTTCTGGAACCACAAACAAACCGGCTTTTCCTTCGTGGGGTGCGGTGTGTATCTGGGCGCCCTGTGCCTGGCCGTGGTAGGCGGTAGCTCGCAGGCGATTCTTGGCGAACCGGTCGTGCCGTTGCTGACGCTGTGTTCTGTCACGATGGGACTGGGGCTTTTGCTTGAGGGTACGGGGCTGGTGCTGCACGCCCGCGATATGACAGCGGCCGAATCGGAGGGCGCCGTCTCCCACTATGTGCAGACCACGACGTTTGGCAAGACCTGGTTGTTGCGCAATGTGCTGCTTGCGGTCACCGCTGGTGGGTTGGTACTGGCACCGCTGTATCTGCAGGCTGCAACAGGCGTTGCAATCTGGCTGATACTGGCGCTATCCACCGTGCTGCTGGCAGTCATCGGCCGCGCCCTGTTTTATGTGCTGGTGATACCCACCACCATGCCCGGCGCATTCTTCTGGAAGAACAAGGGTTTCGAACAGCACGCCCGTGATATCGGCCTGGCCGACATGCCGCAGGTGGGGGTTGCACCGCTGCGTCATTGATTCAACTGGCGGGTTCGACGTGCAGTATCTTCCTCCGACCTCACTCCCGCCGCACCAACCCCTCAACCGCCATCCCATCATCCATCCTCTCCCCGCACCAATACGGCACTCCCGTTCGCGCCCCAATCTCAACCCGCGCCCGCCTATTCCCCGTGGTCAGCGCAAACACGTTCCCGCGGAAACGCGTATCCGGCCCAGTGGCAATCTGCCTGCCATTCGGCGCGTTGAATACGGGTTCTCCCGCCGTATCCAGCACAAGGCCATGACCCCCTTCATGCACCAGGCGATGATGGTGGCGGCACAGTAGCAGCAGGTTATCGAGCCGGGTCTCGCCGCCGTCGGCCCAGTGGCGGATGTGGTGTGCGTCCACGTGATGTTGTGCGGTGCAGCCGGGGA
>JAGRIK010000339.1 GCA_020443325.1 Halioglobus sp.
CAGGATGGCCTGGTCCAGCGCGTTCCAGCCCAGGTCCAGCACCTCTGTCACCAGCACGCCGGTGCCGATTGCGACGGCCTCGCCGGGTTCGATATACACCTGCACATCGTAGCGGCTGGCGAAATCGCGGATGCAGGCTGCCAGCGCGCCCGTCTGGTAACCGGGGCGCGTAATATGGTGTCCGCCGCCGAAGTTCACCCATTCCATGCGGCGCAGCAGGTGGCCGAACTTGTCTTCCACGGCCTGCAGCGTGCGTTGCAGTGGTGGGAAATCCTGCTCACACAGCGTGTGGAAATGCAGGCCGCTGATATGCTCAAGTGCGCCCTCGTCGAGGTGTGACAGGGGAATCCCCAGCCGCGAGCCCGGCGCACAGGGATCGTAAATCGGTACTGTGCCCTCGGAGTGTTCCGGGTTGATGCGCAGGCCGAATTTCAGCTGCGGCCTGCGTTCGCGCGCCGCGAGTGCAAGTGGCCGAAAGCGCTGCCATTGCGCGCAGCTGTTGAACACCACATGATCCGCGATTTCCAGAATTTCCCGCAGATCAGGTTCAGAGTAGGCCGCGCTGAACACATGCACTTCGCCGCCGTAACACTCGCGTCCCAGGCGGGCCTCGTGCAGGCCGCTGGCGCAGGTGCCACTCAAGTGGCGGGACACCAGCGGCGCCAGTCGCCACATCGAAAAGGCTTTCAGGGCGGCCAGTACTTTGGCGCCGCTGTCTTCGGCCACCTGTTGCAGGATCTGCAGGTTGCGCTCCACGGCGACCTCGTCCACTACAAAACAGGGTGTCGGCAGTCGGGCAAGGTCGAGTTTTTCAAAGTCCGTGAATTGCATACGCTCGTGCCTGTTGTTTCAACTCTGGGCGATATCCAGATGGAAGCCCGGGTTCAGCTCAATCACTTTCCAGGGCAGGCCGTAGCGATTCATGTCTTCCATAAACGGATCGGGGTCACACTGCTCGACGTTCCATACGCCGGGCTGGCGCCATTTTCCCTCGAGAATCATCTTCGCGCCGATGACTGCCGGTACGCCGGTCGTGTAGGAAATGGCCTGTGATTGCACTTCCTGGTAGCAGGCTTCGTGATCGCAGATATTGTAGAGATACATCACTTTCTCCTGCCCATCCTTGACGCCGCGCACAATGCAGCCGATGCAGGTGCGCCCTTTGGTGCGCGGGCCCAGCGTGGACGGATCGGGCAGCAGGTGAGCGAGGAACTGAATCGGCACGATGGATTGTCCCTGGTACTCGACGGGTTCAATACCGGTCATGCCGACATTCTCAAGTACTTCCAGGTGCTTCAGGTAATTGTCGGAGAAACTCATCCAGAACTGGGCGCGACGCAGGCTGGGAAAGTGTTTGCTGATGGATTCCAGCTCCTCGTGGTACATGCGGTAGATATTGAAGGTGCCCACATCCTCAGGGCAGGTGTATCGCGCCTTCATGGACATGGCCGGTGTGGTGACGAATTCGCCATTTTCCCAGTGGCGGCACTCGGCGCTCACCTCGCGGATGTTGATCTCGGGATTGAAGTTGGTGGCGAACGGATAGCCGTGGTCGCCGCCATTGACGTCGATGATATCCAGCTCGTGGATCTCATCGAAATAATGCTTGGCGAGGTAGGCTGTGAAAAGGTTGGTGGCACCGGGATCAAAACCGCTGCCCAGAATGGCCGTCAATCCGGCATCGAGGAAGCGCTGCTGGTAGGCCCATTGCCAATGGTATTCAAACTTGGCGGTGTCCTTGGGCTCGTAGTTGGCGGTATCGAGATAGTGGACACCGGCTTCCAGGCAGGCGTCCATAATGGTCAGGTCCTGGTAGGGCAGCGCCACATTGATCACCAGCTCCGGTTTCTCCTGTTGCAGCAGACGCACCAGTTCGGGCACGTTGTCGGCATCAACCTGTGCGGTGCGGATGGGGCGGCTCAGTTGTGCGGCGATCGCCTGGCACTTGGATTCGGTGCGACTGGCAAGGACGATCTCGCTGAACACATCTGTTAGCTGGGCGCACTTGTGGGCGACGACGCCGCCGACGCCGCCTGCGCCGATTATCATCACTTTAGACATAGGTTAGTCCTCCGACTTATTCATGTTCAAAATAGGTGTATCCGTGCAGGCTTTCCTTGAAGGCCTGCAGTATCGCCTGGCGTTGCGGAATACTGATCTTGCCGCTGCGCACAGCCTCTTCCGCTCGCAGGCGAAACTGCTCCTGCATCTTCTTCGGTTCGTACTCCACGTACTTGAGTACATCGAAGATGCTGTCGCCGTGAAACTCACGGACAAACTCGAATGTGCCGTCGGGGTTTACCGCCACATTCACCACATTGGTATCGCCGAACAGGTTGTGCAGGTCGCCGAGCGTCTCCTGGTACGCGCCCACCAGGAAAACGCCGAGGTAGTAGTCCTCGTCGGGTTTCAACTCGTGCAGGTTCAGTGTGCGGCTGATGCCCTCCGGGGTAGAAAAATGATCGATCTTGCCGTCGCAGTCACAGGTCAGGTCCGCCAACACGGCTGAGCGGGTTGGCTCCTCGGTCAGGCGGTGAATGGGCATGATCGGGAAGACCTGGTCTATCGCCCACATATCCGGCAGAGACTGGAACAGGCTGAAGTTGCCGTAGTAGATGTCTGACAGCAGCTCGGGCAGGTTCTCCAGTTCGGGCGGCACCCGGTTCAGGTGGGGCAGGATAGCGGCGATACGCTGCAACACTGCCAGGTAGAAATTCTCACCCAGCGCCCGCTCGCGCAGCGAGGCCTGGCCGTGGTGGAACTCTTCGCGTAATTCATCGCGGTAGAAGAGGGCATCGTTGTAGCACTCCTGGAAGTTCTTCTCGCTGACCGTGCTGAGCACTGATTGCAGGTTGCTCAGGTTTTCGCTGCAATCCTCGGGCAGTGCCTCGGGCAGCGTTCCGGGTTTGCTGTCGCGCACGTCGAGGATGTTGAATAGCAGCATGGACGAATAGGCCACGGTAGCGCGGCCCGACTCGGTGATAATCACAGGATGGGGGATATCCAGGGGATCCAGGGTTTCACAGATGCTTTCGACGATGTTGGTGCAATATTCATGCAACTGGTAGTTCATGCTGTGGGTACTGTTGGTGCGTGCGCCCTCGTAGTCCACGGCCAGGCCGCCGCCGAGGTCCAGGTAACCCATGGGTGCGCCTTCCTGCACAAGCCCCGCGTAGAAGCGACAGGCGTCCAGCACCCCGCTGCGCACGTTGCGAATATTGGGTATCTGCGAACCCAGGTGGCAGTGCAGCAGTTGCAGGCAGTGCAGCATGTCGGCCGCGCGCAGCTCATCCACAATCGTGATCAGTGCATCGGTGGAGAGCCCGAAGATGGAGCGATCCCCGCTGTCCTGGCTCCAGTGGCCATCAACCACAACGCTGTTCTTGATCCGCACACCGATAAGGGGTTCGACATCCAGGGCGCGGCTGCGCTCGATAAGCAGTGGCAGCTCGTTCAGTGATTCCAGCACGAAGAAACAGGCAATGCCCATCTGGCGGGCATAGAGGCCAAGATCGAGAAATTCCGCATCCTTGTAGCCATTACAGATGATCAGGCTGTCGTGATCGCGCAACTGGGACAGCGCAATGATCAGCTCCGCCTTGCTGCCCGCCTCCAGCCCGTGGTGGTAACGGCGGCCGTAATCCGCGATCTCCTCGATCACGTGGCACTGCTGGTTGACCTTGATCGGGAAGACGCCGCGGTACTTGTTCTGGTAGCCGCCCTGTTCAATGGCCAGCGCAAACGATTCGTTGAGCACCTTAATGCGATGATCCAGCAGGTTGCGGATGCGCAGGACTGCCGGCATGTGCAGACCGCGAGCCCGCATGCCGAGCACGATATCCATCAGGGAGACGACAACCTGGTGATCGCCGAAATCGACATTCACCTGCGCTTCGCCCTGGGCGGAGAGATCGAAGTATCCCGCACCCCAGGTGTTGATGCCGTAAAGCTCCGCGCTGTGCTCACTGCTCCAGTCATCACCGGTGCCAGCTGCTATTGTATGGTCCGTCAGCTCTTTCAGCATGATGTGTAACGTCCTCTGCAATGTCTTTGCCGGTGGCTGCGTTCAGGCTGCCCGGTTAATGCGCCAGTGGGATGGTGTTGCGCACAGTAAAACGGTATATCAAGAAGATGACAAATCTGAATTCAGCCGGCTGCCAAACGCATGCCCGCCCATAACGGCCGACGCCAGCGTGATTACCCGGGGGAATTTTGATTCGGCGGCGATTTTATTACCCCCTGAAGAGAACGCAAGGTTTTTTTGGCGCGCTCGCCCTGGCTCGGAGCTGGTGATAGCGCAATATTCACACCGGCTAAGGCCCCAGGTGCTAATTTGTACCATTGTGAAGAGGTGAAGGGCGAGCGTAGTATGGTTCCAGGACAAATGCTCTGCCCAGGAGAAACAAATGCGTAAGTTTACACTGGTACTGCTGGCGACCCTCGTCACATCACCTGCGATTGCACAACCCAAAGACTGTGACGAGCTCAAGGCCGAAATCGATGCCAAAATATCCGCGAACGGTGTAGCGAGCTTCACCACCACAATTGTGGACCGGGATGCTGCCGAGGATGGCAAAGTCGTGGGCACATGCGATAACGGCACCAAAAAGATCGTCTACAAACGGGGCTAGTCGCCGAGTGGTGAAAGCCACAATTCCATAGTTGAGCGTTGACGATTCCTCAAATTCCGGCGGCGCGGGGTTACAGTATCCCGGATTTCTGATATAACCTGCCCAACTAATGGATAAAAAGGGGTGTGGTATGGTCAGGGCAATTTTCTTATTGGCGTTGCTGTTGCCCAGCCTGAGCCTGAGCGCCTCCAACTTTCCCCGGCCAGCCTCGCTGGAACCCGCCATACAGTTCTGGATAAAAGTGTATACCCAGGTGTCGACCAACCAGGGTTACGTGCACGATGATGAAACGCTGTCGGTGATCTATGAGGTTATCGATTTGCCGCCCACCGCCAGTCGGGAGGTGCGGAACCAACAGATAGACGCGGCCATAAAGCGGGTACGGGGTGCGCTGCACAGCCTCGGCCAGGGTAAGCGCAGCGGGCTCAATGCCACAGAAAAGGCGGTGCTGGCCTCCTGGCCTGAGGGAACTACTTCCCGCACCTTTGCCCAGGCCGCGGAGAATGTCCGCTTCCAGACTGGCCAGTCGGATCGCTTCAAAGAGGGGCTGGTCCGCTCAGGCCAATGGAAACCCCATATCCGCGCGGTTCTGGCGAAGTACGAGCTGCCGCAGGAACTGGAAGTGCTGCCGCACGTGGAATCCTCTTTCAATCCCTTTGCCTACTCCAAGGTCGCCGCCGCAGGCATGTGGCAGTTCATGCCGGCTACTGCGCGCGAGTACATGCGGGTTGACCAGGTGATAGACGAGCGTATGGACCCGTTCATTTCCTCTGACGGCGCGGCCAGACTGCTGAAGACAAACTTCAGGGTAACCGGAACCTGGCCACTGGCCCTCACCGGATACAACCATGGCGCTGGCGGCATAAGCCGCGCGGCGAAGGCATTGGGTACGACGGATATCGACGTTATCGTACGCAATTACAAAGGGCCTGCATTCGGTTTTGCCTCCCGCAACTTCTACGCATCTTTCCTGGCGGCGTTGGAAATAGACCGCAACCCGGGCCGCTATGTCGGGCAGGTGCAACTCGATGAGCCCACCGATTACGACGTGGTCACCGTGCAGGAGTATGTATCCGCGCAGGCGCTGGCACGAGAGGCGGGCATCAGTATCGAAGAACTCAAGATGCATAACCCGGCCCTGTTGGCACCGGTATGGCAGGGTGAAAAATACATTCCGCAGAACTACCCGATTCGCGTACCGGCCGCACAGTTGAGGCAATCCCTGGACAGGACTGTGGCATCGCTGTCCGGTGGCGGACGATTCAGTCAACAGAAACCCGACCGGACGCACCGGATCGCACAGGGTGACTCCCTGTCCACTATTGCCCGGCGCTACGGCGTTTCTGTGTCCAGCCTGATGAGCGTGAATGGGCTGCGCAATCATTCCATCCAGGCCGGCAAGACACTGCTTCTGCCGGGAAACCTCGGGCGCGAGCCCCTGTCAGCCGAACAGATTGCGGTCACGCGGGCTCGTCTCACTGGCGGACAGCCAACGGAATATACCATTCGCTCCGGCGATTCGCTGTGGAGTATCGCGCGGCGCTTCAAGGTTTCCACGCAGCAACTGGTCGCCTGGAATGATATTTCCGCCAAGAAACCGATCAAGCCTGGCCAGAAACTCAGGGTTGCCAGTGCGGGTTAACGCGTCGCGCGCCGCGATGCGCTGACAAGCATTGCGAGTATGGACGGCGACGAGCAGCACGACTCCACCTACATCGCAAAAGGCGAACTGCGCGGCAATGCGCGCGCGGTGCGCCCAAAGGATGCCGCTACCCTGCTGATAGTGCGGCACGGCGGCAGGGAGCCGCGTGTGTTGATGGGCAAGCGGGCCGCCAGCCACAAGTTTATGCCGAACAAGTTCGTGTTCCCGGGTGGCAGGGTGGATCCGGGCGACAGCCGTATCGTGCCGCCGCACGACCTGCATCCGGAGGTGATGAAACGCCTGTGCCGCGGGTGCTCGGAAACAAAGGCGCGCGCGCTGGCGCTGGCTGCGATACGCGAGACCTACGAGGAGACCGGGCTGGTTATAGGCGAGCCCCACACGCCCACGCTGAAAACACGCTCCCCGCAGTGGGCCGATTTCCTGCAGCACGATATCAACCCGCGGCTGGATGTCCTGCATCTCATCGCCCGTGCCATTACCCCGCCCTACCGCAACCGCCGCTTCGATGCCCGTTTTTTCATGATCGACGCCGAGCATATCCAGGGCGAGATTCACGAGCGGCCGCAGGGCTCTGGCGAGTTGCTGGACCTGCACTGGGTGGGGCTTTCCCGCGCACGGCAAATGGACCAGCTCCCGCACATCACGCGTTCTGTACTGCAGGAGCTGGAGCGACGACTGCGCGCAGGTGAAGGGCCGGAGGGGCGCGGCCCCTTTGTCTACATGCGCTATGGCAAGTCGGTGATCGACTCGATCTAGGGCTGCTCCGGCGGGCCGATCAGCGGCGCCTTCACCGGCGAGGCGAGGCCGATATAGACCACCATCGCGTTGCCGACCGGGTCCGTCTGGATCGGTATGTCCTTCCAGTTGTTGGTCAACCAGACATTGCCGGAGGAATCGATTTCGACGGCGGTATTCCTGTCCAGCAAATCGCTGTGATAACCGGTGTCATCGGGTGACACCGCATCACCGACCTTCAGGCCCTCCGGGCAGGCGCCCTCCCTGGCGCCGCAGAAATGCGACAGGCCGCCCCGTGTGAAGTTCGCCACCCAGACATTGTCCGAGCCATCAACCGCGATACCCCAGGCGATGGTTAAACCGCCGGGCGCGGTGTAGTCGGGTAAGAGAGGATCATCCGGCCGCGTGTTGACCTGTACCCCATCGAGGTTAACCATCGCCACGCCAGCATAGGTGGCGGGCGGTTTGTTGATCGGCGGTGGGCAGGGCAGGTCAATTTCGCCGGAGAGGGAGACCCAGACGTTGCCGAGGCTGTCCGAGGCAACGCCCATGGGCAGCGAGGATGAACCCAGGTCGTAGTCGCGCAGCCGTGTGCCATCGCTGGCGAAAGCCATGATATTGCCACTTAAGGTGCCGCTCACCCAGGCGACATCGTGGGTGTCGAAGGCGATGTCAAACGGCTTGTCAAAATTGTCCTCGGAAATCGCCTGCCAGTTATTCGGGTCGCCGTTGCGATAGACGGTGACGTCAACCTGCTCGCCGTCGATCATCTGTCCGTTGCAACTCGCTATCCAGATGTCGCCCTGTGGATTGGCCACAGTACCCTGTGCCCAGCCGATGCCGCCCTGGGTCCAGCCGCCGTCCTGCGGGTTGTGGTAGAGCGGGTCGAAATGCTGGGCATCGGGAGATAATGGCATGCCATCAGCGGTGAACTGGGAGACGCTGTTGTTAGCGATGTCGATCGGACAGGTGCTGCCCTTGAAGCCGTAATTGCCCACCCAGATGTCGTTGGTCTGAGGTGCGATCGTCACGCCGAAACCTGCACCCAGCACGCCGCCGCCGGTAAACGTATCCACGTTGCCCGTGGCCGGGTCCATGCGGAACAGCAACTGGCTGGCACAGTCCGGCAGGACGTAAGTTTCACTGGTTACCAGGTTGTTGACGATCCACATCTGCCCGTCCTGGTCAAATGCCATATTGCCGGGCCCCGCGAGATTCGTGGGGTTACCCTTGAACAGGAGGGACAGGGTCCAGGCAGAGGGGGCGTTGTTTCCGAGGTCCGGTTGGTAGGCGTCGGACGCCACCAGGTTGAACAGCGGTAGCGGATTCAGCCACGGCGTCTTCGCCAGGTTGGCCATCGCTCGAAACGTGTCCTGCGCAGCGCTGCCGTCCAGCGGTAGCGTCAACTGCAGTATCGATTGGCAGACATCGGCATCACTGGCACAACTCGCCAGCAAATTACCCAGTTCGTTCAACGTGCGCAGTGCGCTGAATGTGGATTGCGGGTCGTTGTCGTCATTCGTGATCGTCGCGCCGGGCTCACCGGTTTCGACATTGACCAGGTTGCGAAGCAATCGCGGTGCCATTCCCAGGCCAATGCTGTTGCCCGCCAGCGTGGTCCCGTCGATAAACTGTGCCAGCGCAAACGCCGACGCCACCGTGGTCAACTCGTTGATGGTGATAGTGTCTACATCCGGCGCGGCTCCCAGCACGCTCGCCAGGACAAAAGACGTAGGTACATCCTGCGAGGCTATACGGCCGCCCTTGCTGGTGAGGTAGATGACAGCGGCGGAATCGCCGGGCTCGTTATAGCTGAATTCAAACGCGCCGCTGTCGTCGGTGCTGCCTTCGCCCAGTACCGCTGCGCCGTCACTGCTGCTGTAAACGCTGACCGTCGCGGAAGCAACGGGTATGCCGCCACTGAGCAGCAGGCCCTGGATGCGGGTGCCGACATTGTTATTGCTGTTGCTGTTGCCCGAGGAGCTGCAGCCCGCCAGGAGTGTAGAGAGGGCAGCCACCAGCAGGGCGAAAATCAATGGATGTGCGGGGCGAGCGAACATGGGGATTCTCCGGCCGTGAGGCAATAGGGTAGTGGGTGAATGATAATGATTATAGGTTAACAGCCGCCCGTTTTTATACCCCGGGCATTACCTGCTCGCCGAGCAGGCGCATCGACCGATCCACAAGCTCCAGGTCCGGGCCGCCAAAATTCATCAGGCAGGCGATGTGCCCGATACCGATGGCCTCATAGCGGCGTATCTGGTCTATGCATTCGCCGGGCTCGCCGATGATGAAATGATCGTCACAGAGTGCGCGCAGCTCCCGCTCGGATTTTCCAAGGCCGGTGACACTCTCGTGTCCCCAGGCGTCGTAGAGCGCGAGTAGTGCCCTGGCGTAAAAGGCCTCAGCCGCTTTTTTACCGGCGGCGTTTGCAACCACACACACTATCCTGTTCAGCGCGGGCTTGCGTGGCGCCCTGCCGTGAGACGCGAGCGCTTCGTGGTAAGCCCGCACAAGGGCGACAACCTCGTCGAACTTTTGCGTGGTACTGATCAGGTATTTATCGCCCAGCCGCGCGGCCCTGTCGATCGCGACCTTCGCGTGGCCACCCACATAGAGTGGCGGGTTGGGGCGCTGCACCGGCAGGGGGAAGAGTTCAAAATCCTGCAGATCGAAACCCTCGCCGCGCAGCGTGACGCGCTCTCCCTGCCACAGTCGGCGGATCAGTGAGAGGCCTTCCTCAAGCTGATTTCCCCGGTGTTTGCCGAGCATGCCGAACGCGCGCATGTCACGCTCGGAGTAGCCGTTCGCAACGCCTAACCTGAGCCGACCGTTAGAGAGTACGTCCAGCATCGCAGCCTCCTGGGCCACGCGCACCGGGTGGTGAATCGGCAGAAGCAGCATATTGGTGCCGAGCCCGATAGTCCTGGTCACTGGCGCAAGGGCCGCGAGCGCCATCAGCGGGTCCGGGTACATCATCTGCTGCGAATGGTGTTCATGCGCCCACAATGTGTGAAAGCCCAGCGTTTCGGCCAGCGTCGCCTGTGCGCGCATGGCGTCGAAATTGGCGTGGGATTGTATCGGTGCGAATCCGAATTCCATGGTTTACTCCGGGCGCATTAGCTTGTCAGAGGCTACCTAGAACAGGTTTTTCCACCAGGCCTGTATCGCGCCGATGGTTGCCATCGCACGCAGCTTCCACAGTGCGATGGAATCGCCCTCCTGCAGCTCGGCCGGGCCGCAGCGGGGGTCCGAACGCTGCAGCGCACCTGTCATCTTGCGGTCAATCGGGATGGGCTCGCAACCGTGATCACTCTCGCAGATAAAGTCCCAGGGGTCACGGGCGGGCAGGTGGCATGCGAAACAGTTGCCGCCGAAGCGATTATTCACCTCCGCAAACCCGCGTGTACCAATCGTTGAGCCCTCCTCGGTGACCTGCAGCTCGAAGAACTCCCAGTCGTTGGTGACCGGGCTGAACCCCTGCTCGCGCTTGACCATCGCCTCGGTTGGCACCAACTGGACGACAGAGCCGACGGGGTAGGGGGCACCCTCGGGAGCGTTGGCGGCGGCCACCGTGGCCGCGGTATCGCCCAGCAGGTTGCTCACATAGAAATGGCGTACCGGCTCCATGTCGCGAATACAGCCAAAACTGTCGGCCTGGACATCGACAGGGGTCATGCCGGGCGCCGCTGAAACAGGGCTGATACCGGGAAGGATAAGGGTTGCGATCAGCGGCAGGAGGGTGCGACGGACAAGGTCGTGCATAGGTTGTACTCCATTATTGTTATTGGCCCGGGTGTCCGGATGTGGCTAAGAGTATACGTGGATCAGGCGGGGTTGGATTCCCTCACAAAGTGTCAGTATATCTTACATTCTGGCGGCCATTTTGAGGTCAAAAGTCCATATATTTAATAAATACAATAACTTAAATACTTTGGTATGAGGTTTGCTTACCTTAGCTTAGCGAAGGCTAAAAAAGCTTTGGCATATTTTTCATAATATTTTTGGAGACGTATCATGCTGAATTTAAGGAAGGTAAATTTAGCGCCAGCAAAGAGGACTCTTTTGGCGTTACAACTCGCCGCTCTCCCCACCCTTGTTCCTGCAGTGGCGCACGCGGTGCCCACGCCGGTTGACTTAACGGGTTGGATCGAGAACGGATTTCACGGAAATAACGGCGCTGGCACGTGGACCGTGCAGCCGGGTAACGATTCGGTGTTGCAATCGATCAACGGCCTACCGACGACGTTCTTTAAACCCGGAAGTAACGCGCAGGGCACCGCGCTGAGTGGGACCATTAAGGTCAATACCTCCAGTGATGACGACTTTGTCGGGTTCTTCCTCGGCTACCAGGACGGTGAGTTAAACAGCACCAATGCCGATTTCTGGATGATCGACTGGAAGCAGAGCAACCAGAGTCCTGCCGTGGATGGCCTGGCGCTGAGCCATGTCACTGGCAATATGTCCACTGCCCCGGAAAATGATTTCTGGCAGCACGTGGGTACCGTGAATGAGGTACAGCGTGCCACTAATCTCGGCTCTACGGGGTGGGTGGATTTTCAGGAGTACTCGTTCGACCTGATTTTCACCGCCACACAGATTCAGGTGAAAGTGGATGGGGTTGTCGAATTGGACTATGCGGGTAACTTTACCGACGGAGCGTTTAGTTTTTATAACTATTCCCAGTCCAACGTCCTTTACGCCGGCATCACCGAAGAGGACCTGCCCGACCCCTGCGACACCAATCCCCCGGGACAAGGTGGTTGCCCTCCGACCAGCGATGTACCTGTACCTGGAACACTGGGACTGCTGGGTTTAGGTCTCATGGGTTTAACGCGGATACGCCGCAAGCGCTCCTGATCACTGGCGCGGCGAACAAGAACCCGGCGAAAGCCGGGTTTTTTCTGATCAGCTTGCTGTGGGTATCGGGCTTTTCAGTGGCGTGGCAATCTGTGTATTGGATTCTGATAGTACGGTAGCCGTGCTATGTTGCAGCACTCGCCGTTCACCCGGGGATATAACGGCAAACGGCCCTCCAATCAGGGCGGAAACGAAGCAAAGATAGCCGTGGCAGTCTCATTGTATTTGTCCTGGTCTTCGCTGTGATTACCCTTCATACGCGACTGGATAACGCTGCGCCACACCGATTTTTTCAGCCTGGGATCAATCATGTCGACGATGAAGGTGCCCTCAGTGTAGTTGCTGACGCTCACTTCGGTCTGGCTTCCAACGCAACTCCAGCAATTGTAACCGGCGTAGCGGTTATAGCGGCCGTAGTAGCCGGCATAGCCGACGCCGATGCCCGGCGTATTCCAGGTCTGTACACTGGTTTTGTTTTGCGTGAACAGGCTCCAGCTCACCAGCAGGTCCGCCTTGCTCGTGTCTTCCACCATTTCATAGCCCTTGTTTTTCAGCGCGAATGCCAGGGCGTCGTCAATGCGGTCATGCTGCATATCACTGATCTGCAGGGGGTTGTCGCCCAGCACCTGGCCGGATTCGTCATAGAACGCGATTTTTTTCACGGCGCTGAAGTCGTAGTCTGCCTTGTAGTCTATGGTCGGTGTGGGTGGACCGCTGACGCAGGCGGTAACAAGCGCGCCCAGAAGTGCCGCGAGAAGAATAAGCGTGGGCGAGCGCGGGACGGTTTGGGCTGGGTACTTCATCAAAATCTCCTTCAGTGGCGGCGTCCCGGGGGTCCGGGTGCTTGCAGTGTAGCCAATTTAACGCGCCGGGGCACGGTGCACTACCTTGCCGCGAGCCCTGCTTCGGTATTGCAGCCCTGTTGTATGCGATCGAGTTGTGCCAGGTGCTGCCCCGGTGCACTGGCAAGGGCCGCCACATGCTGGTTCCTGTCTGTGAGCCAACGGCGATAGCGCGGCGGGAGAATCGCGCTTAGCTGTGCCTCCAACGCCGCAACAGGCGCCTCCATTTCGAGGTAGTGTAATTGCGACTGGGTGGCCAGCGGTTGTATCACGCCGGTAAAGTAGCTGCGCGCCAGTGCGAGACGCCGCCGGGTCATGGGGTTGACGTTGACTGCGCTGCAGACGGCTGCGCTCGCTAAACTTTGCCCAGCAATCGTGTCTGCGGCCACCAGCCAGTCGACCTGGCGGGACCAGGCTCGCCGCTTTTGGCCGCCGCCGCCCCCTGCGATTTCGCTGAGCAGTAGCTCGAATGCGCGATTGCGCGCACGGTAATCGCCGCTGAGCCAGCGCCGGGTCTGGTGGTTGATCGTCTCCAGCGCAGATACCGCCGCACTGGAGTCGCTGCGCGGATACTCGCCGGTTATGGGCGCCGCGAGCCAGAAGGAGCGGTATTCATCGCTGCCCAGCGTGGCGTTGAAAATCAGTGCGGGAAGTTGCCCCTGTTTTTCCCGCCGGGCGGCTTCGAGTTGATCGGCCAGCGGGTGTCTGCCCCCATCGCGCAGGCGTTGGATACAGGCTGGCGCCAGGCGCAGGTACTCCAGTTCCAGCAGGAGGCGCTGCGAGGGTTTGGCGAATTGCGCGAGACGGGTCTGGCGCTTGACGAAATTGGCCTGCAGTGCACAGCTGCCCAGTTGCAGGAAATCGAGGCCGTCGATGTCGCCGGGAGGGATTGCCAACTGCAATTCCCCGGCCCCGGGTACCGGTGCTGCTGTGACGTGCTCGATAGCGGGCACCGCGACAGACAGTGCAAGATCGAGCTGATTCAGGTAGCGCTTGAAGGCTGAATCGGGCTCACCCGACTGGCAGGCTGGCAGCAGGGCGATGGCCAGGTAGCCCAGGTACCGCGCGACCCGGCCGGGCCCGGGCCGGGGTACAGGCCGGGAAGTGTGCCGCTGGCGCATACGCGGGTTCCCTCAACAGAATCCCCCGTTATAGCGCAACGGGCCGCCCGTTGCGGCATCAAATCCGCCCGTAACCCATCGGGCAGCGGTGCGAAACCTTGCCGGGTTCAGCCCAGGTGTGCGTTTGCGCGCTGGTACCAGTCCTTCAGGTGGGTGCATTCATCGGGTACGGCCTGTTTAATCCACGACAGGAAATCGATGGAAACCAGCAGATCGATATCGGCGACGCTGAAGTTGTCGCCCGCCACCCAGGTCGAGTTGGCCAGGTGTGCGTCCAGTTCGGGCAGGATATGGCCAATTTGCATCAGTCCGCGCTCCACCATCTCCGGAATCTGTGGGGTATCCAGCGGGCCGGGCAACGCGCGGTTGACGAAGGATTTACCCCGATTGCGCAGCGCGGAGGCGATAGCCATCATCAGGCCGCAAAACAGTTTGTGTGACCAGCTGATGACCAGCGCTCGCTCGCCGGGGGTAGCGCCCATCAGTGGCGGCTCGGGGTACAGTTCCTCCAGATAGCTGTACATGCCGATCACCTCGGTGAGCAGGGTGCCGTCGTCCAGTACCAGCGCAGGCACACTGCACGCGGGGTTGATCTGCCTGTACGCATCGGTAAGCTGCTCGGCGGTCATCATATCCACCTGTTGGGTGTCGATTTCTATGCCCTTGAGCTTCATAAACAGGGCCAGCCGCCGCGGGTTCGGCGCAGGATCGTAGGTGTATAGTTTCATAGGCTCAATTCCTTGTAGGTCACGCATCTGGTGGCGCAGGAGGCGGGAAAACACCGCAATGTGATCAGGGTGCCAGTGTGTCGTGCTTTCCCCCAACGGGCAATAGTTTCAATCGTCACGTTTTACCGCCGCGCATAAGTGGCTATAATGCGCGCCTGATCAATGAGAGGAATGTACCGTGATTAATCGTATAGCAATCAGTTTCCTGGCGATTGTGCTGGCCGCAGGCGCCTATGCCGCGGATTTGACCGATGCCCAGCGCGCCGCCATCGAAGAGCGCATCAAGCCTGCAGGTGAATCCTGTATCGAAGGGGATAACACCTGCGGTGCACCGGCTGTAGCCGCAGCGCCAGCCGGGCCACGCACCGGTGAAGAGGTATACAACTCCGCGTGTATGGCCTGTCACAGCACCGGCGCCGCAGGTGCACCGAAGGTCGGTGATGCCGCCGCCTGGGCCGATCGTATCGCCAAGGGTACGGACGTGCTCTATGTCAGTGGTCTAGAGGGCGTGGCAGGAACGGGCATGATGGCCAAGGGCGGTTGTGTGAACTGTTCCGACGAGGAGGTCCACGCCGCGATTGATTATATGGTGGTCAACAGCCAGTAGGTGCGTCAGTCCAAAGCGAGGCCGCCGTGCGTTGGCACTGCGGCCTTTTTTCTTTGTGGCGGGTCAAGCCTGCGCCCTGGGTACATCTGCGGCATCCCCTGTTAGTATCAGGCAGGACAGGCCAAAGGACTTGAATCGGGAGATTCAGCTGTGAACAAACCTACTGTGGCATTGGTTCTCGCGTTGACGTTGCTCACTGCCTGTTCCGGTGAAGTGCCTGCACCGCCCGCGCTGGAGGTGGTGGTAGACACCGTCGAGCGCGAGCCTTTTCAGCCAATTTACCGCCATGTGGGCCGGTTGCAGGCGCAGGATGATGTGGCGATTCAGGCGCGCGTGACAGGCTACCTGCAAAGCCGGGATTTTCGCGAGGGTGAACTGGTAGAGGTGGGCGATGTGTTGTTCACCATCGATGCCTCCGAATATGAGGCCGCGCTGGCCAGCGCCAGGGCGGACCTCGCCTCTGCGATCGCCAATCAGGTCAATGCGCAGGGCAACTTCCTGCGCGGCCAGGAGTTATTGCCCAGGGGTGCTATTTCCCAGTCTGAAATGGACAACCTGAAAGCCAAGAAACGCGATGCCGATGCCCGTATCGAGGCGGCGGAAGCGCAGGTGACCCGCGCCGAGGTGAATCTCGGGTATACGAAAATCCTCGCACCCATTACCGGTCGTATCGGTCGCAGCGCCGCCAGCGTGGGCGACCTGGTCGGCCCCAACTCGGGGAATCTCACGACGCTCGTCAGTATCGACCCGATCGATGCTGTGTTCCAGGTCAGTGAAGCGACGTATGTGGCGGCGATCGGGCAAAACCTGGATCACGACCGGGAGTTGCGTTCCATTGACCGTATCGAGGTCAGCCTGGAACTGACCACCGGCGCGATGTACCCCGAGGTGGGCCAGATCTACTACATTGCCAATCGCATCGACCAGGCCACCGGTACGCTGGAGACGCGGGCGCGTATTCCCAATCCCCATTCGGCGCTGGTGCCGGGCCAGTATGTGCGCGTTGTCCTGCGTGATACTGAGTTACGCGAGGGTCTGTTTCTGCCGCAGTCCGCCGTCCAGGCGGACCAGCAGGGCAGTTTTGTGCTGACAGTGACCGCTGACGGCACCGTGGAGCGACACAACGTCACACTGGGAGAGCGGCGTGAGCACAAGGTGCTGGTTGAGGAGGGTGTCGAGGAGGGCGATCTCGTAATCGTACGTGGTTTGCAGCAGGTGCGCCCGGGAATGACGGTGCAGAGCAAATCCATAGCCGGCCTCGAGCAGCAGGAATAACGCATGTTCAGCGCCTTTTTCATCGATCGGCCCAAGTTTGCGCTGGTGATCGCCATCGTCCTGACGCTGGCCGGGGGCCTGTCGGTATATATGCTGCCGGTGACCGAGTATCCCCACATCTCGCCGCCGAATATCCAGGTGAGCGGCATTTACCCCGGCGCGTCGGCAGGGGTTGTTGAAGCGACGGTGGCGGCGCCGATCGAGGATGCCGTGAACGGTGTGGAGGACATGATTTATATGTCCTCAAAGAGTGCGAACGACGGCAGCTATTCGCTGACCGTGACGTTCAAGGTGGGTGCGGATGCCGATATGGCATTGGTGCGGGTGCAAAACCGGGTCAAGCTGGCGGAGCCCTCGCTCCCGGCAGAGGTGCGAGCGATGGGCCTCAGCATCGCCGAGCGTTCACCGGACATGCTGAAGATCGTCAGCTTTACCTCGCCCGACAGTTCACTCGATTACAAGTTCATTTCCAATTACGTGAAGATCAACGTGCAGAGCGCCCTCGCACGTGTGGACGGCATTTCCTCTGCGGATATTCTCGGCGAAGCGGACTACTCCATGCGGCTGTGGCTCGATCCCGATCGCATGACCAACCTGGGCCTGTCTGTACAGGATATTCGCAGCGCGCTGCTCGAGCAGAACGTGCAGGTGGCGGCGGGAAAAATCGGTGCGCCCCCGTTTGACGGCTCCCTGCAGACGGAGTACACGCTGCAGGCCAAGGGTCGGCTGCAGGACGTCGAAGAGTTCAACAATATTGTCCTGCGCGCGCGCAACGATGGCTCCGCGATTTACCTGCGGGATGTCGCGCGAGTGGAACTGGGCCAGGCCGAGTACAATTTTTCGGGTGCGATCGACGGTCGCCCGGCGGTCAATGTCGCGCTCTATACGCTGGCCGATGCCAACGCCCTGGCTGCGGGTGCCGCAGTGGACAAAACCGTGAAGGAATTGTCTGCGTATTTCCCCGCCGGGCTGGATTACGTGACCAGCTACGACACCACGCGCTATGTGTCCACGGCCGTCAGGCAGGTGCTCATATCGCTGTTCCAGGCCGTGGCGCTGGTGATCGCCATTACCTTCCTGTTTCTGGGCAACTGGCGCGCGACCCTGGTGCCCACCGTGGCGATACCCGTGTCGCTGGTGGCGACGTTTTCCGTGTTGCAGCTACTGGGCATGTCGATCAACACGGTCACCCTGTTTGGCCTGATTCTGGCGATCGGTATCGTGGTGGACGACGCTATCCTGGTGATCGAAAACTGCGACCGTCACATGCGCGAGGATCCGACCATGACGGCCAGGGACGCCGCGCTGGTGACGATGCGCGAGGTGGGCGGCGCGATCATCGCCACCACGCTGGTATTGCTCGCCGTGTTTGTGCCGGTGGCCATGCTGCCCGGTATTACCGGCGAAATGTACCGGCAGTTCGCGGTGACGATCTGTGTCGCGGTGGTCTTCTCGTCGCTTAACGCGCTGACCCTGAGCCCTGCATTGTGTGGCCTGCTGCTGCAATCGGGTGAGCGCCGGGATGCCATGTGGTACCAGAAGTTTCTCGCCGCGTTTGGCAAGCTGACCGGGGTCTATGACAGGGGCGTGCAGTGGGTGCTGCGCAAACTGCTGTTTGTCGGCGTCATCTTCCTGGCCTGGATGGCGGCCCTGGCGCTCGGCGTAATGAATACACCCACAGGGTTTGTCCCGGCCGAGGACAAGGGGCTGCTGCTGGTCAACATCCAGTTGCCGGATGCCTCATCCCTTTCGCGCACACATCTGGTGGTGGACAAGGTCACCGCTATTCTGGAACAGGACCCGGCGGTGGAAGTGGTCACCGCTATCACGGGGTTTTCTGTGCTCAGTGGAGCAATGAGCAGTAATGGGGCCACACTGTTTGTGGTGCTTAAGCCCTGGGACCAGCGCACCGAACCGCAAAACCTGGCGTTTAACGTGGCCGCTCGCATCACAGGGCGCGCATTTATCGAGGTGCCCGAGGCGCAGGTATTCGCGATTGCGCCCCCGGCGGTGCCGGGTATGGGGGCGGTGGGCGGCCTGGAGTTGATGCTGCAGGACACACTGTCGCGGCCGCCGGCAGAACTGGCTGCCGTACTGAATGACATCATCGTGGATGGCAACCAGACGCCGGGGCTGGAGCGCGTATTCAGCACGTACCGGGCCAATGTGCCGCAGTATTTTATTGATGTGGACCGCATCAAGGCGAAAAACCTCGGGGTCTCTCTCAGTGAGATTTTCCTGACACTGCAGGCGCAGATGGGTTCACTGTACGTGAACGACTTCAATAAGTTCGGCCAGACCTACAAGGTGATCATGCAGGCCGAAGCCCCGTTTCGGTCTGACCTGGCCGACATGGATCATTTTTTCGTGAAGTCCTCGAGCGGCGAAATGATCCCGCTGGACTCGCTGGTTACCACGCGACCGGTGCTGGGTCCGGACGTGGCGCCGCGCTATAACATGTTTCGCGCCGCCTCCGTGCGCGCCAATGTGGCACCCGGCTACAGTTCCGGGGAGGCGATGAAAGCGTTCGAAAACCTGATCGCCACCACTGTGCCGCCCGGGTATCGGATGGAGTGGACAGGCATGGCTTTCCAGGAGCGGGAGGCCGGCAGCACGGCGGTTTTTGCCTACGCCCTGGCGTTGATTTTCGTATACCTGTTCCTGGTGGCGCAATACGAGAGCTGGTCGATCCCGGGCGCGATCATCCTGGTGGTGCCGATGGCTATTGGCGGCGCCATCGCGGCCCTGCTGGTATCCGGAGTCGCGCTGAATCTCTACGCCCAGATCGGGGTGGTGTTGCTCATCGGGATGGCCGCGAAAAATGCCATTCTGATCGTCGAGTTTGCGCGGCATCAGCGGGAAGAGGAGGGCGTGGATATTCTGGTCGCGGCGCGCGAGGCGGGCCGCTTGCGCTTCAGGGCCGTGTGCATGACAGCGGTCTCGTTTATCCTCGGCATTCTGCCGCTGGTGTTTGCCAGCGGAGCGGGTGCATTCGGGCAGCGCTCGCTGGGCATCACCGTGTTTGGCGGAATGCTCGCCGCGCTGCTGGTCGGTACAGTGTTTATTCCCGGTTTCTACGCGATTGTGCAGACTGCGCGGGAGCGTGTTAAGCAGAAGCTTGGAGGCTCAGGCAAAAAGCCCCTTGAGCCCCGCTAGCGTCTCCTGGCCACGTTCAGCATTGGCTTGTTCTGTGTCCTGTCCACCGCCCTGCCATTGCAGGTCTTCCTGCGGCAGCTCAGCGATAAAACGGCTGGGTTCGCACTGGATCGTTTCGCCAAACTGGCGTCGTTTCAGCGCCATGGTCATCGTCAGGGTCTGCTGCGCGCGTGTAATGCCCACGTAGGCCAGTCGCCGTTCCTCCTCGATATTGTCCTCTTCGACACTCACGCGGTGCGGCAGTAGATTTTCCTCCATACCGATAATGAACACGTGCGGATACTCCAGTCCCTTGGACGCGTGCAATGTCATCAGTTGCACGCTGTCCGGCCCTTTCTCCTCCTCGTCCTGCTGTTCGAGCAGGTCGCGCAGCACGAGCCGGGCGATGGCTTCGTCCAGCCCCACCTGCTCGCTGGCCATCACGCGCTGCAGGCCATCGACGAGGAAATGCACGTTGCCCATACGCCGTTCCGCCACATCCTCGCTGGAGCTGAGCTGGCCGAGCCAGCCTTCGTAATCGATATCCCGGATCATCTGGCGCACGCCGTCAACGCCGTTGTGTCCTTCACAACTGCGGCGCACACCGTCCATCCAGTGGCGAAATTCCTGCAGGCGTTTCCGCCCGCTTTCCGATACCTCATCCGCACCGATGCGGTTGCAGGCCTGGTTCAGGCTGCAGCGGTTGGCGAGCGCGAAGTTACCCAGCGCCTCCAGTGTCGAGGTGCCCAGCTTGCGCCGCGGTACATTCGCGATCCGCAGGAAGGCGTTGTCGTCGTTCTCGTTTATCACCAGTCGCAGGTAAGCCATGATGTCCTTCACCTCATTGCGCGCAAAGAAGGAGGTGCCGCCGCTGAGGTGGTAGGGTACCTGCTGCTGTTGCAGTGCCAGTTCGATAAGGCGTGACTGGTGGTTGCCGCGGTACAGGATGGCGTAGTCGCCAAAGCGCGTGCGCTTGCGCAACTTGTGGTCGAGGATTTCCGCCACAACCTGGTCCGCTTCCTGCTGCTCGTCCGCACAGCGCAGAATACGCAGCGCTTCCCCGTAGCCGAGTTCGCTCCACAGCTGCTTCTCAAACACGTGTGCATTGTTGGCAATCAGGGTATTCGCTGCCTTGAGGATACGCGCTGTGGAGCGGTAGTTTTGCTCCAGTTTCACGATGTTCAGCGCCGGGAAATCCTCCTGCAACTGCACCAGGTTTTCCGGCCGTGCGCCGCGCCATGCGTAGATGGACTGGTCGTCGTCGCCCACCACGGTCAGCCCCCCACGCATCCCGATCAGCTGTTTGACCAGCAGGTACTGGCTGGAGTTGGTATCCTGGTATTCGTCGACCAGCAGGTAGTGAATCTGGTTCTGCCACTTTTCCAGTATCGCCGGATGATGCTCGAAGAGTATCGTGGGCAGCAGGATCAGGTCGTCGAAATCCAGTGCATTGTAAGCTTTCAGGGCGCGCTTGTAGCGCAGGTAGGCCTGGGCGCAGAGGATGTCCGCCGGGCCCGTTGCGGCGGCGAGTGCCTGCTCTGGCAGAACGCGGTCGTTCTTCCAGCTGGAAATGCGTTGGGCAATGGTGTTGGCCAGGTCGCCCTCGGCGCCGTGTTGTTGAATCAACAGGTCGCGGATCAGTGTCCGGGTATCCTCGGCGTCAAAAATGGAAAACCCTGATTTCATCTCCAGCGCCTTGCGCTCTGTCCGGATAATCCTGAGCCCCAGCTGATGAAATGTGCTGACCGTGAGTCCTTCAGCGCTGTTCCCGCGCAGCAGTCGACCCACGCGTTCCTTCATTTCACGCGCGGCCTTGTTGGTAAACGTGACGGCGGCCACGTGGCTGGCGTTGATGCCGCAGGTGTCCACCAGGTAGGCGATCTTCTCGGTGATTACACTGGTCTTGCCGCTGCCGGCACCGGCGAGCACCAGCAGCGGACCGTCGATATAGCGTACTGCCTCGCGTTGGCGTGGGTTGAGTTTCGTCACGCGCTCAGCTCGCGCGCACGAGTTTGGCGACTTTGCGGCCGAGCATTTTTATAACGCCGGGTGCGTGTGTGTTGAGTCGATCTAGCAGGACCTTGTTTGTGTCAGGGCTATTCATAGGTACAGAGGTAGGCAGTCTCTTCGGCGACCCGGAGCTGGAATTTTTCATTGGCGGCGACCACAAACTGGTCTCCGACACCATAGGTCTGCCAATCGCTGCTGCCCGGCAGTTTCACGGTTAGTGCGCCGCTGACGACGGTGATGGTTTCCAGCTGGGTGGTGCCAAACTCGTATTCACCTACTGCCATCACGCCGACTGTGGCTGGAAGGCTGGCGGTCTGGAATGCAATCGAAGCGACATTGCCATCGAAGTACTGGTTGATCTTGAACATTGGGATTCCTCGGCGAACGGTATAGAAAAAAGGGGGGGAGATTTTCGCGTTTTTTGCCCGGAAAGTAACCTGAAATTTTCAGGAGTTACCCTCGGCAGGCAATTGTACCGTGGGTGAGGGGGCTGCTCGACAGGGCGTTAAAGGGAAGGATTTGCTCTCGAACAGGGCGAAAAAAAAGGCTGGCACAATGCCAGCCTTTTCGTTTTGCGCTAGCGAAACAGCGCGGATAGCGCTCGGCTAGCGAACACCGCCGCGTTTCATGCCCTCGGCAGTGAAGTACTTGTCGTTCTTGTCGACGCCGTTCTTGAATTTCCCCTGGATCGGCTTGCCGCTCAGGTTGTAAATGTCCTGTAGCAGGTCGTAGGAGCCGTAGGACGAGCCAAAGCCGGTCTTGCGGTCATACAGGTTGGCCCCGTAGCTGTACTGTACTCGCCACAGCTCGCCCCGGCCGTCATACATTTCTCCGGCGACTGCGGTCCAGCTGTCCTCGTCGATGTAGAACGTGCGGCGGCTGTACAGGTGGCGCTTGCCCTCTTTCAGGTTGGAGTCGACAACCCATACACGGTGTTTCTCCCAGCGAATCTTGTCCGGGTTGAGAAACTTCTCGCCCAGCAGGTCCTCGACCTTGCCCTGGAAGATCATGTCGTAATTGGCCGCGGGGACAATCATTTCCTTCTTGCCGACCAGCGTCCAGTCGTAGCGCTCGGGGGAGCCGTTGTAGACGAAGGCGTCATCGTAGGTGGACGTGCCCGCTACCCCGGGGTTTGGCGTGTCGAAGGAGACCGCAGGTGCCAGGCGCACGCGGCGCTGGCCAACCAGGTATTGCCATGCCTTGCGGCCTTTGCCCTCGGTGTAGTCGGCACCGGGCTCGTGCACCAGCAAAATCTCACCGGCGCGACGGGCAGGTGCATCGTAGTTGATGCGCAACTTGGTGAAGGGGGTCTCACCGACAACCTTGTCGCGGTTCTCTTCCTGGTACATCGGGAACACGGAGACTGAGGAGCCGGTAGTGGACAATACCGGTTGGCCGTTTGAGCCGACATAGTAAACGTCCGATTCCAGTGACGAATCCTCGGCGTAGCGAATCATGTGGTTCCACATCACTTCCAGACCCGATTGTGGAATCGGGAAGGGTACGCCGGGCAGGTTGCCATCAATTTTCTGCCCATCCTCAACCAGGGTCGCGCCGGTGGCATTTTTCAGCGAATTGGCGTAGTACCAGTCCGGCCTGATCGTGCCGCGGTGGGTGGGGTAAACATGAATCTTGTAGCCATCTTTGCCAAACTTTTCGAACAGGGCCTGGGTACCCGGTGTGAGGAATTCAGCGTATTCCTTCCAGTTGCTGCCGTCGATAGTGTAGAGCGGCTTCTCGTCAGGGTAGGCGTTGACGTAGTTGTCAGAGCCCGGGACAAACTCCTCAGGGATCGGTGTACCCTTGGGATCCCAGGGTGGAATGCTGCCATCGGCATTTCCTGCCGCTTCTGCGCCGACGGGTGTCAAATCCTTTCCCAGTCTGGCTGCCTGATCGGGGGTTACTGCCGCCAGGGCAGTGCTGGTCACAAGTGAAGACAGGCAGAACACTGCCAGCGTTGATTTAATCGTCATTATTCGAGCTCCAATTTATCTGTTATAGAGGGCTAGGCGAACTGTAGAGCAGTCCGAGAGAAATATCTACCGCTCTTTGCCCCAATGTTATTTGTACGGAGCCCGGGCCGGGCGCCTTCAGGCCACGCTGGCGCTCTCGGGGTCAAACGTAATCCGCAATTCTTTCATCGCATTGACGAAGAATGACCTGACGAACCTCGGTTCGCCCTGCAGGCGGGGATTTCTCAGGCGCGGAATCAGCTCCTCGAACATGATATTCAATTCCAGGCGGGCCAGATGGGAGCCAATGCAAAAATGCTGCCCAATCCCGAAGGAGCGCAGCTGGTTATAGAGGTCGGGCATGCGCTCGGCACGCCTGATGTCAAATTGCATCGCATCCTCGCCGAAAGTGGCCTCGTCGTGATTGGCCGCGTGATAATGCAGCACCACCTTGTCTCCCTTCTTGATCTGCTGTCCGCCCAGTTCGGTGTCTTCCATCGCCGTGCGGCGCATGGAGATAAACGCGGTGTTGTAGCGCAGGATCTCCTCGCAGGCGTTGCCGATTTTGTCCGGATTGTCCACCAGGTACTGCAGCTGCTCGGGGTGCTCCATCAGCAGACGCATACCCTGTGCGATCACTGTGCGGGTGGATTCGTTGCCTCCCACCAGGATCAGGATAAACATCCAGCCAAACATGTCCTCGGAGATAGGCGCGCCCTCCAGTTCCGCGTCCAGCAGGGCACCGGTAATATTGTCCATCGGCGACTCGCGGTGCTTGGCCGCGAGGTTCATGGCGTACTGGATAACCTCCAGCGCGGCCATTTGCCCCTCAACTTCGGAAATGGTCATATCGGGGTCATCGGCAAAGATCATGGTGTTGGTCCAGTCGAAGAACATTTTCCGGTCTTCGAGGGGGACGCCCAGCAATTCCAGAATCGCAATCAACGGCAGCTCTGCCGCGACTTCCTCTACGAATTCACATTCGCCCTTGCTCGCCACTGCGTCAATGATACGCCTGGCGTGTTCGCGAAATTTGGGGGCGTAGGATTCGACACGCTTGGGCGTAAACGCATTGCGCACGATGCGCCGTACTTTCTGGTGCAGGGGTGGATCCATATTGATGATGGAATGGCAGAAGCTGGCGTCTACCATCTCTTGCGGGTACTCCATCGGGAATGCAGTCCGGGCCGCCGATGAGAACAGTTTGGGGTTCTTGGACACAATATCCATCTCAGCGACACGGGTGACAGCCCAGTAGGGGACCCCAGTGAGCGGGTCGTCCAGCTTTACCACCGGGCCCGCATCGCGAATCTCCTTGAGCTTGCCGTATGGCATGCCGTCAGCATAGGTATCCGGGTCGAGCAGATTGGCAAAGGGACACTGGTTCATGGGGCTCTCCGAGGGTTACGGTGAAAAAAGGCCAGGCGGTTAAGGCGAACTAATAACTAGTAGTTCGTAGAGGATTGTGGCACAGGCGGCTTGTGGGTTAAAGCATGGCAGGACATAAAGAATCATCAAGTTCAACCGGATGGACCGGGGCCGGGTGTGTTTGGAAAGTATAATTCCTATCGTGTCGCGAGCCAGTTGCGCCAACCGCCGTAACCCGTGATGTTGTGGGCGCCTGCCAGGCCATACCCTTCGCAGATAAAGCCGCTGAGCCAGCTGCCGTCAGCCATTTCCACTTTTCCTATCCCCAGCGGTGCGGGAATACCGGCGACAAAGCTGCCAAAGTTGCCGTGTGGCAGGGACCACACCTCCACTTCAATCGCGGTACCGTCGACGTCGTCCCTCACCATCGCGGGGCGCTTGCCGTCCGGCAGTGCGTAGAGCTGGTAGCGGGGTGCGCTGCGGGTCTCTGACACCAACTGCCCGCCGCGCTCGGTGAGTTGCCAGTTCAGCGGTTGGCCCTGCAGATGGGCGCCGCACACAACCACTTTGATTCGCTCTGGCACGGCGGCCGTTGTGCCATCCGTTGCTGGCGGTGCCGGATGACCGGTTGCGCCCAGTGGTAGCTGGCATGCACGGTGCAACAGACCGGCGTAACTCAGTAAGCGGATGTCATCGAACGCCCCGGAGAACAGGGTCACTCCCCACGGTACGCCGCAGTCTGTAAAGCCCACGGGGATGGCCGTGGCGCTGTAGTCGAGCAGGTTGACGAAGTTGGTGTAGGTGCCCAGCAGCGAGTTGTTCACAATCGGCTGCTCGGCCATTTCTGCGCGCGTGTAGAATCGGGGGCAGGTGGGTGTGACGATAAAGTCCAGATCCTGCAGCAGTGCATCGCACTGTCGTTTCAATGCGGCCAACCGGTACTGCGCGGCAAAAGCGTCCGCTGCGCTCTTGCCCTCGGCTGTGGCGATGATGGCGTTGATCACCGGCAGCATGGACGCGCTGTCGACATCGCGTGTGGCTAACCAGCGCTCGGCTACCCACGGTCCCTCGTACAGTAATCTGGCCGTCTCCAGAAATGGCTCGAACGCCACGGAGACCGCTTCTCCACCCAGCGCCTCCAGGCGCTTCACACTGGCGTCGAACAGTGCCCGGGTTTCAGCGTCTCTCTGGAAGTCCGGCTGCGCCGGCACGCCGAAGCGAAAGTGCCCGGCGCCGGCCGTCTCGAAATAGCGCTGCCGAT
Source organism: Halioglobus sp. (assembly GCA_020443325.1). GTDB lineage: Bacteria > Pseudomonadota > Gammaproteobacteria > Pseudomonadales > Halieaceae > Marimicrobium. The sequence continues at coordinate 26,189 of JAGRIK010000339.1, forward strand.
TGTAGAATGTGTTCGGTCTCGCGTAGGGATCCTGCGGGTCATAACTGGCTGCGATGTCCAGCAGTTGCGCCGCGTCATCGCAGCTGAGCGCAAATATACTCACGCAATCCAGTGTTCGGCACGCGGGCACTACCCCGCGTGTGCTCAGCAACCCCCTGGTAGGCTTGTGACCGACAAGGTTGTTCAGCACAGCGGGAACGCGGCCGGACCCCGCCGTGTCGGTACCCAGCGCAAAACTGACCTGTCCCAGCGCCGTGGCTATCGCCGAACCGGCGCTGCTGCCGCCGGAAATGTAGTCGGGGTTGAAACTGTTCTTGCCCTCACCGTAAGGCGAGCGCGTGCCTACCAGGCCAGTTGCAAACTGGTCGAGATTGGTCTTTCCCAGCGGCACTGCTCCGGCGGCGATCAGGGCGCTGACGACGGCGGCACTTTCCCCGGGGGTGTACGCAAAATCGGGGCAGGCGGCGGTGGTCGGAATTCCCGCCAGGTCGATGTTGTCCTTGATGGCAAAGGGCACGCCATACAGCGGTAAACTCTCGGGGCGTTTCCCCTCCAGTGCGGACAGGTAGGGCTCCAGCTGGGCGTCGCTTAACAGTGAGATCCAGGCGTTGTACCCCGACTGGCGCCGGGCTTGTGCTGTGAGTTGGCCAATCAGTTCGCGGGGTGTGAAATCCCCCTGCAAATAGGCTGATCTCAATGCCTGTAGGCCAAGATTGTGGACAGAATCCGTGATCGCGTCGTTCATTACTTACCGTTCTCCTTCACTTGATTGTTCATCTGCCGCTGCGTCCAGCCACAGCAGGGTTTGTCCTGCGGTGACGGGCTGACCCTGCTGCCTGATGATCTTTGTGGCAGTGCCCGATTGTGCGGCGCGGATGTCAATTTCCATCTTCATCGATTCGAGTATCATGACAGTCTGGCCCGCCTCGACGCTCTCACCTTCCTCTATGAGTACCTTCCAGACGCTACCCGATACGGGGCTGTCGACGGCGCTGATACCCTCGGGTAACTCTGCCTCGTCGGCCTCTGGTGCAGCGCTTTCGTGCTGCGCGTAGGTGAATTGCCCGTCGCGTTTCCACTGCGCCAGTTCGTTGGCAAAGGCAGCCTGGCGCCCTCGCGTAAAATTCGAGATATCATCGTTGTTCTGCAGCAGGAACTGCTGGTACTCCGCAAGATTGAAATGTGTCTCTTCAATCTTCAGCGGATAGTTACCCAATGGAAAATCCCGCCGGATTTTTTTTAGTTCCTCGGCGTCCACAGGATAGAAGCGAATCTGGTCGAAGAATCGCAGCAGCCAGGGCTGTGTGAAAGCTTCCGTCTGGCGGTAGCGATTCCACATCTGCAGGGTGCGACCGACAAACTGGTAGCCGCCAGGCCCCTCCATGCCGTACACACACATATAGGCGCCACCGATGCCCACGGAGTTTTCCGCTGTCCATGTACGCGCAGGGTTGTATTTTGTGGTGACCAGCCGATGCCGGGGGTCCAGCGGTGTGGCCACCGGCGCGCCCAGGTACACGTCGCCCAGGCCCATCACCAGATAGGACGCAGAAAAGACAATATCTTTCACAGCGTCGATATCCGCCAGGCCATTTATGCGGCGGATGAACTCGAGATTGCTGGGGCACCAAGGCGCATCCGGGCGGACCGACTGCATATACTTTTCGATCGCCAGACGACAGGCTTCGTCATCCCAACTCAATGGCAGGTGAACGATGCGTGAGGGGACGGAGACGTCGTTGCCGTGAAGCAACGCGCGCGCCGCGAGATCGACATGGTGCAACAGTTCACCCATGGTGATACGTTGCGAGTCGTAGTGAATTTGCAGGGAGCGAATGCCCGGTGTCAGTTCGTGTATCCCGGGAAGGGGGTTTGCCTCGAACCACAGCATCAGCGCGTGCACCTTGAAGCGGCGCTCGATGTCCAGTTCCTGTGGCCCCAGCTCAATCAGCAGGAAGTGATCGCCGGCGAGCCGGCAGATCACCTCGTCACCGGGGATGGCAACGCGGTGAACAATGGGGGAGGACGGCTGAACCGGGGTGCTGACAGTCGGGACGGGCGCTGCGAGTTGCTCGATACTTGCGAGTTGGGCTGCCTCCAGTGCGACCGCCTGCTCGTAACTCACGGGCTCAAAGCGCAGGGTGGCTCCCGCTTGCAATTGGCCGAGCTTCCACAGGTCGGCGGTGATGACTGTAGCCGGGCAGACGAATCCTCCCAGCGAGGGCCCGTCGGGGCCGAGAATGACCGGCATATCCCCGGTAAAATCCACGGTGCCAAAGGCGTAGGCATTGTCGTGGATGTTGGAGGGGTGCAGGCCTGCTTCGCCCCCCGTTTCCCTTGCCCAAACGGGCTTTGGGCCTTTCAGGCGGACGCCGGTGCGGCTCGAGTTGTAGTGCACTTCCCACGGCGTAGCGAAAAACGTGGTGATGTCGTCATCCGTAAAAAAATCCGGCGCCCCGTGTGGCCCGTAGATGACGCGCAGCGTCCAGCTGTTGCCAATCTCCGGCCGCAGGGATTGCGGCACTTCCCGTGCGTCGATTGCTGGCGTATTGCCGTGCTTCGGCAGGTGCAGCACGTCTGCCACGCGCAGGGCGCGCCCCACGTGACCGCCGAACTGGCCCAGCGTAAACGTCGATTTGGAGCCGAGGTAATCCGGGCACTGGAAACCGCCGGCCACTGCGAGATAGGCGCGGGCGCCGTCACCGCTGACCTTGCCGAGCTTGAGAACCTGCCCGGCGTATACTGTGATTGCCGTAAACAGGGGCAGCATTTCCCCGTCCACACTCGCTTCGATGGTCGCGCCTGTGAGCGCAATATGTGTGGTGCGATTCAAGAGAAGTGTCGGGCCATTGAGTGTGATTTCCAGCGCCGCCGCATCCGGGTCGTTGTCCAGCAGGCGATTGGCGAGTCGAAATGACAGGGAATCCATCGGGCCGGAGGGCGGCACACCCACATGCCAGAGGCCTCTTCGTCCCGGATAATCCTGCAAGGTGGTTTGTGTGCCGGCCGCCAGCACCTGCACCGTGTTCGGAGAAAAAACAAACTCGGCGAGACTACGCGTCAACAGTTCACCGCGTTGGCAGGTGCTTCCAGCCAGCACTGCCTGGAGATACTCCAGATTGGTCTCGATGCCGTAGATTTCACTGGCCGCCAGTGCTTGTGACAGTTGTTCCAGGGCCGCTGCGCGGTCGACGCCGTGTACGATAACCTTGGCGAGCATGGGGTCGAACAGCGCCGGTACCTCTATGCCGGATTCAATCCAGTGATCAATGCGCAGTCCTTGCGCCTGTGGCCAGCTAACGTGGGACAGCAGGCCTGCCGAGGGGCGGAAATCCTGCGCCGGGTCTTCCGCGTAAACGCGCACCTGGATAGCGTGGCCGCGTGGAGAAAGTGTCGCCTTCAGGGTGTCCAGGTCTGCCAGTTCACCGGCTGCCAGCTGCAGCATCCAGTCCACCACATCAACCCCCCACACTTCCTCACTGACGCCGTGCTCAACCTGTAGCCGGGTGTTTACCTCAAGAAAATAAAATTGCTGACTGTCCGCGTCATAGATGAACTCAACGGTACCGGCGTTGCGATAATTGACGGAGGCCATCAGTCGTTCTGCGGTCGCATGCAGTTGCTGCCTGGCGGGTTCGGGGAGGTTGGGCGCTGGCGTTTCCTCTATGACTTTCTGGTTGCGACGCTGGGCAGAGCAATCGCGCTCACCCAGTGAGAGTGTTTTGCCGCGGCCATCGCCGAAGATCTGTACTTCGATGTGCCGGGCATTGGCAATGTACTTTTCCAGAAAAACACCGTCGTTGGAAAAGTAGTTCGCGCCCAGGCGCTTGACGCTATCCCAGGCGGTGCGCAGGACTTCGACATCGTTGCAAACCTGCATGCCGATCCCGCCACCCCCCGCAGTGCTTTTCAGCATCACCGGATAGCCCACGTCTGCGGCCCAGGCAACGGCATCGTCGAGTGTTGTGAGCAGGGGTGAGCCCGGTACCAGTGGGACGCCCGCCCGCTCGGCGGCATCGCGTGCCTGGTGTTTCAGGCCGAACAGTTCCATTTGCTCCGTTGTCGGGCCGATGAACACCAGCCCCTGCGCTTCGCAGCGCGCGACAAATTCGGTGTTCTCGCTCAGGAAGCCATAGCCCGGATGAATCGCCTGGGCGCCTGAATCCTTTGCGGCCTGCAGCACCTTATCGATGTCCAGGTAGGTTTCGGCGGCAGAGCCGGCCCCGAGGCTTATCGCGCTGTCAGCGCGTTGCACATGCAGCGAGTGCGCATCTGCCTCGTTGTACACGGCGACTGACTCTATCCCCAGTCGTTGCAGTGTGCGAATGATTCGTGTGGCGATCGCGCCGCGATTCGCGATGAGTACCTTACTAAACATAATGTTCTCTTCCTGATCCAATGCGCTTAATTGAAGATCAGTACTTCAATCGGTGTGGGGTTGTAGGCGTTGCAGGGATTGTTGAGTTGCGGACAGTTGGATATCAGCACGATGACATCCATGCTGGCGGTTAGCTCGACATATTTTCCCGCGTCGCTGATGCCATCCGCAAAGCTCAGGCCACCCTCGGGTGTAATCGGCACATTCATAAAGAAATTGATGTTGTGCGTGATATCGCGCTTGCTCATCCCGAACTCCTCGTGCTCGGCGACAGCGAGTAACCACGAGTCGCGACAGGCGTGCATACAGCGTTTGTCCAGCGCATAGCGCACCGTATTGGACTCCGTCGCGCAGGCACCGCCCAGCGTGTCGTGGCGCCCGCAGGTGTCGGCGACGATCTCCAGCATCGGATTACCCTCGTTGCTGAACAGCACGGAGCCTGCGGTGAGATACACATTGCCCTGTTCACGAATAGTATCGATCGCACTGTAGCGTTCGCTGGTGTCATGTTCGCTGTAGAACAGGGTGTCGGCGGCCTGGTTGCCCTCGAGGTCCAGTATGCGAATGGTCTGGCCCTTCTTCATCGGGCGCAGATAGTAATCTCCCGCCCCTACCACCTCGCGATACACCGCCTGTTCGGCTTGCAATACACTTTCCTTAATCATGGTATGTCTCCGCAATCAGTTGTCCGACGTCCCTCATGTGCGCCCCAGTGTGTAGAGTTCGGTATTCAAGAAACCGCGCTGGTTTTCGGCGCAGTGGTTTCTACAGATATCGTCCTCCGTCACCTCACAGCTTGTGCGAATCTCGAAACTGACAGGTTTCCGGGGGTATTCCGATGCCGGGTTCAGGGGATGAGGACAGGTATGGAGTACGACCAGGGTATCCATTTCGAAGCGCAGGTCGATATAGCGCCCGGCTTGCGCTGCATCGCTATCGAATGTCAGTGCACCGGTGTCATCCACAGATACCTTGCTGAACAGGTTGAGATTGGCCGCGAGATCCTTTTTCCCCAGCCCATATTTGGCCACCTCCACCAGGAAAGAGTCGTAGCCGTTCAGTTGCCATTCATTGCGATACTGCTGGTAATTCCGCTCGCCCCATTTCTCTGCGACTATTTTCTTCGTGGTGTTCCCGCACACCGTGTCATGCCAGCCGGCAGAATCCTCGACGATGGAGCAGAACACGCGGCCCATGTCGGAATAGAGACAGTTGCCACGGGTTAATTTGAAGGTGTGCTGGCACTTGAGGGTATCCGGTGCGTTGTATCGCTCCAGATAGTTATAGGGATTGTAAAACAGCATGCCGACGTTGGCGCCGCCTGCGATGTCCGTCAGTCTCAGGGTCAATCCCTGCCTGATGAACAGTGACCAGTGGCTGCCGCCGGGTATCGTGTCACGATAATGAACAGAGTTGCTCATAGCTTGTCTCCACCTGTTTGGATTGTTTGCCATTGGTAGCACCGCTCGCCCAGGCCAGTCGCCGGGACGCAAGGCGCCGCCAGATACACTGGCCGCGCGCGGCTTGGGGTTAGCAGATAGGGATTGAGTCCGTCAGGACGCCTGGACCACAGCATCACACTGCACCGCGGGCCGTCCCGATTGAGATACACCAGCCAGGGCGTCCTGGTGGTGGGTGAAAGAAATAAACGCCATCAATCCATGACCTCGACATCATCGCCAACATGGGTCATGCGAATCATGTGCAATTCGTCGGTGTCATCCTCCGCGGTTGGCGGGTGAATCAGTTCTTCCAGGCGTTTTTTTGTCGCGAGAAACTCGGGTGAAATCACCTGGTCGGCGGTTCTTGGCCTGGGTACCGGGACTTCGATCAACTCTTCCACCTCACCCGGGTTTGCCTTCAGTACCAGGATGCGATCGGCAAGGTAGATAGCCTCGTCGAGGTCGTGAGTGATAAACAGCACGGTGATATCGATATTGCGCCAGATCTCGATCAGGTTTGCCTGCATCTTGCTGCGCGTTTGCGCATCCAGCGCGCCAAATGGCTCATCCATCAACAGTATTCTGGGCTTGTTCGCCAGTGCCCTGGCGATAGCGACCCTTTGTTTCATGCCGCCGGATAACTGATGGGGATAGGCGTCTGCGAATTTTTCCAGGCCAACGAGATCGATCCAGTTCAGCGCTTCACTTTCTGCGGTGGCTTTGGTGTGCCCCTGCATCTCGAGGCCGAACATCACATTGTGTTTCACGCTTAGCCAGGGAAACAGGGTGTAACCCTGGAAGACCATGCCGCGGTCGGGGCCGGGCTCAAAGACCGGTTTATTGTCCAGCAGCACTTCGCCGCTGCTGGGCGACTCCAGGCCGGCGAGAATCCTGATCAGCGTCGATTTTCCACAACCCGAGGGGCCGATGACGCAGACGAATTCACGCCTGTGTGTTTTGAAGTTGATGTCCCTGAGGGCGGTTACCAGCCCCTGCTGTGAGTTGAATTGCTTGCCGAGGTGTTTGACCTCGAGTATCACTTCACGCTGCTTCAATTTGTCAAACCGGGCGCTCACCGCCTCGCTTTGATCCAGGTAACTGGGGAGTTCTATCGCTGTCATTGTTTAACCCTTCACCTGTTCTTTTTCCCAGGGGAATAAACGCTTGCCCAGCCTGGCCAACACAATATCCGATACCACACCAATGATGCCGATCATGATGATGGCGGCGTACACGTTGTCGAAGTTTTTGTAGCGCGCCTGCTGGGTGATAAACCAGGTAATGCCCGAACTGGTGCCGATCAGTTCGGCGACAATCAGGTACGTCCAGGCCCATCCCAACAGGATTCGCTGGTCGCGGTACAGGTCGGGCAGGATGCCCGGTATCACGACCCGGAACAGGAGCTGGAATTTTTTCGCGCCCAGCGTTAACGCCGCTTCCAGTAACGCTACATCCAGCTTGCGTGTGGTATTGGCGATGATCAGAACCTGTTGAAAGAAAGTCCCGATAAAGATAATCGCAATCTTGGGGCCATCGTGAATACCCAGAATTGCGACAGCCAGTGCGCCGAAAGCCGGCGCGGGCAGATAGCGGAAAAATTCAATGAAGGGTTCCTGCAGCCTGGAGATCGCGACATAGGTACCGCACAGCACACCAAGGGGAACCCCGATTAGCGATGACAGCGTGAAGCCCCAGAAAATCACCTGGATGCTGTGCCACAGGCTTTCGTGTAGCCACTGTTCACTGCTGCGTGTCGGTTCGGTGGTGAACGCGGTATAAAACGCAGTCGCCACTTCATGGGGTGCCGGAAGATAGATAGGGTTAGCCCTGAAACCCTCTGGCGGCGCCGTTTTCTGCTCGGCTGCCAGAAGCTGTTGATCAAGGAACACCTGCTGCTCAACCAGCATGCCTGGCTTGAGCCAGGTGATGGAGCCGGGCTCCACAATTTCAATTTTGGGGTGCCACAAAAACGGCACATAGCTGACCAGTGACCAAACCAGAATCGGCAACAGGAACGACAACAGGGTCAGGGTCGTAACCTGTTTTCTGGTCAGGGCCTGCCGTACAGCAAACCAGCGCGTCGATTGTGACATGTGAGAACCCTTATACAGTCGCAGTCTGTCTGCCCCGCTTGCGCGGGGCTGCAGTCAGGTATGCCTACATACCCAGTGTGATGGAAGGGTCTATATAAGAGTCGATGGCCTGCGGATCCGCGTACACCTCGTATTTGACATTGAAGTCGTCCGAGATTTTGGTTGAGCCGTACAGTGACTGAATGCCTTCTCCCTGCTGCATCACAGCTTGCGCCTCTTCAAGGCTGAGGATTTTTGTGCCATCCAGGATGGCCTTGTACTGCTCTGCGGGAAGCCCGACCCTGGCGGCCATGATAGACAGCGCGTCGGCCTGGGTGTCCTCATCGTAGATATAATCCACCACCCTGTACCAGACTTTGGCCACTTTCTCCCAGTCTGCCTTGCGGGTGGCCAGCGATGCGGGGCTGACGGCCAGCACATCGTAGATCAGGCCCGGAGCGTTTTTCGATGTAGCCACAGCCGTTGACCCGGGCACCTGGGCCAACGCCTGACCTGAGTTGGGCTGCCAGGCAACGATGGCATCGACATCACCCGATGCCAGCACCTGGGGAGTTTCATTGGTGGGAACATTGACCAACTTGACGTCGGTTTCGGTGAGGCCTGCAGCTTCCAGCGCGTTCAGCAACAGCAAGTGGCCGACGAAGCCCACTTCGACACCGATGGTTTTACCCTTGAGGTCCGCGACCGATTTGATACCGGAGCGGGCCACGATCATGTCATTGCCGTTGCTGAAATCGTTGACGAGAATCATCACGCCCTGCGCTCCCGAGGAACCGGTGACCAGTGTGTCACCATTGGTCATGGTAACGGCGTCGAGTTTGCCTGCGGCAAAGGCGTCCATCGAGGCCACGTAATCAAACCACTCAAACTCGACGTCGACCCCCGCTTCCTCGAACCAGTCTTTTTCGATGGCGACTTCCCAGGCAACCCAGCCGGGCCAGTCACTGTAGCCAATTTTCAGGGGCTCAGCGGCCTGCGCGGCAAGGCTGAATACGGCGGCGGCAAGTGTTGCCGCAACGGCAGCGAGCATTTTTTTAATGGGTGTAACGTTGTTCATGAGACTCCTCCAAAGAGTTGCACAGTGGCTGGTGCACGCGAGATCCCGCTTTCGCGTTCTCCCGGGCTTTTATCCCTCCGTGTAACCCCCTGGTCACAGGAGGTCGATAACTCTCGGACCAGCCATCGCTGCAGCGATCTTGCGCAGCGACCGGAACCCTAGATATCTATTGGTTTTGCGTACTTGTCCCTGTTAAAACGACAGGGGATCTCCGGCACTGTAGACAGGAAAAGCAAACATTATGCCAACACACCCGAAACCCACGTTCTAAAGGGACGTTAGCGGATCACATTGCGCACGATGCCTGAATACAGCGCGGGGGCACCGTAACGACGCAGGATATTGCACCACAGTAGTGCAGTCGTGTCGGCGCGCTTCAGGCGCGATAGCCCAGCGCTTCGCTGATGTGGGGGAGGCCAATCCTCTCACAGCTTTCCAGATCTGCAATGGTGCGGGCCACCCGCAGGGTCCGGTGCAGCCCTCTGCCAGACAGGCGCATTTGCGTGGCGGCTGCTTCAAGCGCCTTTTTTTCTATGCTCCCAAGTAAGCAGGTACTTGCTAACGCATCCGGCGAAAGCCGTGCGTTGGGCACCCCCTGGCGTTGTTCCTGGCGTGCGCGGCTGCGGTTCACCCTGGCCTGCACCGTCGCGGAGTCCTCGCCGGTATAACGGGGTGTGAGCAAGTCACCCGGCGGCAGTCGATTGACCTGTACATGCAGGTCAATACGGTCCAGCAGGGGGCCTGATACGCGCGACCGATAGCGCTGGATCTGGTCGGGTGTGCAACGACAGGGGTGCTCCGGATCGCCAAAATAGCCGCATGGGCAGGGATTCATTGCGGCGACCAACTGGAACCTTGCTGGATAGGTGACCTGCTGGCTGGCGCGGGAGAGCGTGATTTCGCCGGATTCCATCGGTTCTCGCAGGGATTCCAGGCAGTGGCGGTTGAACTCCGGCAGTTCATCCAGGAAGAGTACGCCACTGTGTGCAAGTGATATCTCGCCGGGTCGCGGCCGACTGCCACCGCCGACAAGCGCCGCTGCCGTGGCGCTGTGATGGGGGCTGCGAAACGGCCGCTGGAAGCAGAGTCCTGTCCTGGCCGAACCGCCTTCCGACAAGCAGCCGTGGACATCGCGCAGCGCTAGGCCGGCCAGGACATCCTCTGCACTCGGCGGCGGGAGTATGCCCGGCAAGCGGCTGGCCAGCAGGGTTTTTCCGGTGCCGGGTGGCCCCCAGAGCAGCAGGTTGTGCCCGCCGCTGGCAGCAATTTCCAGTGCACGCCGCGCACCCTCCTGGCCAACAACATCCCGCAGGTCGGGGTGGGTGGGGTTGGTGGTGCACACGTCGGCACACGCTGCGGTAATGGGTTCACTACCGTTGAGGTGGGCACACAGTGTCAGGATATCGGGCGCGGCAATGACGCCGGCGCCAGGCACGTAGGCCGCCAGTGCAGCGCTGCTGGTGGCGACCACCAGATGCCGCCCGGCCCATTTTGCAGCTGCCGCCGCAGCCACCACGCCGGGAACGGGTCGAAGGCTGCCATCGAGCGCCAGCTCTCCCAGGAACTCGTGCCGTTGCAGTGCGTCCGCAGGCAATTGTCCCGAGGCGCTGAGAATGCCCAGGGCAATGGAGAGGTCGAAGCGACCCCCTGCCTTGGGCAGGTCTGCCGGTGCGAGGTTGACAGTGATGCGCCTGTCGGGAAAGGTAAAATGCGAGTTGAGGATTGCGCAGCGAACCCTGTCCTTACTCTCGCGCACGGCTGTCTCCGGCAACCCGACGATATGAAAGGCAGGCAACCCATTGGATAAATGAGTCTCCACCTGCACCAGAGGGGCTTCTATGCCCGCCAGCGCCCTGCTGTAAACGACCGACAGTTCCATGGCTCTTCCTTGAGCGTGTGCCTGCGTTATTGAAATGCGGGAAGGTGCTCCCTGATCAGCCCGCCTTGGTAAATGCCTCCAATTCACTGGTCAACGCTTCCAGCGACGCCTCCAGCGCAACAACCCTGGCCCGGGTCCGCTTCAGAATCTCGGCCTGCGCGTCGAACTCCTCGCGGCTCACCATGTTCAAGCGTGACAGCGCTGACTGGGCCAGTGAGCGCATGTTTTTATCCACCTCGTTCTTCACGCTGCCGCCGCCGACCAGTTCGCTGACCTGCTGCAACATTTCCCAGGGTGGAGGGGGTGGTTTAAGTGCCATGAGTGTGCCGTCTTGTGCTGTATTGAAGTAAGCCGAAGTCTAGAACATTTGGACTCGGGGGCACAGCGCAGAGTGACGCACGAATACAGTGCAATGCACCAATATAGAGCAATAAAACTGCGCATCTCAACCCCGCAAAGTGCGAGAAAATATAGGTATGTTATTGAAAAATAATAAAAATAACTACTTTGGCACAGACCCTGCTATCTCACAGCGACAGATCGGTAATGCGCACGAAATGCGTCCGCAGCAATAAATTGACGCTTTGCAGAGTCTGTATTCTGACCTTACACAAACAGGAGTAGAGAAACATGTTAAACAAGAAACTGGTATCCACAGCGGTAGGTACAGCCCTTCTGGCAGGCATCGGAGCAACATCCGTACAGGCGTTTGACCTGAGTGCGAATGTTGCTCTGGTCTCTGATTACCGCTTCCGCGGTATTACACAAACCGATACTAACGCGGCGATACAGGGCGGCTTTGACGCGTCCTTTGAGCCTGGCTTCTACATTGGCACCTGGGCTTCATCTGTCGATTTTGGCGATGTCGACGATGGCAGTGGTAGTTATGGCACGATGGAAATCGACTACTACGCCGGATGGTCCGGCCCGATTGGCGATACAGATTTCGGTATCGATGTGGGCTACTACTACTACCAGTACCCCGGTGACACTGTCGATCCCAAGGGTGACTACGAGGAGTTCAATGTCACGGGATCCTGGAAAGATCTGTCCATCGGCGTGACCTACTCCGATGACTTTTACGCCAAGACGGGCGAGTACTGGTACTACGCCGGTGACTACAGCCTGACCTTTGCGGAAGACTTTTCCGTGGCATTCCACGCCGGCTACAACGATTTCGAGGATGTGGGCTTCTTCGCCACGACCGAAGACAGCTACACCGATTACTCGATCACGCTCGGCTACACCTTCAAAGGCGTTGATTTCTCCGTGGCCTGGGTTGGCACAGACCTGGATGACGATGATTGCTGGAACACAAACTACTGCGACGATACTGCAGTCTTTTCCATCAGCAAGAGCCTGTAACACACAGGAGCGGCTTTGGGCGGACCAGTTCTCTGGTCCGCTCTCACTCAGGAGATACTTTTTATGAAATTGATTACGGCTATTGTTAAGCCATTCAAACTGGATGACGTTCGCGAAGCCCTGTCCGAAATCGGCGTTCAGGGAATTACCGTGACTGAAGTCAAAGGCTTTGGGCGGCAGAAAGGGCACACGGAACTGTATCGCGGCGCAGAGTATGTCGTCGACTTCCTGCCCAAGGTAAAAATTGAAGTCGCCGTCGCCGACGGTGTTGTAGAGCAGACTATCGAAGCCATCACGAAGGCCGCCAACACCGGCAAGATCGGTGACGGCAAGGTATTTGTATCAGCGCTGGAGCAGGTGATTCGTATTCGTACCGGTGAAACCGGCGAAGACGCGATCTAAATTCCCAATCGACTGTTAGTAGAGAGTTATTCCCATGGAAAACAATATTTTTGAACTACAGTACGCCCTGGACACGTTTTACTTCCTGATCTGCGGTGCACTGGTAATGTGGATGGCAGCGGGCTTCGCGATGCTCGAAGCTGGCCTCGTCCGCTCCAAGAACACGACTGAGATTCTGCTCAAGAATATCTCGTTGTATGCCGTGGCATGTACGATGTACATGATCTGTGGCTATTCGATCATGTATGGTGGCGATGAGTTTACGCTATTTCTGCAGGGTATAGTCGGCGATGGCGTAGAGGGAGCAGCAGAGCCTGCGACGTACGCGCCTTCGGCAGATTTCTTCTTCCAGGTGGTGTTCGTGGCGACCGCGATGTCCATCGTCTCCGGCGCAGTGGCCGAACGGATGAAGTTGTGGGCGTTCCTGGCCTTTGCGATTGTGATGACGGGCTTTATCTATCCAATGGAAGGCAGCTGGACCTGGGGTGGCGAAGCCGTTTTCGGTATGTACACGCTGGGCGACCTCGGATTCTCGGACTTCGCCGGCTCAGGCATTGTACACATGGCGGGTGCCGCTGCGGCACTGGCAGGTGTATTGCTGCTGGGTGCACGCAAAGGCAAGTACGGCGCGGATGGTTCCGTCAGGCCGATTCCCGGCGCCAATCTGCCGCTGGCAACACTGGGTACCTTCGTTCTCTGGTTGGGTTGGTTCGGTTTCAACGGCGGTTCAGTGCTGGCGACAGCCAGTGTTGAAAGCGCGAATTCCGTGGCGATTGTGTTCATGAACACTAACGCGGCGGCCGCAGGTGGACTGATTGCTGCGCTGATTACTGCGCGAATGATGTTCGGTAAAGCCGACCTCACGATGGCCCTCAACGGCGCCCTGGCGGGACTGGTCGCTATCACAGCCGAGCCATCCACGCCTTCCGCACTGCAGGCCACATTGTTTGGTGCTATCGGCGGTGTTCTGGTGGTGTTCGCGATTGTTACGCTCGACAAGTTGAAGATTGACGATCCTGTCGGTGCGATCTCTGTGCACGGTGTCGTTGGACTCCTGGGCCTGCTCCTGGTACCTGTTACCAACGGTGACTCGTCCTTCAGTGGCCAGCTGATCGGTGCACTGACGATCTTTGTCTGGGTCTTTGTCACCAGCCTTATTGTCTGGGGAATCCTCAAGGCCGTCATGGGTATCCGTGTCAGCGAGCAAGAGGAATACGAGGGCGTGGACATGGCCGAGTGCGGCATGGAAGCCTACCCCGAGTTCGTCGGCGCCAGCGGCAGTCATTAAAACAGACTTTGCGGGCGCATCGAATGATGCGTGTTTGGGGGGGCTTTCGGCCCCCCTTTTTTTATTTAGAGGTACTGATACCCAAACCACGGTGCAATCGTCCCAGACACAAGGTAAACAGCTGCTGGATCTCAAGGAAGCCTATGACAAAGGTGTAATTTCCGAGAAAGAGTATGAGAGAACCAAGGAAGACATTCTCGACCAGGATTAATCCATTCACATCACTGCACCGATGTCTCGCAGGGTACTGCGGGGCTCGGCAGTCGAATCCGGGATATAACCAGAACGTATTCCGCGATATCAATAGATATCATGGCGCGAGGTGGTTGACTGCCCGCGCCCGCTTGAAATAGTCTGTGACAGTAAGTCAGTTCTGAAAAAGGCAAACCCACTGAAAAGTGGGGACGCAAAGCAACCGGTCTAAGGGGCGAAAGCCCGATGATAGCGGAGCCGCCGGAATGGATAGTGACAACACAGTGTACGGTGGGGTGCACCTTGTACCGCGCCCTTCGCCCACCACTGATACTGGTACAACACCGGTACTCGCCCATCCCACGCCTTCGCTAATCAACCGCTTCTCTGCCGCGCCTTTTCAGTTGTGCAAATGGTGGTGTTCGCTATAGCCCACCGTAAGGCGAGGTAGAAGCGGTTGTGACGTTAGCCAGGGACAGTGGTTTTACCCTTATCGAAGCGATGGTGACGCTTGCGGTGGTAGCCGTGGTGCTGTCCGCAGGCGTTCCGTCCTTTAGCGCAATGATCAAGAATAATCGCCTGGCAACGGAAAGCCACGCACTGCGCACTGTGCTCAGTGCGGCCCGATTCGAGGCACAGGCACAACGCTCGGCTGTAACTGTATGCCGTAGCACAAACGCCATCGACTGTAGCACTGGTGACTGGGGTGCAGGTTATATGGCTTTCATCGATCTCGATGGCGACGCACAACTCGATGATGGCGAGCAGTTGCTTGAGTATCGGGTGCAGAACACCCAGGGGATAGGGGTCAGCTACAGCGAGGCTGGTGGCATCCTGCGTTTTGACAGCAGTGGCAATGCGGCTGAAAGTAACGGCACTTTCACTTTCTGCGACGATCGCGGTGCCGTGGCAGCGCGCGGGCTGGTCGTTTCCGTCGTTGGCCGGGTCAGGCCCGCAGTGATGTCAGAGCGCGAAGGCTCGACCCACATTGTACAGGATCACGATGGCAATGATGTTACCTGCAATGTTGTCTGATCGTAGTTCTGGCCGCGTGACCGGGCATGAGGGTCGCGTTGATTCTATAGCGAAGCGGGTATGGCCGCTGGGAGGCTGTTAAATGGCACATTGCGAATACAGCATGCGAGTCGTCGCTTGTGAGAATACATACTCCAATCGAGCGAGTGGCTTCTCAATCATTGAGGTAATGATCGTACTGGTCATTGCCTCAATTCTGGTGGCGGCGGCCGGCCCGGGGTTTCAGGATCTCATGGGCAATAATCGCGCGCTTTCCGAAGTGTACACCTTGCGTGCCACGCTCAACCATGCGCGATCGGAGGCGTTGGCGCGCCGCGCGCCTGTGGTGGTCTGTCCCACCCGGGATGGTCTCGCCTGCGCGGACACCGATGACTGGTCCACCGGGTATATGGTTTTCGTCGACACCGACAACAATAACATCGCAGACCAGAATGACCCTGACGAAGAGATTATCCAGTTCGAAACGGGGCCGCGTTCAGTAGACCTGGCGTTTAATAACGGGAACAGGCGCGTGCGCTTCGGTGCCCAGGGCGTTGCGCTGGGCTTCGAGGGAACCTTTACTTTTTGTGATGAACGCGGCGTAAAAAATGCCCGTGGCCTCATCATAAATCCTGTAGGTACCCTGGCTGCTGCAACCGATACGGATGATCCGGAAGATTTGATAGTGGATGATGCAGGGGGCGACAATGTTACCTGCGCCGAGTAAAGCCTGCTCCCTGGGAGGCCGTCGCCAGTCCGGATTTACCCTCATTGAGGTAATGATCTCCGCGGTCATTCTTTCGATTGGGGTACTGGGAATTGCCGGTGTGCTGATGATGTCCAAGGTATACCAGCACGAGAGCATCCAGCGGACCCTGGCAGTGGAACTGGCCGATGGCATCTTCGAGCGCATTCGCAGGAATCCAGCAGGAGTGACCGGCTACGATACCGGGCTGCAGGCTCCGTTGGGCAATGCCAGTATAGCCGATGAGCCAGATCCCGATTGCCGTGGCACCAGCTGTGATGCAACCCAACTGGCAAGCCACGATCTCTGGGACTGGGAGCAGCTCCTGGATGGCGCCTCGGCGACAGTCACCGAAGGTGAAGAAACCATCAATACGGTGGGTCTGCGGAACGTTCGTGCATGCATCGACTTCACCGCCGATGCGGGCAGGGTCAACACCGGAATAGTGGATGTGGTTATCCAGTGGCAGGGGCTGAAAGAAACCTCCGATGCAGTGGCTGCCAATGGCGTGGTCTGCGGTGAAGCCGGAGATGAGGACGCCACCTGGCGCCAGCTCATTGTGAGTAGCTACGTAATAGATGAGACAGAGTTGTGATGCAATCCCGGGCTATCAGGCAAACAAGGAGATCTGCGAAGGGCTTTACCCTCGTGGAACTCATGGTCGCGATGCTGCTGGGCCTAATTGTTGCCGGTGGTGCCAGTGCCATATATCTTGCTTCCAAGCAGTCGTTGACCGAAACCGAACAGGTCGCCGCCCTCTCTGAAAACGGTCGTTTTGCGCTGCAGTTGATTGGCAACTCCACGCGTCATATCGGCTTTTACGGCGGCGCCAGCCCGACAGACATCCGCTGGGATGCATCCCTCAGCGCGGTTGTAGGCGATTGCTCTGGAGATGCGGCAGCCTATGACACCGCAAACTCGATATTTGCTGTTCGCGCCAATTCTGCAACGGTCCTGGGCTGCATAACTGATGCAGTTCCAGGCACAGATGTCCTGGTTATCAAGGGTGTCGATCCCAGCCCGCTCTGGGATGCCGACCCGGACGATCCCGACGCGGAGCGTGATGGTGATATTTCTTTCCCTCCCGGCACCTGGAGCGATCAGCAGGTGTACGTCATTGCCAACAGTGAATCAGGTATTCTAATGGACGGCGCTGATACGCGGCCCAGTGTAGGACAGGGCGCAGAACTGGCGTTTGGCAATGCGTGGCCCTACCAATTGCAAATTTTCTATATTCGAGCGGGTGCCACCCCCACCCTGAGCCGTAAAGTGCTCGCTTGGGACGGTGTCGCAGGTGCGATGTCCGTGCAGACCCAGGATCTGGTCCAGGGCGTGGAAAATATTCGCTTTATCTTCGGTTACGACAGCAGCAACAACGGCAGGGTGGATACCCTGGCAAACTTGACCGAGGTAACCACCGCCAACGCGTGGGACCAGGTGATTTCACTACAGGCATTCATCCTGCTGCGCAGCGATCTGGCCGACCCGAATTACGACAATGCGAAAACCTACCAGATGGGTGATCTGGCGGTCACACCGGGTGACAATGTGCGCAGGATTCTGCTGCATTCCGACATGGTGATGCGCAACCCAAGACTGGTCCTGAGTGGAGGGGCGTTTTAGTGACAGGCTCAAGTAGCACTATTCAAAACCAACGCGGCATCGCACTTGTGACTGTGCTGCTTTTTCTTGTGGTCGTCTCCTTCATCGCGGTGACCGTTGCACAAAACAGTGCACTGGGTATGAAGATGTCAGGCAGCATGCAGGATTCGTACCTTTCGTTTGAGGCGGCTGAAGCCGGGGCCTACGCGGCGCTCGGACTAGCCGGCAGTGATCAGGACCCTTTCCTGCGACAGGAACTAGTCGACGAACCGTTCGCGGGGGTCGACGTTCACCCCTTGCGGAACCAGGCTGCCAATCCCGACGATGTTCCAGTGGACGTGGATGTACGGCTCCTTTCTACACAGCGCGCCTGCCCTCGGCCCCCGGCAGGTCGCGGTGGCTCCAGTGTGGCGGTTTTCGACTGTGATTATTATCGCGTTGACTCTGAGCACGATGTACCGGGGCGGGCACGCACACAGGTTAAACTCGGCGTGATCAAGACCGTGATCGGCAGTACCTGATGCGTACGCCATTGGATTTGACGGGCGAGTAGCCCGGAGGGAACACTCAATGCATAGCACAGTGGATAAAATATTGAGACTTGGGCCTTGTTTTTTGGTGCTTGCACTATTTGGCACTGTGTTTCCAGCCGTCAGTGATGATACTGAAATCTATCAGGCCGAATATGACCTCAATAGTACCGGCGCCCGCGCTAAGGTGCTGATCGTCTTTGATGACTCCGGCAGTATGAGCACAATGGTGGAACAGCAACGCCCGGAATACGATCCGGATGAAACCTATGAAGTGAGCTTTCCCGCCGGCCGGATTTACTGGTCTACCAACGGGAATACACCGTCCAGCAACAGCAATGATTATTTCCTGGCCTCCAAGAATCGCTGTGAGTCGTCTTTCGATTCGCTGGACGACAGCGGCAGGTTTACCGCTGAGCGCGCGAGGCGCTGGGTAGATTCGACTGTTCAGCAGGGACAGTGTACTACGCAGTGCCCGGCTGGGTCGCAGTATCGGGATCCACCCGGCTGGAACAACGAAGGCTGTTATGTATGGACGACGACCAACATACCAGTAACCAAGCTGGTCTACGATCGGAATGACCAGTCGGGGAACAGCTGTCCCAACGGCCTGACCTATGTTGACCCTCCGGGCAATAACAACGACGCCTGTTATCGAGAAGTGACATCCAGCAACCCCATAGGCGGATGGATCTATCGCTCCAATGACTCCAACAATCGATGCTGGAGCGGCCAAACCTACCTGTATGTTGACCCCCCGGGGAACAACAACGCATACGATGCCTGCTTCGATTATGTCACCCAGCCGGAATTTACCCAGCAGACAGACTGGGTCTGGTCCGGGCAGCCGATAGAAGTGTGCGAGGAGGATACTCATGTCCCCGGCTCATGGCAGAGCCTCACCAGCAGTGTTAACTCGCCCACACACGTGGAGTGCCGTGATGATGTCACTAACAGCAAGGACGGGAACGGCGCAGGCCAGGGTGCGGGGTACCCGCAAACAAACGTTCTCAACGGTAACGAGTACGGCCCCAATCCTGATCCATCGGTGCAGTGGGGTGGTTCGCCTTACACGTTCTATACCTCGCATTACCTGAACTGGTACCACGATGACAGTCTGGTTGAATCTCGCTCCAGGCTGGATATAGCCCAGGAAGTGATATCCACAATTATCTCCACCAACACCGGCATCGATTTTGGGCTGATGGAGTTCAACTATGATGAGGGTGGTCGTATAACGAATCGGATCATACCAAATATGACCGCACTTCAGCGCCTCAACCTGATCGCCGACGTGAATCGGATGGACCATGCCGGTAGTACCCCGATGTGTGAATCCATGTACGAGGCCTACAACTACCTCGCAGGCAGAAATGTCGAGTATGGAAACTCGGCAAAGAGCGGCAGTGACAGCAGGGGAACTTACGATGTACTGAGTAAAGACATCCTGGCGGAAGTTCTCGGTAAGTACGTCAGTCCCAATACAGAGTGCGCCTATACCTATGTCATTCTGATGACCGATGGTTTCCCGCAGAGGGATACCGGCGCCAACCAGCGGATCAAGGACATTACCGGAAGAGACTGCGATGACTACGAGGACGCAGACGGCAATACCACAGAAAACTGCCTGCCCCAACTCACGGAGTACATGGCCAATAATGACCTCGCGCCCAATACGGACGGGGACCAGTTCGGTATTACCTACACTATCGGTTTCACCACCGATCAGGAATTACTGAGGGATGCTGCAGAAAATGGTAAAGGCGAGTACTACACGGCAAATAACGCCGAGCAGCTTACCGAAGCGTTCCAGGGCGCGATCGTGGGTATTCTTTCGGAGGCCACCACATTTACCTCACCCGCGGTCGCTGTTGATACGTTTACCCGGACCCAGAGTCGCGACGAGGTTTACTACGCGATGTTCAAGCCTGGACCCTCGGTGGACTGGATAGGCAATATCAAGAAGCTCAAACTTGATGCCGACGCGGTCCTGGTCGATTCCAACACCCAACCGGCGTTGGACGCTGTTACAGGCGACATTAAATCGACTGCTACGACCTTCTGGAGCGTCGGTGTGGATGGCTCGGATGTCGATAAGGGTGGGGTAGGCGCATTGTTGGCCCTGCGGGACCCCGCTACCCGTGCGATCTACAGCAATACGGGCACAAATGGTGCGCTGGAAGCATTCAACACAAGCAACTTTGACGCCGATGCGCTCGGCCTGGGATCGAGTGCCGCACTCTACAGCTTGCTGGGAGCGGCAAACCAGGCGGCGTTTACTAAACAGCTGGCCTGGGCACAGGGTTTTGACGCCTATGATAAGGACGGGGATTCAGTAACCAATGAACCCAGAAATTGGATACTGGGCGATATCCTGCACAGCCAACCTTTGGTGCTCAACTACGGTGCGCTGGGTGATGCCACAGAGGATGATCCCGACCTGCGGCTGGTGGTGGGGTCAAACGCCGGTTTTGTGCATATGTTCGGGAACGCCGATGGCCAGGAGGATTGGGCGTTCTTTCCAAAAGAGCTGGCATCAATTCTATCCGAGCGTAGAAGGAATGCCACCTCTGCCGACAATATCTATGGGATGGACCTGACGCCTGTTGCCTATACCTACGACAGTAATAATGACGGCACCTTTGATGCAAGTGAAGGCGACAAAGTCTGGGTTTATCTGGGTATGCGCCGAGGTGGGCGCGCCTATTACGCTATGGATATTTCCAACCCCGATAGCCCATCGTTCATGTGGCGAATCGACAACAGCACCACGGGCTTCAGTGAATTGGGCCAGTCGTGGTCCCAGCCCGTGGTCACGACGATACCGGGCTACAAGGATAACAACGGCATCCACAAACCTGTCCTTATATTCGGGGCTGGCTATGATACTGGGAAAGACGCCACATCAGTCGGGACCCCGGATCAATCGGGTCGTGGCATATTTGTAGTGGATGCGCAGACCGGCGCGCTGGTCTGGAGTGTGACTCCCGCAGCCAACAGCGCCACGAACAAGTCTGAACCCGGTCTGCTGCATTCCGTGCCAAGTGGCGTAACGGTGCTCGACAGTAACGGTGATGAGGTAACGGACCGAATTTACTTCGGCGATACCGGCGGGAATGTATGGCGTGTTGACCTGCCGGGCGCCACGCGGCCCACCGCCAGCCAAACTACCTGGCAGATTAACAAGTTGGGCGATTTCAACAGCGGTACTGTGGCGACCGACAGGCGTTTCTTCAGTGCTCCGGATGTGGTTCGCATTCGTCTTGGAGGAGATGCAGTGGATGCGGTGATTATTGGTACGGGCGACAGGACCAATCCGAATTCGATCGATGTAAATGACCAGATATATATGATCCGGGACATGGCAGTCACGCCCTATACCACGGCAAGGCCCAACAGTTCCGTCTGTGCGCTGCCGACGACCAACGATTTCCGCTGTCATTTGCCGCTGGCGGTTGGCGATCTCTATGACATATCGGACAACGATATCAACACAGGTACCGACGACGAGAAGACCGCTGCGATCCAGGCCCTTGCCAATGCTCATGGCTGGCGTTTCCAGTTCCCGAATAGCGGTGAGAAGAACCTTGCCAGGACGGTCACCATCAACGGCCGGGTATATGTACCCACATTTACACCGTCCAGCCTGTACAATGATATCAATTCGTGTGAACCACAGGCGGGTACTGGGCAGATGTATGTTTTCGATATTTACGACGGGGATCGGAACGTCATCAATCTGGGCTCGATCATTCCCAATGCGGTGTCACTCCATTTCGGTTCGGATGGGTCGATCCATGTACTGCTACCTCCAGGCGCACCGGCTTCAAGTATCGAACACCCTGGCGCGATAAATTGTGCGGGCGGGGTCTGTGATATAGACGAATCTCTGCGTCCTCCCTATGGTAACTTCTGGTACCAGGAGGAGTACTGATGACCGGCTACAGAAATTGCCAGCTTAAACGCAGCGACGCAAGCAGGGGCTTTACGCTGATTGAAGTGATGATCGTTGTAGTTATTGTCGGTGTCTTGTTGGCTATCGCCGTTCCCGGTTACCAGAGTAGTATGGAGAAAGGGCGGCGTTCTGATGCGAAGTCTGCCCTACTGGATGTGGCCAATCGACAGGAACAGTTTATGCTGGATCGGGGAACCTATACCCTCGATATGACGCAGTTGGGCCTTGATGCAGACCCTTACATTTCGGAAGATGAGCACTACAGCGTCGACGCCGCTGTCTGTGATGGAGGCGCGATCACCCGCTGTTTCGCGCTTACCGCGACACCCAGGTCGAGCTCGCCACAATCGCATG